>DASWMN010000311.1:0-22687 GCA_036399735.1 Telluria sp. | reverse complement strand
ATCAACGAGCCAGCCTCAGCCTGAAGCCGGCGCCGGCACGCTGCGCTGCGGCGTGTACTATATAGAGCAGCCACGGTGCGCCGTGGCGCGAGGAGATACATCGATGATAAGAATCGTCATTGCAGATGATCATACGATCATGCGCGAGGGCCTCAAGCGCATCCTCGACGGCGCGCTCGACGTCGAGATCGTGGGCGAGGCGACGAATGGCTTCGAGGTGCTGTCGCTGGTGCGCCAGGGCGGCTTCGACCTGCTCCTGCTCGACCTGTCGATGCCGGGCCGCAGCGGCGTCGACCTGATCCGCCAGGTGCGCAGCGAAGCGCCCAAGCTGGCGATCCTGATCCTGACCATGCATGAAGAAGAACAGTACGCGGTGCGCGCCATCCGTGCCGGCGCGCAAGGCTATCTGACCAAGGAAAGCGCGGGCACCCAGCTGGTCGGCGCCATCCGCAAGGTGGCCTCGGGCCGACCTTATATCAGTACCGAAGTCGCGGAACAGCTGGCCCTGAACATCATGGCGCCGAACGAACAACTGTTGCATAAACAACTGTCGGACCGCGAGTTCGAGGTGTTTTCGCTACTCGTCGGCGGGAAATCGATCACGGAAATCGCGAACGGCCTGCACCTGAGCGTGAAAACGGTCAGCACCCACAAGACGCGTATCATGCAAAAGATGGGGATGACTTCCCTGTCCGAAATGGTGCAATACGCGGTGGCGCACCGCTTGCTCTCGCCGTTCAAATCCTGAGTACCAAGGTTTTTAGACATCAGCGCCACAGTTTCGTGCCGACGGGCGTCAACAGGACCGTTTCTGCAGGTGGCGCGAAGGCGCTGAGCGAGCCTCTCCCTGGCGCTATTCTCCCTATGAGCGCAGGCACGCATGGTAGGAATCTTCCTACGGTTTCGCGCCCTATCCTACTCCCATATTCAGCGTTCGCTGATATCAATGCCGGACTCGAGTTGGCATACTAAATCCAACGATTCGGGCTTTCCTGCGGTTCATTTTTCAAGACGCAAGCTAATCCCAGCCGTGCTGTGCCGCACCCACCCCGCGTGCTGGCCACAGCTTGAAAACCAAAGAATTTTTCAACTGGAGATGAGCATGCTGTCCACGCCAACGTCCGATAACCGCCCTACCAATTCGTCGACCATGCATTCCTCGCCCATGGAAGCCGGCCGGCAACGCCAGGGCCGCCTCTGGTCCAATCTGAAGGAAGTGTGCGATCTGCTGCATATCACGGCAGCAGTGTCGGTCAATTCCGAGGAACTCCTGTTCCAGCACGTGCAGTTCAAGACCGGCCAACGCGTCCATACCATCGGGCAAGCCTTTGACACCTTGTACATCGTCAACTCCGGTTTCCTTAAAACCGTGCTGATCGACGAGTTCGGCAACGAGCAGGTGCTCAGCTTCCCCATGAAAGGCGACATGCTCGGCGTGGACGGCATTCACACCCGCCATTACGCATCCGAAGCAGTGGCCCTGTCCGATTGCGATCTGATCCTGCTGCCGTTCAAAAAACTGACGGCACTCGGCCGCGTCCACCTGGAACTGGAAAACGTGATGTACGGGGTCATGAGCCGCGAACTGGTGCGTGAGCAAGCCATGATCGGCATGCTCGGCGCCCTCTCCGCCGAGGCGCGCGTGGCACGCTTCCTGGTCTCGCTGGCCGACCGTTTCGCCGCCATGGGCTACTCCAGCAAACTGTTCAACCTGCGCATGACCCGCCACGAAATCGGCAGTTATCTGGGCCTCACCCTGGAAACGGTCAGCCGCACGCTGTCGGCCTTCAATGAAATCGGCCTCATTACCGTGGATCAGCGCACGATCGGCATCAAGGACGCGGAAGCACTCAAAACGCTGCGCCGCCTGCCACCGTCGCGCTCGCGTGCCAAGCAAAGCAGCGCCGCCGCCAAGGCCAAGTCGGAGCAGCCTGGGGATGACCAGGTGCTGGCCACCACGATCTGAGCCCGCCCCGCACGATTCCCCAATAAAAAAAGCCCTTCAGCATCACGCTGAAGGGCTTTTTCTTTCAGGCCGGGCGGACGGTCAGGACGCGTCGCGTTCCAGCACACCGTTGTTGATCTTCACTTTTTCGCCCACGCGCAGACCAGGATCGTTTTCGTACGTCACGGTCTGGGTGCCACCATTGGTGAAGCGGATCAGCACTTCATAATGCTGGGTCCGTTTGGCGTTGCGTTCAATATTGCGGCCGATGTAAGCGCCACCGAGTGCGCCGGCAATCTGCGCGGCCGTGCGACCGTTGCCCTTGCCAACCTGGCTGCCCAGCGCGGCGCCGACCACGCCGCCGCCAATGGTGCCGAGGTAGTTGCCGTCGCCATCGACCTGCACCACATTGATCGCTTCGACCGTGGCGCAGTTGGTGCAATAGCGAACCACGCGCGGTTCCGGCACGGCGGCGACTTGCAGCGGCTTGTTCAGCTTGGCGGTAGCAACCCGGTTGCCCATCCGCATATTTGCGGTCACCACGCTGTTCGAGACGATCCGGTCCTTGCGGCGGATAACATACTCGCCGCTGTATTCGCCAGGCCGCCCTTCGGACAGGAAGAACACGCCAGGCGCACCGTCAATCGCCATCTCGACCTTGGCGCCAGGGGTGCCAATCAAGGTGAAATTGAGTTCGTTGCCTGGTGTCAGGCGGTCATCGCCCACCACGTCGAAGCGCTCGATGCGCGGTGCGCCGGCAGCCGGACCTTCGGAACGCGGACCACGCCCGCGCACCAGCGACTCGGCCAGCACGCCACTGGTGACCAGATTGCCGACGCGCAGATTAGCGGTGACGGCACTGGTTTCGGTGATCGTATCGCGCGAACCAATGGTGTAACTTCCCTCGTATTGGCCAGGCTCGGTTTCGGTCAGGGCCAGGTTGCGGCGTGCGCCCTTGATTGCCAGGCTGGCGCGGCCGCCGGGGGTGCCGTACAGCGTGAAGTCGAGGTCGACACCGGGACGCAGGCGTCGTACTTCATCGACTTCGAAACCGCGGATGCGCGGCGCGACCTGCGTCGTGGCCGTTGTGTATTGTTGCTGCGCGAGCACAGGCGCAGGCAGGAGCGTGACAAAGCACAGTGGAATAACTGCCATCAGCCCGGCGAATTGTTGTTGTATGGTTTTGATGATGTTCTCCTTGAATGGTTGTACAGCGATGCCAGGTATTTCTGGCGCGCACTTCAAGGTACCCCGCGTTCATTGTTGAGTCCGTACGTTATCGAACACAGTGTATGGCCTCGCCCGAGCTTACATACACCTGCTCACCAGCAACAGGCGCGATGGGGTGGCCGCCCGTAAAGGCACCGAAGGACGGCAGTATCATGCGCGTTGCCCCGGCCAGAAAACAGGGCAGGCGCATGGAATCGAGCCGGCTCGCCAGCACGAACACGGGGTGCACGTGTCCCGCCAGCACATACCCCGGCGCCGCAATGTCCGGGTGATGACAGAAGGCAAAGCCGTCCACCATGTGCGGTTCATCCACCATGCTGATGCGCAGCGCCGCGGCCGGGTCGCCCGCGTGCTTGTCGTGATTGCCGCGCACCAGCACCAGTTCCAGAGCCGGATGACGCGCGCGCCAGGCCAGCATGGCCGCCAGCGTGGCCGAGGCATGCGCGGCGCGCGCATGCAGAAAGTCGCCCAGAAACACAATCTGTTCGACCGCGTATTGCGCCATCAAGTTGTCGAGCCCTGCCAGATTTTCGCTGGTGGTACCGCGCGGCACCGGAACACCCTGGGCGCGAAAGGCGGCAGCCTTGCCGAAGTGGATGTCGGCAATCACCAGCATCTTGCGGCGCGGCCAGTACACGGCTTTCTCCGGCAGCAGCACGATGCTCTCGCCGGCCAGCATGATGGCGCGCCCGTTCACGGCGTGGCTGCCTTCTCGAGTTCGCGCAGCATGCGCCCGATCCGGTCCGACAGTTTTTCGGTCGTGAGTTTTTCGCGGAAGCGCTCGACCATCAGGGCAAAGCCGAACGGCGTGGCGCGCGCCACCTCGCGATACGCGACGGCGCGGCCGTGCAGCTCGGTCAGCGTGTCACGCAGGCGGGTCAGTTCGAGTTCCTGCTCCATCACTTCGCGCTGGGCCTGGGTCAGCAGCAGATTGCCGGCATCGTGTTTGCGGAACACCTCGAAGAACAGCGAGGAGGACGCCTGGATCTGGCGTGCGCTCTTCGGCTGACCCGGGTAACCCTGGAACACCAGCCCGGCAATGCGCGCCACTTCACGAAAGCGCTGCTGCGACAACTGGGTCGCGTTCAGGCTTTCCAGCACATCTTCGAGCAGGCGCCCGGTCGAGAACAGGTCGACACCGGCGCCGTCGGGCGCGCCGAACACCCGCTTCCAGTCAACCGGCTCGGCGGCCAGCAACTCGAAGCCATAGTCGTTGATCGCGATGGAAAAGGTGATCGGCTGCTGGCGTCCGATTCGGTAGGCAAACAGCGAGGCCAGTCCCATGTGCACCGAGCGCCCGGCAAACGGATACATGAACAGGTGGTAGCCCTCGCGGCTCTTGATGCTCTCGACAACCAGCGTTTCGGCAGTCGGCAGGGCCGACCAGCGCTGCTGGATCTCCAGCAGCGGCCGGATCGCCTGCATTTCCGGACCAATGAACTGGCCCAGCGCCGCCAGCCGCAATTGTTCCAGCGCCGCGTGCGCCAGTTCGGACGACATCGGCATCTTGGCGCCCTGCCAGCGCGACACCGCGCCGCGCGCACCGGTGGCGCGCTTCACGAAGGCCGTCATTTCGTGCACCCGGATGAACTCCAGAATCCGCCCGCCGAACAGGAAATGGTCGCCCGCCTTCAGGCGCGAGATGAACGATTCCTCGACACTGCCGATGCGCCCGCCGCTCATGTACTTCACCTGCATGGTGGAATCGGAGACAATGGTGCCGATGCCCATGCGGTGGCGCCGGCCCAGGGCCGTATTCGGCACGCGGAACACACCCGTCTCGTCGGCCACCACGCGCTGGTATTCGGGATAGGCGATCAGGCTTTGTCCGCCACGGGCGACAAAATCGAGGGCCCACTGCCATTCTTCCCAGGTCAGGGCGCGGTACGACCAGGCGCTGCACACCTCCTGGTACAACTGGGCCGAATCGAAGCCACCGCCCAGCGCCACCGTCACCAGGTGCTGGACCAGCACATCGAAAGGCTTGTTCGGCACCAGCCGCGCCTCGATATTGCGCGCAGCGACCGCCTGCTTGGCGCCGGCCGCCTCCAGGATTTCCAGGCTGTGTGTCGGCACCAGCGTCACGCGCGAGACCCGGCCCGGCGCGTGTCCGCTGCGCCCGGCGCGCTGCAGCAGCCGTGCGATGCCCTTGGCACTGCCGATCTGCAGCACCCGCTCCACCGGCAGAAAGTCCACCCCCAGATCCAGGCTGGCGGTACAGATCACCGCTTTCAGCTCGCCCTTTTTCAGCCCGGTTTCCACCCACTCGCGCACTTCGCGGTCCAGCGAGCCATGGTGCAGCGCGATCACCCCGGCCCAGTCGGGCCGCGCTTCCAGGATATTCTGGTACCACAGCTCGGACTGCGAGCGCGTGTTGGTAAACACCAGGGTCGCGTTGTACTGCTCGATCTCGTCGATCACTGGCTGCAGCATGGCGATGCCCAGGTGCCCGCCCCAGGGAAAGCGCGAGACATTGGCAGGAATTAGCGAGTCGACCCGGATCTCCTTGCGCAGGTCGCCCTCCACCAGCACGCCGTGGCCCTCGCCCAGCAGCACATCCTGCGCCTGCGCCAGATTGCCCATCGTGGCAGACAGGCCCCATACCACCAGGTCAGCGCGCCAGTGGCGCAGGCGGGCCAGCGCCAGCTGCACCTGCACGCCGCGCTTGCTGCCCATCAGCTCATGCCATTCGTCGATGATGATCATGTCCAGATTGGCGAATTGGGCCGCGGCCGCCGCGTGCGAGAGCAGCAGCGACAGGCTTTCCGGGGTGGTAATCAATACCGAGGGCAGGGTCTTGGACTGGCGCGCGCGCTCGGCGGAGGTGGTGTCGCCCGTGCGCGCGCCGATGGTCCAGGCCGGCGCCAGTTGCGCTGTTGATTCCTCCAGCGCGCGCTGGGTGTCGGCGGCCAGCGCGCGCATGGGCGTAATCCACAGCACACGCAGGCCGGGCGGTTTGCGCGCGCCCCCGCGCAGCAGCGCCGCCAGCCAGACCGCATAGGTCTTGCCGGCGCCCGTGTTCGCATGCAGCAGGCCGGACTGGCCGGCCACGGCGTTGTTCCATACCGCGCGCTGAAACGCGAATACCTTCCAGCCGCGCGCGGCGAACCAGGCGTCGATGGCCAGCGCCATGGCGCTCTTGCTCATGCCGCGGAGGCGGCCAGCAGGCCCTTGAGGGTGTCGAGGGAATCGGCGTCGTCGATGCTCTTGTCGTCGCGCTTGCGCAGAATGCGTGGAAAGCGCACGGCAATGCCGGCCTTGTGCCGGGTCGACAGCGCAATCCCTTCAAAGCCGATTTCGAACACCATGGTCGGCTTGACCGACCGCACCGGACCGAATTTTTCAATGGTGGTTTTGCGAATGGCATTGTCGACCACCGCGATCTCGGCATCGGTCAGCCCGGAATAGGCTTTCGCGAACGGCACCAGCCTGCGCTCGCCTTCGCCGTCCCCGTCCCAGACGGCAAAGGTATAGTCGGTGTAGAGCGAGGCGCGGCGGCCATGCCCGGCCTGGGCGTAGATCAGTACCGCGTCGATGGTGTAGGGGTCGATCTTCCACTTCCACCAGGTGCCCACGTTCTTGGTGCGGCCCACGCCGTACTGGGCTTCGCGCGCCTTGAGCATCATGCCCTCCACGCCGCGTGCGCGCGATTCGCCGCGAATACCGGCCAGTTCGCCCCAGCTGGCGGCGCGCACCAGCGGCGACATCTTCAGCTGCGGTTTTGCGCTGGCCGCCACCAGCGCTTCGAGCAGGGTGCGCCTTTCGCGCTGGGGCAAGGCGCGCAGGTCGACACCCTCCTCTTCCAGCAGATCGTAAGCCACCAGCACCGCCGGCAGCTCGGCCAGCAATTTGGCCGACAGCGTTTTGCGCCCGATCCGCTTTTGCAGATCGGCGAAGGGCGCCGGCGTATCGTACTCGGTCCAGATCAGCACCTCGCCATCGAGGACGGTCCCTTCCGGCAGGGGCAGCGCGGCCAGCTCGGGGAAGCGTTCGGTGATCAGATCCTCGCCGCGCGACCACAAATAATTTTGCCCCCCGCGGCGCACCAGCTGGGCGCGAATGCCGTCGTACTTCCATTCCACCTGCCAGTCGGCCAGCTCCCCCAGGGCCTGCGGTTCACCCTGCAACTGGTGGGCGAGAAAAAACGGATAGGGCTGGCCGCCACGGAGCTTATGCTCATCGTCCGACTGCGCCGCGATCAGCTGCAGAAAGCCGGCGGCCGTGGGCCGCACCGAGCCATCGGTCCAGCCCATCAGGCGCTGCGCGATCAGTTTGCTGTCGACCGCGGCCAGCGCCGACAGGGCGCGCGTGACCAGCAGTTTCGAGACACCGACCCGAAAGCCGCCGCCAATCAGTTTGGTGAGCAGGAAGCGCTCGCGCCAGTCCAGCTGATCCCAAAAGTCGAACAGCGCTGCCCGGATGGTGGCCGGATCGGCGCCGCGCAAGGGGCCGATCCGCTCCTGCATCCACTCGGCCAGACCGACGTCGCTCTGATGCCGTGCCGGGGGCAGGATGTGGGCAATCGTTTCGGCCAGGTCGCCAACGGCGTTGTACGACTCGTCGAACAGCCATTCGTCGAGCTGCGCGTATTCGATCGCATACTGGCGCAGCAGCTTGGTCGGCACGGCCTGGCGCGGCTTGCCGCCGGCCAGAAAATACACGGCCCATGCCGCGTTTTCGGGCGCGGCGCTGCCGAAATAGGCTTGCAGTGCCTCGAGTTTGCGGTTGGTGGCGGTGGTTTCATCGAGTTCGGTGTACAGGCGGGCGAATTCACGCATCGGCCGCCTCCGCTGCTGGCGCGGCAGCAGCGCTGTCCGCTTCGTCTTCATCGCCGTATTCGGTATCGAAGCCGGATGCGTCGAGCCCAATCTGGCGCAGCCAGCGGACCATGATCGGGATCGAGCCGTGCGTGACGATCACGCGCGGCGCACCGGTGGCGGCGATGGCGCTCATCAGGCCAGGCCAGTCGGCGTGGTCCGACAGCACGAAACCGCGGTCCACGCCGCGCCGGCGGCGTGCACCACGCAGCTGCATCCAGCCGCTGGCAAAGGCATCGCTGTAGTCGCCGAAGCGCTTCATCCATGGCGAACCGGCGGCCGAAGGTGGCGCGACCACGATCGATTTTTTGATATCGGCCTTCTCGACGTCGGTGACCATCACGGTCGGCGGCAGGGCCACGCCCGCCTCCCGGTACACGCGATTGAGCGGCTCGGCCGCCCCATGGCAGATGATGGGGCCGATGGAAGGATCAAGGCCCGACAGGATGCGCTGCGCCTTGCCGAAGGCATAGGCAAAGACCACGCTGGCGCGCCCTTCGGCCGCGTTCTTGCGCCACCATTGATTGATGTCGTCGAAAATGGCCTGCTCCGGCTCCCAGCGGTAAATCGGCAGACCGAAGGTCGATTCGGTGATGAAAGTGTCGCAGCGCACCGGTTCGAAGGGCACGCAGGTGCGGTCCGGTTCGACCTTGTAGTCGCCCGAGGCGACCCAGACTTCGCCGCGGTGCTCCATGCGCACCTGGGCCGAGCCCAGCACATGCCCGGCGGGATGGAGCGAAATGCGCACGCCATTGTGTTCGATGGTGTCGCCGTATTCCAGACCGTCGATATGGATCTGGCCCAGGCGCGATCGCAGAATGCCGACGCCGCTGGCGGCTGACAGATAGTGGCCGTGGCCCACGCGCGCGTGATCGCCGTGCGCATGCGTGATGACGGCACGGTCGACCGGGCGCCACGGGTCAATGTAGAACTGGCCCGGCACGCAGTACAAGCCTTCTTTGCGAACCACCACCATGTCCGGCATGCGTGGTTTCTCCTTACGCGAGTTCGACGAAATCGGCCAGGAAAGTGCGCCGGCTGCCGTCCGGGAACTCGATCGTGACCTGGTCCCCGGCAGTGCCAACAACGGTGCCCTCGTCGAACTTGGGCACCCGCACCCGAGCGCCTTCTTCGAACTGCGGGCCGGTCGGCGGCTGCGGCGCGTCACGCTCGAATTCATCGTCGCGGATCTCGATTTCGGCCACCTGCGGCGGATTGCGGCAGTTATCGCAGCGGCAGCATTTTTCGAAGCCGTCGACCTCGTCGTTGAAATAGTCGAGCAGTACCTTCCAGCGGCAAAAGCCGCTTACCGCATACGATACCATTTGTTCGAGCGCTTCGCGGTCGCGCTCCTGCTTGCCGGCGTAAATGGCGGCCAGCTCCTCGAAGGTGGCCGCGCGCGCTTCGGTCGCGGTGAGCAGATATTCCAGCTTGCGGTTCTGGCGCAGCAGCTTGCCGTCCTTGAGCAGCTTGAGGCAGACTTTCAGTTTGCCGGACGCCAGTTCGTCGATGGCCTGGTCGATCACGTCGTAGGTCGGCTTGCCGTCTTCGCACAGCTTGCGCACGATCTCGTAAATCATGCGCAGGTCATTTGCAACCGGGTAGTGCTTCACCAGGAAAAACTGCTGGACCCGTTTGTCATCCTGGAAGTAGAGCAGCGTGCACTCGGCGTCCTGGCCATCGCGACCTGCCCGGCCCGACTCCTGGTAATAGGCTTCCAGATTGGCGGGCAGCTGCAGATGGATCACAAAGCGCGTGTCCGGTTTGTCGATCCCCATGCCGAAGGCATTGGTGGCCACCATCACGCGCCGCTCGCCGGCCATGAACATGTCCTGGTTGGCCTTGCGCTCCGCCGACGGCAGTTTGCCGTGATACAGCGTGACGCTTTCGCCGGCATCGGCCAGCACCTGCTGCATTTCCTCGGCCGCCTTGACGGTGGCGGCGTAGACGATGCCAACGCCCTCGCTGGCCTGCACCAGCGCGCGCGCCTGCTCATAGCGTTCGTCGTTATTGGTCACCTGGACCACGCGGTAATGCAGATTGGGCCGGTAGATCCCGGTATTGACGACGTTTATGCGCGCACGCCCCAGCTGCTTGCCGATGTCGGCCACCACATCCTCGGTGGCGGTCGCGGTCAGGGCCAGCACGGGCGGTTTGCCCAGCGCATCAATGGCGGCGGCCATTTCCAGATAGGCCGGGCGGAAGTCATGGCCCCACTGGGAGATGCAATGGGCCTCGTCGACCACCACCAGGGCGATCTGCACGCTCTTGAGCACTGCCAGAAAATCGGGATTGGACAGGCGTTCCGGCGTACAGAACACAATCTCGTGCGCGGTGCTGCGAATACCCTCCAGCGCATTGTCTTCTTCTTCCCGGGTCAGACTGCTGTTGACCTGGGCGGCGCGGATGCCGAGCGCTTCGAGTTTTTCAAGCTGGTCCTTCATCAGCGAGATCAGGGGCGAGACGACGATGGTGGTGCCCGCCATGAGCCGTGCGGGAATCTGGTAGCACAGTGATTTACCGCTCCCCGTCGGCATGATGGCAAGCGTATCGTTGCCATCCAGTACGCTATCAATCACGTGACGCTGGCCGTCGCGCAGGCGTTCGACGCCGAATATCGTATGGAGCAGACGGGTGATCTTGTTGCGGCGGGCGGCGCGGGCGCCGTTATTGAGCAGGGTGCGGTTATGGGTAGTCATGGGCCGACTTTACTGATCAGCCATGCCGCACGCCATAGGACGCGGCCTAGCGCCAGCGTAGGATCATGGCAACAGCGCGGTCGCGAGCCAACGTCCTACAACGTATCGGACGCTTAGCCGATAGTTTCCGGCCAGAACAGCGATTATGATGACCTTACTATCAAAAATAACCACGCTTCACCGCCCCGGAGGACTTCACCATGCGCTTAATACCAATGACCTGGGTTGCCTTGCACATCGGCCTGGCGGGCGCTGCCACCTACTTGTTGCTGTCCACGGATCTGCTGGCGGAAGCGTCGGTGTTCCTGATTCACTGATCCGCAGATCAACTGGGCACGCTCACGCAAGAAAGGCGCGCAAATAGGGCGCCGTCCTGCTTTTCTTTACTATTAGCAATTCTTCCGGTGTGCAGGACGCCACAATCTGGCCGCCCCGCTCACCCGCGCCGGGACCAATGTCCAGCACCCAGTCGCTCGCTGCCACCACCCGCATATTGTGTTCGACCGCGATCACGCTGTTACCTGCCGCAACCAGCCGCTCCAGCTGGACGATCAGCCGGTCGACGTCGGCCGGATGCAGACCCGTGGTCGGCTCGTCCAGGATATACAGCATGCTGCCGCGCGCGGCCCGCTGCAGCTCGGTTGCCAGTTTGATGCGCTGCGCCTCGCCGCCGGACAATTCCGTGGCCGGCTGTCCCAGCCGCAGATAGCCGAGGCCCACATCGCGCAGCACCTCGAGCGAGCGTGCAATCGGCGCCTCCTTCTCGAAAAACGCGAATGCCGTGTCGACCGTCATGTCGAGCACCTCGGCGATATTGCGTTCCTGGTAGCGCACTTCCAGCGTTTTGGCGTTGTAGCGCGCGCCGCCGCAGGTCGGGCAAGGCGCATACACGCTGGGCAGAAACAGCAGCTCCACCATCACCTGGCCCTCGCCTTCGCAGTGTTCGCAGCGGCCCTTGGCCACGTTGAAGGAAAAGCGGCCGGCATCGTAGCGCCGCGCGCGCGCCATTTTAGTGGCGGCGAACAGGCTGCGCACATGGTCGAACAAGCCGGTGTAGGTGGCCAGGTTCGAGCGCGGCGTGCGGCCGATCGGTTTCTGATCGACCCGCACCAGGCGCTGGATCGATTCCAGGCCACTGGCGATGCGGCCCTGGGTGGCAATTGCCGGCTCCTGCGCCAGCGCCAGCGCCTCATCGGGCTCCGGGTCGGCCACAGGCGCATGGCCCAGCGCGGCGCTCACCAGTTCCACCAGCACCTGCGACACCAGAGTCGACTTGCCCGAGCCGGAAACGCCGGTCACGCAGGCCATCACGCCCAGCGGCAGATCGACGTCCAGACCATGCAGATTATTGCGGCTGACACCTTCAAGGCGCAGCCATGACGATGGGGCCCGCGGCGTTTTGACCGCGCTGCGCTCGTCGGCAAACAGATAACGCCGCGTCTGCGACGCCGCCACCGCCTTCAGGCCCTCCGGCTCGCCGCTGTAGAGCACATGGCCGCCCTGCTCCCCTGCCGCCGGTCCCACGTCGACAATCCAGTCGGCGTGCGAAATGACGTCCAGCGCATGTTCCACCACGAACAGGGAGTTGCCGCTGCCCTTGAGCTGGTCGAGCGCCGTCAGCAGCGCTTCGGTGTCGGCCGGATGCAGGCCGGCCGAAGGCTCGTCCAGCACATACACGACACCGAACAGATTCGAGCGCACCTGGGTCGCCAGGCGCAGGCGCTGCAGCTCGCCCGGCGACAGGGTCGGCGTGCTGCGTTCGAGCGACAGATAGCCGAGACCAAGCGCCAGCAGCACTTCCAGGCGCGCCACCAGATCTTCGGCAATGCGGCGTGTGACGATCTGCTTTTCCGGGTGGCCGGCCGCCGCGCGCGGCGCCTTGCTGCCATCCGCGTACGGCTGCAGCAATGCGTGCAGCCGTTCGAGCGGCAGGCGCGAGATGTCGGCAATGTCCATGCCGCCAAAGGTCACCGACAGCGACTCGCGGCGCAAACGCTTGCCGCCGCATTCGGCGCATTCGGTGCTGACCATGTAGCGCGCCACGCGCTTTTTCATGGACGCGCTTTCGGTGTTGGCAAAGGTCTGCAGCACGTATTTGCGGGCACCGGTAAAGGTACCCTGATAGCTGGGCTGCTCCTTGCGTTTGAGGGCGGCGCGCACTTCGGCCGGGGTAAAACCGGCGTACACCGGCACCGAGGGCTGCTCGTCGGTGAACAGGATCCAGTTGCGCACCTTTTTCGGCAAATCGCGCCACGGGGTATCGACGTCGTAGCCGAGCGTGACCAGAATGTCGCGCAAGTTCTGGCCGTGCCAGGCGGTGGGCCAGGCGGCAACCGCGCGCTCGCGGATGGTCAGGCTGTCGTCCGGCACCATCGACTGCTCGGTCACCTCGTACACGCGGCCCAGCCCATGGCATGCCGGGCAGGCGCCATCCGGCGTGTTGGGCGAAAACGATTCGGCATACAGGAGCGGCTGGCTGGCCGGATAGTCGCCGGCGCGCGAATACAGCATGCGCAGGGAATTGGACAAGGTGCTGACGCTGCCAACCGAGGACCGCGTGGTGGACGAGCCGCGCTGCTGCTGCAGTGCGACCGCGGGCGGCAGGCCGACGATGTCGTCCACCTCGGGCACCGGCATCTGGTGGAACAGGCGGCGCGCATAGGGCGACACCGATTCCAGATAGCGGCGCTGCGCTTCGGCATACAGGGTGCCGAAGGCCAGCGACGATTTGCCGGACCCGGACACGCCGGTAAACACCACCAGCGCATCGCGCGGGATGTCGAGCGAGACGTTTTTCAGGTTATGTTCGCGCGCGCCGCGCACCTGAACGTAGCCGGCACGGCCGGCAATATGTTTGCGCATGTCAGAACGTCGTCAAGGAGAATTGTATGCATTACACTCCCGGTTCAGCCCGTCAACCGTACGCTGACACACCCAGCGGCGGCAAATTAGAGTTAACCTGTAAATATTCGCGCGATCAGCGTGATAGGCTGAACAACCTTTATCCAGGGAACGCTAACGCATGAGCTCGCAAAACATCCACCCGCTGCTTGCAGTCCCGCCCGTTGCCGAGGCTGCCCCTGAAAAAATGGCTGCCGTCTTCGATTCCCAGCTTGCCACGGCGCTGCGCTGGCGCGAGTCGACCGCGCGCGAACGGATCGACCGCGTGCGCCGCCTGCGCGAGGCCATGCTGGCCCGGCGCCAGCAGTTTTACGATGCCTTCGCCCAGGATTACCGCAAGGCGCCGGCCGAAGTCGAAGCGTCCGAGTTCCTGCCCGTCATGGAAGAAATTCGCCACGTGCTGGGCCGCCTGAAACGCTGGATGAAGCCGGTCAAGGCCTGGCCCACCAACACCATGCTCGGCACCTCGGCCTGGATCCAGTACCAGCCGCGCGGCCGCGTCCTGATCATCGCGCCCTGGAATTACCCGCTCGCCCTGTGCTTCGGGCCGCTGGTCTCGGCCCTTGCGGCCGGCAACACCGCTATCGTCAAGCCGTCCGAAATGATGCCCGCCGTTTCGGCGCTGATGGCCAGCATCATTGCCGAGGTCTTCCCGGAAAACGAAGTGGCCCTGTTCGAGGGCAGCCTGCCGACCTCGACCGCCCTGCTGGCCATGCCCTTCGATCACATCTTCTTTACCGGTTCGCCCGCAGTGGGCAAGGTCGTCATGACCGCCGCCGCCAAGCATCTGACCAGCGTTACGCTCGAACTGGGCGGCAAGTCCCCCACCATTGTCGACGAGAGCGCGAACATCGCCCTGGCCGCCGAAACCATCATGTGGGGCAAGTTCATCAACAACGGCCAGACCTGCGTCGCGCCGGACCTGCTGTACGTGCACAAGTCGGTCAAGGCGGCCTTCATCGCCCAGTGCAAAACGGTGCTGCAAAGCCGCTATGGCGCCGGCCCGGCGCAGCAGAAGGACAGCCCTGACCTGACCCGCATCGTCAACCGCCGCCATACCCAGCGCGTGGCGCATCTGCTGACCGACGCGGTGGTGCGCGGCGCCGTGGTCCACACTGGCGGCGAAGTCGACGAGGCCACGTGCTACGTCGCCCCGACCCTGCTCGACAATATCGGACCGGGCAGCGCGATTCTGGAAGAAGAGATTTTCGGGCCGCTGCTGCCGATCATCGAATACGAACAGATCGACCGCGTGCTGGAAGAAATCAATGGTGCGCCCAAGCCCCTCGCCCTGTATATCTGGAGCACCAGGCAGAAACAGATCGACAAGGTCCTGCTGCGCACCAGTTCCGGCGGCGCCTGCGTCAACCACTGCGTGGCGCAGTTCGCGCACGGGAATCTGCCATTTGGCGGCGTGAACAATTCGGGCATGGGCAATGCGCACGGCATCTACGGCTTCCGCGCCTTCTCGCACGAGCGCGGTGTGATGCGTTCCTCGCCTATCATGCTGATCAAGATGTTCTTCCCGCCCTACACGGCCAACCGCACCATGCTGATCCGGAAAACGGTGGACATGCTGCGCCTGCCGATGCTGTAAGCAGAAGGCAGCATAAAAAAAATGCCGCCGGGTTCGCACCCGGCGGCATTTTTATGTCGGTGCCAGAAAATTACCTGGCCGGTGCGCGGGTGCCAACCACTTCCACCGTCACGCGACGATTTTCAGCACGGCCCGCATCGGACTTGTTGTCCGCCACAGGCTGCGACTCGCCCTTGCCTTCGGTGTACACGCGGGTATCTTCGATCCCTTTCGAGACCAGATAGGCCTTGACCGCTTCGGCCCGGCGCAGCGACAGCTTCTGGTTGTACTGGTCGCTGCCTTTTGCATCGGTGTGACCAACGGTGACCATCAGCTCGATGTTCACGCCTTCCTGCTTCCTGAGCAGTTCGTCCAGCGCAGCGCGGCCTTCCGGTTTCACCACGGCCTTGTCGAAATCGAACAGGGCCGATGACTGGAACGATACCTTTTCCGATGCTGGCACGGGTGCCGGCAACGGGGCTGGTGCGGGCGCCGGCGCGGTTTCGACGACAGGCGCCGGCGCGGGCGGCGGCGTGTACACCACCGGCGCGCTGGCAGGACGACCGAGCTTGTAGACCAGGCCCAGCGACCACATGTCGACATCACCGCGGTTGCCGACCGCGTCGTTGACGCGGTAACGCTCGACTTCGGCCCGCATCGCCAGCGCTTCGCTCAGTTTGTATTCCAGGCCGAGGCCAGCCTTGGCGCCGCTTTTGCGTTCGGAGAGGCTGGTGGCGCCCCCCGCGATCAGGCGGTTACCGGCGAATTGCGTACTGGTTTTGGCGTAGTTGACGCCGATCCGTCCCAGCAGGGAGAAACGCTCGGTCAGCGGCAACTGGCCCACCAGGTCCAGGTTCACGCCGCGAAAACCGGCCTGCCCGCGCAGCGCGCCATCGGTGGTGGTGGCGTCGAACCCGAAACTGCCAAGGTCGAAGTAACCGCCTTCAATGGCCAGATAGCGGTTCAGCTGGCGCCCTGCAAACAACTTGAAGGCAGGCGCGTCGCTCTCGTCCTTGTTAAAGGCAGTGACGCTCGAACCGTTGGCGTTCAGGCTGCGCGTGATGCGGTCCTGGTCGATGGTGGCGCGCGCGCCGCCAATGCCCCCGCCCAGGTACCAGGCGCTGTTGGCCCAGTCCGGATTGACAAACGGTTCTGCGGCTTGTGCCTGCGATGCGAGCGTGGCGCTGGCGATGACGGCGGCGAGGCCAATGTGTTTTGCGAATTTCATGATCTGCTTTCGATATGGGTAAATGCTTATTTGCTGATCTGGTTATTTTGCAGCGTGACGGCGGCGGCAGAGAGCACCCGGCCCGTGAGCAGCGTGGTGTTGTCGCCCACCGTGATGGCAGCTGACTGGCCCAGGATCGAACCCTTGAACACGCTGTTGGCACCGAGTGTGGTCGGGCCAACCGGCACCCAGAACACTTCAGCGGCCGAGGCGCCGCCGGCCATCGCCACGATCGAATTGGCCGTCGAATTGAGGGTCGAGGTGGTGCGGAAGATATACACGCCCGGGCCGTTCATGATGAAAGTGCCGGTGATGCTGATCGCGCCGGCATAGCAGTACACGCCTGGTGTGAAGACCCGGCCGCCAAGGTCGATTCCGGCGGCCGAACTGACGGTGCAGGTGCGGCCGTTGGCATCGGTGATCGCCACTTGCAGATCAGCCAGCGCATTGGCCAGGATGGCGCCCGATTTGTAGTTCACAAAACCTGGCAGCTGGACCGGATCGACCGTTTGCGAAGGCGAACCGACATCACCGCCGATGACGGTGGTGCCACCCGAATTGTTGGTCAGCGAGGTGCCGGCCAAAACAGCGAAGTTCGATGCCGCGCCAAGCGACAATGTGCCCGGCGCAGGGACCGGTGGCACCACTGGCAGCGGCAGCGCACTGGCTACCGTCAGCACAGCATTGCCGCTGCGGGTACCGGACGTAGCGGTCACGATGGTGTCGCCGGTTGTCAGGCCAGTGGCCAGGCCGGTCGGTGCGACCGGTGCGACAGCCGGTGTCCCCGAGGACCAGACCACACTGCTGGTGACAACCGCGCTGGTGTTATCCGAGTAGGTCGCGGTGGCGACGAACTGCTGGGTAGCCCCGACCAGAATGACTGGCGTGGCCGGTGTGACCACGATGGCGGTGAGCGTTGGTGCGAGCGTGACGGTCAGCGCGGCCGAACCGGCTTTGCCGCCGAAGGTGGCGCCGATCTGGGTGCTGCCCGCGGTCAGCGCGCTGGAAAGGCCGCTGCTGCCCACGACGGATGCAATCGCTGGCGCGGACGAGGTCCAGGCCGCGCTGCTGCTGACGTTGCGCGAACTGCCGTCAGTATAGGTCGCGGTGGCGGTGAACTGCTGTGTGGTGCCGGTCTGCAGCGTAACGACGGCCGGGGTGACGGCCAGGCTGGCCACGGTGGCCGCGTCCACACCAAGGACGGGATCGCGCCCGTCGCCGCCCCCGCCACAGGCTGTCAGAAAGGCCGACAACAGCAAGCCTGTGGTGCACATGAGAGTACGGGAGCGTTTCAAGATATTCATGGTGGTTCCTTCGCGTCGTGGACGCATTGTTGTGCAGCTGAGTACTCCACTATGCGGGTCCGACCACGCTTTCCTTTGTTCGGAACCGAACACAGAAATTGAATTTTGGAAATATATGTGGAATTTGCACAAGTGCAGACGTAAAAAAGCCGCCGGGTTCGCACCCGGCGGCTTTTTTACGAAACGACCAGCGAATTACTTGGCTGGTGCGCGGGTGCCGACCACTTCAACCGTCACGCGACGGTTTTCAGCACGGCCTGCATCGGTCTTGTTGTCAGCAACTGGCTGGGACTCGCCCTTGCCTTCGGTGTAGACGCGCGAAGCATCAACGCCTTTGGAGACCAGGTAAGCCTTGACAGCTTCAGCACGACGCAGCGACAGCTTCTGGTTGTACTCGTCGGTACCTTTCGAATCGGTATGACCAACGGTGACCATCACTTCGGTGTTCACGCCTTCTTGTTTCTTCAGCAGTTCGTCCAGAGCAGCCTTGCCTTCTGGCTTGACGACTGCTTTGTCGAAGTCGAACAGCGCCGACGACTGGAACGACACTTTTTCCGACGATGGCACTGGCGCTGGCGCTGGGGCCGGTGCTGGTGCTGGCGGCGTTTCAACTACTGGCGCTGGTGCTGGTGGCGGGGTGTAAACCACTGGTGCAGTTGCTGGACGACCCAGCTTGTAGACCAGACCCAGCGACCACATATCGACGTCAGCCTTGGTGCGGAACACGTCGTCCTGACGATAGCGTTCCCACTCGCCGCGCATGGCCAGCGCTTCGTTGAATTTGTATTCCAGGCCCAGGCCGACTTTAGGACCCCAAGCTTTGTCCTTGGTGTTCACGCCATAAGCTGCGTACTGGCTGCCGGTGATCTTGCTGCGCGATTCGGTGTAGTGCGCGCCGACGCGGCCGAACACGGACCAGCGTTCGTTCAGTGGCAGAATGCCCAGCAGGTCCAGGTGTGCGCCGATGTAGCGTACGCGGCCGCCGGACGCGGTGCCCTGGGTCGAGGTGGTGTTGAAATCGAAACCGCCCAGATCAACCACGCCAGCTTCCAGCGCGAAGTTGCGGTTCAGTTGCTTACCCAGGAACAGCTTGTAGCCAGGATCTTTTTCATCGCTGCGATACGAGTTCGGGGTGTAGGTCGGGGTGGTGATCGAATTGATGATCTCCGAATCTTCAAAGTGGCCTCGGGTCGTGCCCCATGCGCCACCGATGTACCAGGCGTGGTTCGCCCACTCTGGGTTACCGAAATCGGCCGATTGCGCATTGGCGCCCTGGCTCATCAGCATCGCGGCTGCGGCGATCGCGGTCATCGTTGCAAATTTCTTGGTCAAATTCATATTTTTCTCTCGCTTGGTGGTTATGGGGTGGCTCGCTACATCTAGTTTGTAGCTGAGTAGATATTATTCCCTCTTATCAACTCCTATTCGGTTCGTTACCGAACATAACAACTTGATCACGAGCCTAATTCGCAAAAATACAACAGTCTTTATTCTTTATACTTTCAGTACATTTCTTTGGCGCTCGTGCGGACCGCTTCCAGCAGCAGTTCTGCCCCTGGCGACAGCAAATGGTCCTGCTGGCGGATGATCCCGAACGCGTCCATTTTGCACGGCAATTCTATAGGTAAAATGCCAATCACGTGTAGAGACGCATAATACTGTGCGACCTCGACCGGCATCACGTGCAGGGAGTCGGTTTGCTGCAGCAAGGCCGTAATCAGCAGTAGCGCTGTCGTATCAACAACATTGGCGGGAACATCCAGTCCGGCCCGGCGGAACATCATGTCGAAGCGGTGGCGCAGGATGCTGCCGTGCGGCGGCAGGATCCAGGGCTGGGCGTGCAGATCCTTGAGCGTCAGGTCATCGCGTTCCAGCAGGGGATGGCCGATGCGCACCACGGCGCAGGCAGGCTCTTCGGTCAGTTCTTCGTACATCAGACCGGCGGAATTTTCTTTTTCCATGATCCGCCCGATCATGAAGTCGAGCGTGCCGCGCTGCAGGCGGTCGACCAGCACATTGCTGGCCTCCATGTGGGCGCCAATGCGCAGCATCGGCGCCTGTTCTTTCACGCGCGCGATTGCCTTGGGCAGCAGTGCCATCGCCGGGGTCATGATGCAGCCCACCTCCACCTGCCCGGCCAGGCCGGCCTTGAGGGCGACAATATCGTCATGCGCCAGGGCCAAGCTGGTGAGCGCCATGCGCGCATGGCGGATCATGGTTTCGCCGAACATGGTCGGCTCCATGCCGCGCGGGAGCCGCTCGAACAGGCGCACATCGAGCATCTCTTCGAGATCCTTGATCTGCTTGGAGGCGGCGGGTTGGGTCATGTGCAGCTCTTCGGCCGCACGGTGGATATTGCGATGGTCGTCCAGCGCGATCAACAGCAGCAGCTGCCGTGTCTTGAGGCGTGCCTTCAGAAACCAGTTGGGGTTCAGGGTGTCCATCATAAAATGATACTCCAATCAATATCAAAAATACACTTTAAATATCGATCCGGGTATCACTTGCATGCGGGTGAAGGATTCGCAGCCGGCCCTTGCAGAGTTTGTGCAACGGGCAGGATGCTGCCGTCCGCCTTGTAATGAAGCTCTTCCACCGCCACCGAGCGGCGGAATTCGCCACCGCCGGCCAGTTTGGCGTTGTGGTAAAAAATATACGTTTTCCCGTTAAAGTCGACAATCGCCTGATGAATCGTCTTCACGCCGCGGTTCTTCTGCATGATTACGCCGCGAAATTTCCATGGTCCGGCAGCTGATTTGCTGGTGGCGTACACCGTCTGCTCAGGGAAATAGCGCGAATACGACAGGTAATAAGTACCGCCCCGCTTGTGCACATACGGCGCTTCCGTGAACGACTTGATTGTGTGACTGAGAATCGGCCCGTCCAGTTCAGTCATGTTCGGCTTCAGCCTGGCATACTTGAGTACCGTGTTCCCCCAGAACAGCCAGGCCTGCCCGTCATCGTCGACAAACACGCCGGGATCGATGTCGTCCCACAGAATCTCGCTCTGGTGCGTCATGTCGTTGGTGATCAAGGCGGTGCCGCGCGCGTCGACAAACGGGCCGGTCGGGCTGTCCGATACCGCCACGCCAATCGCCTTGCCAGGTATGGTCTTGTGATCGACGGTGGCGTAGAAATAGTATTTGCCGTCGCGCTTGGCGATGTCGCCAGCCCAGGCATCGCGCCCCGCCCAGGCAAAGGTGGTGTAGCGCAGCGGCGCGCCGTGATCGGTCCAGCGCCGCATGTCGCAGCTTGAATACACGCGCCACTCGTTCATGACGTACTCCTTGCCGCCGGCGGGCGCCTCGTCGTGGCCCACATACAGATACACCCGTCCGTTATCGACCAGCGCCGCCGGGTCGGCGGTAAAAATATCCGTGACGATTGGATTCCCGGCCCACGCCTGCAATGCCGCCAGCGTCAGCGCCAGTGCGCACCATCCCTGTTTGATCATGTTGTCTCCTTGGTTTGACCTTGTTTTACGCCCATTGCCATTACGCGCTGCACCACGCAGAACAAGAACAGCAGCGCGCCGATGACGATACGGGTCCACCATGAATTGAGCGTGCCATCGAATGCGATCAGCGTCTGGATGGTGCCCAGCACCAGCACCCCCGACAGCGCGCCGGCCACGTAGCCATACCCACCCGAGAGCAGCGTGCCGCCAATGACGACTGCGGCAATCGCATCGAGCTCCGTGCCCTGGGCGTGCAGCGCGTACCCCGACAGCATGTAGAGCGAGAACAGCACGCCGGCCAGCGCCGCGCAAAATCCGCTGAAGGCGTACACCAGCACCTTGGTGCGCGCGACGGGAAGTCCCATCATCAGGGCCGACTGTTCATTGCCGCCGATCGCGTACACGCTGCGCCCGAAAGCGGTGTAGTGCGCCAGCCAGATCCCCACTGCCAGCAGCGCCAGTGCGACCAGCGCGCTGGGTGACAGAAAGCCGCCCAGCAGCGGCAGCTGCGCCTGCGACAATGCGAGGTAGACGGGATCGCTGATCGTGATCGAATCGATGCTGATCAGGTAGCACAGGCCACGCGCAAGGAACATGCCGGCCAGCGTAACGATGAATGGCTGCAGCTTGAAGTAGTGAATCAGCGCGCCCATCGCGGCCCCGAACAGCGCGCCCAGCGACAGCACCGCGGCCATCGCCAGCACGGGCGGCCAGTGCAGCGCGTGCATCAGCCAGGCCGAGATCATGGTCGCCAACGCCAGGACGGCGCCGACTGACAGGTCGATCCCGCCGGACAGGATCACAAAGCCCATGCCGACCGCCAGCACCAGCAGAAAGGCGTTGTCGATTACCAGGTTGAACATGACCTGCACCGACAGGAAGCCGGGATACAAGGCGCCGCCGATGCCCAGCATGAGCAGCAGCAGAACCACGGTGACAAGGGGTGTGGCAAAACGCGCCTTCATGCTGCCCTCCGCTTCCAGATGGCCTGGAATTCGGCCGATTGCGACAGGCAGACGATGAACACGACGACCGCCTTGACCAGCAAATTCACTTCAGGCGGCACGCCCATCGCATAGATGGTGAAGGTCAGGGTCTGGATGATCAGCGCCCCGATCACGCTGCCCACCAGGCTGAATTTTCCGCCCGCCAGCGAGGTGCCGCCCAGTGTGACAGCCAGGATGGCATCGAGTTCGAGCAGCAGGCCTGCGTTGTTGGCGTCGGCGCTCTTGATATTGGAGCTGACCATCAGCCCGGCCAGACCGGCGCAGGCCGCGCACACCACGTACACCGACACAATCAGCGACGCGGTGCGCAAGCCTGCCAGGCGCGCGGCCACGGGATTGATGCCGACCGCCTGAATGAAAAGGCCAAGCGCGGTCTTGCGCATGATGATCGCCATCCCCGCGAACACCAATGCAACCACGCTCAGCGAAAACGGCAGACCAAGGAAATAGCCACCGCCAAGGAAAAAGTAAGGTGCGTAGTAGACCGTGACGATCTGGCCGTCGGTCAGCAGCTGGGCCAGAC
>DASWMN010000310.1:0-19314 GCA_036399735.1 Telluria sp. | reverse complement strand
CGGCATCGCTGACCAGCACCGGGCCGCTCAGCTGCAGCTTGCCGGCCCGGGCACCCCACTGCCATTCCCAGTCGAACGGGCGGCCTGTGCGGCCGGAAAAATGCACCACGGTCTGATGGGCGGGCAGCTCGTCGGGATCGCCCGGTACGCCAAACCGGGCAAGGTAGGCAGGCGCGGCACACGCGATAAAGCGCATGCTGCCCACACGCCGCGCCACCAGGGCCGAATCGGCCAACTGACCAACCCGGAGCGCGCAGTCGATACCCTCCTGCGTCAGGTCGACCAGGCGGTCCCCGGTGCTGACCGACAATTGCACATCCGGACAGACCGCATGAAACTGCGCCAACCGCGGAATCACCAGATGGCGCCCCAGCGCGCCAGGCAGCTCGACGCGCAGCTTGCCGCGCGGACGACTGGCATCCGGACTGCGGAAGGACATCTCCGCTACATCGATCGCGCCCAGAATCTCGATGCATTGCTGATAGTACTGCGCGCCGTCCGGCGTGACCGACAGGCGGCGCGTCGTCCGCTGCAACAGCTGCGTGCCAAGAAAAGCTTCCAGATTCTGCATGGTCGCCGTCAGCGAGGCGCGCGGCAGCTGCAAAATCTCGGCCGCCTTGGAAAAGCTGTTCGCTTCCACAATTCGCACAAACGTCTGCATTGCCTTGACTTTGTCCACGCCAACCCCCGATTGTTCATATAATATGAAAAGTATAAGTGCATTATGCACTAATTATCTTTACACGCGACTGACCTACACTGGCATCAACCCATCGCCAACCATCTATCCCAAAGGCTTACTATGTCTTTCCACTCTGATAACCAACCCGATATTTCACCCGGCATGGTGCTGCTGCTGGCCGTTTCATGCGGCCTGATCGTGGCCAACCTGTACTACGCGCAGACTCTGGCCGGCCCCATCGCGGCAGCTACCGGACTGTCCGCGCAAGCCGCCGGCCTGGTCGTCACCCTGACCCAGATCGGCTACGCGCTGGGCTTGCTGTTTTTCGTGCCGCTGGGGGACCTGATGGAAAACCGCGGGCTGGTATTTGGCGCCTTGATCTTCACCTCGGCTGCGCTGATGGCCGCCGCCTTCAGTACCAGCGGCTGGGCTTTCCTGGCGGCGGCGCTGGCGATCGGCCTAGGCTCGGTCGCGGCCCAGTTGCTGGTGCCGTTCGCAGCCCACCTGTCGCGTGAAGCGACCCGCGGCCAGACCGTGGGCCGGGTGGTCAGCGGTCTGCTGCTCGGCATCATGCTGGCACGGCCGGCCGCAAGCCTGATCGCCGACGCCAGCAGCTGGCATGTGGTGTTTGGCGGTGCTTCGGTGCTGATCCTGGCGCTGGCCTTCCTGCTGCGCGCCAAATTGCCGACCCGGGTGCCGCACGACCCGCCGCCCTACTCGCGCCTGATCGCCTCACTGGGCCACCTGGTGGCCACCACGCCGGTGCTGCGCCGCCGCGCTGCCTACCAGTTCTGCCTGTTCGGCTGCTTCAGCCTGTTCTGGACGGTGGCGCCGATGATGCTGGCCGGTCCGCAGTTCAAACTCTCGCAGACTGCCATCGCCATTTTTGCGCTGGTCGGCATGGCCGGTGCGGTTGCCTCCCCGGTTGCAGGGCGGCTGGCCGACAGTGGCCACACCCTGCCCGCCACCGCCGCTGCGCTGTTGCTGGGGATCGCCGGTTTCGCACTGCCGCTGACCATCCCCGGTTCCGGCCCGGTCGCGCTGGCCTTCCTGGCAATCGCCTCGATCTTGCTCGACATGGGTGTGGCCGCCAGCCTGGTGCTGGGCCAGCGCGCTATCTTTACACTGGCGCCGGAAGTGCGCAGCCGTCTGAACGGCATTTATCTGGCGACCTTCTTTTCCGGTGGTGCGATCGGCTCGGCACTGGGCGGCTGGATGTTCGCCAGTCACGGCTGGCATGCAGCCTTGCTGACCGGGCTGGCGTTCCCGCTGGTGGGGTTCGTGTACTGGCTGACCGAATATGCGGGTCACATGGCAGCAGCCAAGGCGGACCGGCCGGTATGAAGATCGGGATCAGGCCACGCCTAAGGGACAATATATAAAAGCCTGTCGGCATGATCGCAGAAATACTGCGTCAGATATTCAAGCCGGTCCAGGTCGCCCGAAAACGCATGCCGGCCTTCCTGGGCTGCAATCAGCCACTGTTCCAGGTCATCGGGGTGGGCGCGGAAGGCGTCCATTTGTGCGCGCAGGGAGTCGGCTTCCGCGACCAACCCCACCTCGGTAAAACCGGCAAGAATCGCACTGAAGTCATCCTCGCTCACATTCTCGAACGCGCCCCAGCCATTGAACTGGCATTGCGCTTCCCAGTCAAATAAACAAGCAAGCATCCGGTATCCATGCGGGATCGCGTCCTGCGGCACATCTGCGTCCAGAACGAGCGGTGCCAGCGCGCTGAAACCATCCAGTATCGTCGGCCCATGGTTGCTGGTCCAAAATGCGAGTGGCAATTTCTTGTGAGGGAACACACTGGCTGCTTTCTGCAGTAGCGGAACCATCGCTGGCGGAATTTGCTTATCCATGCACGATCCAATCGAGGTTAATCTGGCCGGTAGATCCATTTGCAGTCATCAAAGCGATACGTAAAGCCTTCAAAAGGCACAAATGTTGCCGCATAAAATATCGAAGCTGTTTTCTGCTAGTTTGAGTAGAAAAGATTCCAACGTTGTTTTAGTTCCGCAGCATTCACGCCTGCCGTTTCCAGGTCCTGCGGAAATTTGCCGTTTTTCTTGTGGTGCTGCCAAATTGCAGCAACGGCCTGGTCGGCATCCGCGCGCGCGGCAATCGCCAGATACCAGTGACGCCCGCCGACGACCGCGGTCGCCGCCACCCACAGCAGAATTTTAACGGTCTGGGAAAGACGTCGATCCTGGATGCGGTGCAACTCGGGCATTTGACGATTAATAAATGAAATTTGCCATTAGTATGAAGCCTTGTCGAGTATTGATCAATCGACTATATTTCCCGCATCACGAACACAGGAAGGAATGCTTTGGAAATTCGCAACGCCACCGCCGCCGATGCACCTGCCATCGTGGCCATCTATAACCACTACATCCTCAACACCACCATCAGCTTTGAAGAAGAAGCGGTCACCGCGCCCATCATGGCGGCCCGCATTGCCGAGGTTCAGGCTGCGGGCCTGCCCTGGCTGGTGGCGCTCATGAACGGCGAACTGGTTGCCTACGCCTACGCAACCAAGTGGCGCGTGCGCCCCGCCTACCGTTTTTCGGTGGAAAGCTCGGTCTACGTGGCCTCGAACCGAGCCCGCACCGGGCTCGGCAAGGCGCTGTACCGCGTCCTGCTCGAACGCCTGCGCACGGCCGGCGTCCACCTGGTGATCGGCGGGATTGCACTGCCGAACGATGCCAGCGTTGCCCTCCACGAAGCCATGGGCTATGTGAAAGCGGCCCACTTCAGCGAAGTGGGCCGCAAGTTCGACCGCTGGGTCGACGTGGGCTACTGGCAGCGCAAGCTGACGGCTTAGAAGGTTTCCCAGTCATCGTTGGCAATGGCCACGGGCTTCTTTACTGGCCGCGGCCGCGCAACAGCTGGCGGCCGCGCAACAGCTGGCGGGCGCGCCCGTGGCGCCGGCTTGGTGACCGCCTCCTGCTCCAGCTTGAAGGTGCTGACCACGCCCGCCAGGCCTGCAGCCTGTTCCTGCAGCGATGCCGCTGCCGCTGCCGCCTCTTCCACGAGCGCGGCATTTTGCTGGGTAACCTGGTCCATCTGGGTGACTGCGGTATTGATCTGATCGATGCCGCTGCTCTGCTCGCGCGTCGCCATGCTGATCTCGCCCATGATGTCGGTCACGCGCGCAATACTGCTGACAATGTCGCCCATGGTGGCGCCCGCATCGTTGACCAGCCTGCTGCCCGCATCGACCTGGCTGACCGAATCGTCGATGAGTTTCTTGACCTCCTTGGCCGCCGCGGCAGAGCGCTGCGCCAGACTGCGAACCTCGGCCGCGACCACCGCAAAGCCGCGCCCCTGGTCACCCGCGCGGGCCGCTTCCACCGCCGCGTTCAGCGCCAGAATGTTGGTCTGGAAGGCGATTCCGTCGATCACGCCGATGATGTCGACAATCTTGTTGGAGGAGGCGTTAATCGCGCTCATGGTGTCAACCACCTGATCGACCACTTTGCCGCCCTTGACTGCCACAACCGAGGCCGACTGCGCCAGCTGGTTCGCTTGCTGGGCGTTTTCCATGTTCTGGCGCACGGTCGAGGTCAGCTCTTCCATGGACGCGGCAGTCTCTTCCAGCGAACTGGCTTGTTCCTCGGTGCGCGCCGACAGGTCAAAATTGCCGGTCGAAATTTCGGCTGACGCCAGCGCGATCGTATTGGTGCCCGTTCGGACCTGGCCGACGATGCTGACCAGGTGCGCATTCATGGACTGCAATGCCGTGAGCAACTGGCCGGTTTCATCGCTGCGGTTGACTTCGATACGGCTGGTCAGGTCCCCGCTCGCCACCGTCTGGGCGACCCGCACCGCTTCCTTGATCGGGGCGCTGATGCTGTCTGAGATGTAGACCGCAATGCCGATTGCCACAATCGCCGCTGCCAACGCCGACAGCAGCATGGTCAACCGCGCCGATGCGGCCGTCTCGGCGCTCTCCCTGACCTGTAACGCGGCGATATCCTGGTTGAGTTTTTTAATCTGTTCCAGACCCGCTTCGGCCTTCAGGAACAAAGGCCGCGAGCTAGAGTAATCGCTATAGAAGGTGGCAAACAAGGCCTTTTGCGCGGCTTCGTCATTGTTTTTAGCCATGGCCGCCATGGACGCCCCGACCTTTGCTTCGACCGCTTTCCAGGCGTTCCAGTCGAGCAAAAACTGCTTCCACAGTTTTTCCTCTTCCACGGTCTGCGGCAGCGGCTCGTACAGCGCCCAGCCTTTTTCGATGGCTGCCCACCCGCGGCTGCGCTGGCGCAGGGCTTCGTCGAAGCGGCCGGCTGTCTGGTAATCGTTTTCCGCGATGGCGGTGGTCAGATCGCCGGCGGCGACGGCGGTTTGACCTTCGCTGATCTGCAACAGCCCCTGGACGGAAGGCAATCGCACCGCGCCAATTTCATCGACTGCGGCGCTCACTTTGTTAATGCCGAGGTAGCCACTGCTACCGATGACAAGAAGCGCGGTTAACATCACCGCCATGAGTACTGCAAGCTTCCACTTGATCAGCAAGTTCTTGAACATGATTCCCCCGGGCGGTGGCAGACATGGCAGATGGCAAAGGACGCGAAGGTTAATATCCCAAGCACGCATCCCTCTCGCAAAGCGGGCCCCGTTGCAGCGCAGCGATGGCCCCGCCGCCGCCGCAAGGGCGACGCTTTTTTTAACCAGTAGTCGAACCAGATGTATTGTGCCAACGAAATATACCGAATGCAACGAGCACACGGTATATCCTGCGCGACACTACCGGCTTAAGGCTGTTTTTTCCAGTGCGTCATCAAATCGCGCAAGGCTTGTGGCTTGTTGACCGGATTGCCCAGATCATTGAGCGTCTTGCTGTTGATGCCGTGGCAGCTCGAACAGGTACGAATTTCCCCCGGCGCGAAGCTGGCCCAGATGCGTTCGCGCACCACCGGTTTGCCGGTCGGGCTGGTCATCTGCCAGCTCAGCGCGCGTCCGGCTGGCACGAAGGCAGCCATCGATCCGTCATTGGCGATCTTGACGCTGCCCGGTGGGCCGCCCGGGTTGGGCAGGTTCTGCGTCATCAGGTTTGGCTGCATCGGTGCGTTGTGAATCGGCTTGGCGTACACGCGCCGGCCCGGATTGGTACTGTAGCCGCGCGTCAGGTCGCCCTGGAAGAACTGCATGTGCAGTACGTCGTACACTTTGCCCGGCGTGGGCGTGCTGACCACCCCACCAGCCGATGCCACTTTCAGGTTGTACGGCTGCGCGATATCGGCGCGGTCGCGCTGGGTCACATTGCGGCTGACGACCAGCGCCAGATTGTTTTTTGCCAGCCAGGCACGCAGTGCGGCTTCGTCGACCCCCTCCTCGGTCAGCACCTGCTTTTCAATCGCTTCGGTCTGCATCACGACCTTCGGCGGACGCGGACGGGCCACCACTTCCACCACGTCGTTTTCGTTGAGCAGACCGTTGTAGCGGTGCGGGGTCGCGTCATCGGTCCAGAACTGGATGTCCTTGCTGATGCCGGGCGTGAGCGGTGTGCCTGCGATGTAGTCCGCGCCTGCGGGGTTCTTTACCATCGAGCGCAGGCGGAACACATAGCGCGGCGCCAGCTTGAGCGAATCGGTCGAAGTTTCCGCATTCAGCCGGTACTCGGGCGTATGCGAGACCAGCATCGCGCCATTGGCCAGGATCAGCGGATTGCGGTAGTGGCCCGTCATCGATGCGGTTGCCGCGCTTTTGCCTTCCGGGTCGTTGTCGAGAGTGGCGTTGGTATAGTCCTTCATCACCACGGTTTCTGGATTCACGCCCGGCTTCATGGAAAACTCGATGATGCGTCCCGATGCCTGGCGCCCGAATTCCTTGGCGTAGGTGCCGTAGTAAGTACCAGGACGGCGCGTATCCTCGCGCAGCTGGAAGAAGCCCGAATCTGCTGTCACGGTATTGCGCATCGCTGCGTTGGCACTGAACTTCGACATCAGATAGCTCAGATTCGGGTCATCCTTGAAGATCCCTTCCAAATAGGCGCCGCCGAATTCCTGACGGCCGACATGGTTCATGGTCTCTTCTTCGGAGCCGTCTTCATTCACCTGCCACATCATGAACTGGTTGAAGTCATGCAGCTGCTCGTTGGGGTCGCGCGTCGGGTCCAGCGCATGGCGCGCTTCGGGGAACACGTCGTACAGCAGACCGGTAGCATCGGCAATCGGTTTGCCGTTGCCATCGAATCGGGGCGACAGCACCTTCACCGCAGCGGCGCTTTCATCGGCAACGTCGTAGGGCTTGTAGCTGCCACCGGCGTAGCGGTCGATGTCGGCCTGCTGGTCGCGCTTGAGGTGATCCCACTTGGTGAACAACACGCGACCGAAGCTGTCCAGATACAGGTCGAACACACCGCTTGGCGCGTGCTGGATCATGGCCAGTGTGCCGGTGTCCTTGTTCAGCTTCCAGATCCCCGTGTTGGTGCTGACGTTTTCATACTCGTCGAGCTGGGGGTAGGTGTGCTTCATGCCATACAGCGGCGCGTCGGAGGTGAAGATGATCTGGTCATCGCTGCCGTAAATCGGCGAGGTGTTGTTGTAGGCCGGCTGATTGGCGATCTTGGTGATTACCGCCGTCTGGCCCCGTCCCAGATTGCTCACTTCGTACATCTGCCAGGTGCGCGAGACGACCTCATACCGCTTGGTCGGCCCGCCCACCAGCATCGAGAAAATCGCCTTGCTGCCACTCCAGTGCACGGTCGGCTGGCGCACCGCGATCGCTTTGGCGCCGCCCTGGATGCCGCCGCTCGGCACGCCCCACCCGGCCTCCTGGGTCAGATTGCGCAGCACGCCGTCGGAATAACGCAGGTACAGATCGCCACCGCCAACCACGTCGGCGATGCTGGTGCCGTGATTGGCAAAGGTATTTAACTGGTGCATGAAGCCGGTGCCGGGCACGCTGGTAACAAACATCACGGTTGAGGTGCCAATGTCGGCCGCTGGCGGCGGCACCGGGCCAGGCACGGGCGAAGGATCGGGCGGTGGCGCGGGCACGGGTGCGGGGGTGGGCGCAGGTGTCGGGGTGGGCGTGGGTGCCGGTGTCGGTACGGGTGTGGGCGTCGGCGCTGGCGCCGGTGCGGGCGACGGCGCCTTGCCGCCCCCGCCCCCGCCGCAAGAAGCCAGCAGTGCGCCTGTCAGCAGTGCAAGCGGCACGGCGGTTCTCATATTCAACGGCAAAATTTTCCAGCGACTCATACCCATCACGCGAACTCCCTCGAATTAATTCATTTAAGAAACATTCGGATCATAGGGAATGGGTGATTACTAATTGCTTACCGATGGAAACTATCGGTAAGCGATGGCTGTGTTGCGCGACGCTGTACTTTTATTAAGGTTGTTACTATTTGTGCATTTTTCTTAAGTATTTACCTATAGCCTGTAGGACTAGTCCTATATCAATACCGGGAGCTCACTGTGGGAAGGTCCTTCCTTGCATACGCCACTGCCCTCTGTGTTGCCGGCACACTCGGCTGCACCACCGTGCATGTCCATGGCGATGTGGAAGTCACGCGCAGCACCTGGTTCGGCCCGCTGTCCATTGCGCTCAAAGGCGAGCGCGCCTATCGCGTAGCCGCAATTGAAGGATTTGGACTGGTCCCCGGCATCAACGGTGCCACGCTGGGCTACCACCGGGAAGTGCTGTTATGGGCCGCGACGCCCGAGCAATGCCGCGTCATTTTCGTGCTCTCGAATCAATCGCAATCCGATCAACTTGTTCAGTTCATTCGACAAGCCGCAGCCGATCCATCGGCCATTTGCAGCATCCAACCTGGGGAACGCCATGAAAAACAATAAATACCTCTTATCGGCGCTGGCACTGGCCATATTGTCCGGCTGTGGCGCGCTGGAGCAGGCGCCGCTGGTGTATGCATCCAAGGTATCGGTCGGCGTTGATATTTCCGCGACCTCGACCGAGACACCAGGTATGGGCATCAATGTCGGATACAAGCAGGTCGATGCCGCATATGTGCCGGTTGCCGTGGCCCGAAAATGCGCGACAGAAGACAAAGCCAAATGTAGCGAGGAAACCTACAAAATCGTCACGCTGAATGGCAACCGTTCTCAGGAAGAAGGCAAGGCGCCGACGAAAGAAGAGCTCGCTTCGGCATTGCTCGCGTCCAATGCCGCCAGCGCCGTGGCCTTGAAAAAGCAGAGCCAGCTCATCCAGGTAATTGCGGATCTGAGCAAGACGAAAACAGAGGCTGCAAAGCTTGACGCGTTACAAGCGGAAGCGAACGAAAAAAAAGACAACCTGGAAGAATCGACACGGATTAAAGCGCAGATCGACGTCGCCACCGGAGCAAGAGATAGCCTGCCAGGGAAAACACAGACCGTCGAGCATGCGAAAAATGAGTTTGACGACGCACAGAGCGCAGCCTCGCGGGAGGCGGAAAAGTATGCCAAGTTGGTGGACGCCAGCAATGGCCACAATCAGAACGCCAAGACGGATGCATTCTCCGTGTTCGGCACGTTCGACGCCAATTCGGCCAATTTACTCAAGCCTAAAGAACAGGAAGCGAGCGCCACGCTCAAGCTTGGCAAAGTGTTTTCAACCGGCGTGGCATCACAGAATTTAACGGAAGGAATGGCTATTTATTACGCGGGAATGGGCAGCGCCGCCTGTATCGAAAATGCCACCAAGCTGATTCTGGCGCTCCCGCTGGCGCAGCGAGAAAGCACCGCGATGCGCGCGGTCGCGGCCTGCGAATCGATCGCATCCAAGAAGCAGCGCTAGCACGCTGGCGCATAGCTGTCGTGCAATAACAACAAAATTATCGTTTTTATCAGAAAAGTGACTATGTGCGTATTTACCACGCATATTTTTCTATAGCCTGTCGAACGTCGGCTGTGTGTTCGCAATGAAGCGTCATCAGGCCGTCATGTACAGCTTCTAGAATTCGTGCGTACCAGCAGTGTTGCGAGTTCCATTAACCAGGTAAATCATCATGCCCGAAAAGTCCTTTGCCTTTGGAAGTGTTGTTCTCGCGATCGTGTGGGGCACCTTCTTTTATCCGCCGCCAGCGCCAGCGCCGCAAGGTGGCCCAGCTGCCGCGGCCACCCGCGTGTCCGCCATTCCGCCCGGTACTACCACACCGGCCGGTCAAACCCTACTGAGATAAGTACCATGCAAGCCCAAGCTCTTACCCTGCCAGTTCGCCTGCAGCTGCGATTTTCCCTGCTCAAGAACAACCCCGCGCGCCTGGCCAGCGTATCTGACGCATTGCGCGGCCTCGATGGTATTGAATCGGTCCAGGTGAGCGCCCAGACCGGCACCGTGCTGATCCAGTATGACGGCGCTATCGGCAACAAGCACCGTTTCTGGGACAACGTCGAAGCCGTGCTCGAAGCGCACCACCTGTACCACGACGACCGTGAAGCGCCGCTGATGCACAGGTTTGCCGGCATGCCGGTAGGCCAGTTGATGAAACGCTCCGCGCTCAAGCTGGTGAGCGCCTGGCGCTGAAAGGGACGGCGCATACGCCGGGGAAACGGGCTTGGTTTATCCACCTTGCAAGATTGGACAGACCAACCTAAAATCAGCGCTCGACTCCACGCTCCCCCGGACACCCTCCCCGATGAAAAAGACCGCTGCCCTCCCAGACGCCAATCAGGCTGAACCACGCCTGTACCGGGTCGTCGCCAGCCGGATCCAGGAACTCATCGAACAGGAAAACATCAAACCGGGCGAACGCCTGCCGTCCGAGCGCGACCTTGCGGCCAAACTCAGCGTCAGCCGCACCTCGCTGCGCGAAGCCCTGATCGCCCTTGAACTGGGCGGCATCATCGAGGTGCGCGGCGGCTCCGGCGTGTATGTCAGCGAACAGGCCGCAGCTGAATCCGACGTGCTTGAAGTCGGGCCCGGGCCGTTTGAAGTACTGGCCGCGCGCCGCATGATCGAAGCCGAGGTCGCCGCCATCGCCGCCAAAATGGCCACCGATTCCGCCATCGACGCGATTCTGCGCGCCGTGCTCGAGATGGAGCGTGACCACGACGACCGCGGCGCCAACGAAATGGCCGACCGCAATTTCCACCTCGCCATCGCGCGCGCCACCGGCAACAGCGCCCTGGTCGGCGTGGTGGAATACCTGTGGAATCAGCGCGGCACGCTGTGGCACAAGCTCAAGGAACACTTCCAGACGGAAGAACTGCGCAAGCAGACCCTGCACGACCACCGCGCCATTCTGGAAGCCATCGCTTCGCACGATGTGCCCGGCGCACGCCAGGCCATGCGCGCCCACCTGGAGCGCGTCACGCGCACCTTCTCGCGCGGCTGAGACACTTTCGGGCCATCCGGCTCGTCCAGATTGCAAAAGTGGTCCAACCAAATTAGAATTGGTCTGTCAATCTGACATATCCGTTCCGGGGAGCCCATGCACCGTCTCGCACTCTTGCTGGCATTCGCCTGCTGTATTCAGGCGGCGCAAGCCGCGCCCGCAGCCCCGCTACGCGTGATCCTGGTCGGCGACTCGACCATGGCCACCCGCACCGGCTATGGCGACGCGCTGTGCGCCCGCTTCGATCCCGCCGTCACCTGCATCAACCTGGCCCGGGGCGGGCGCAGCTCCGCCAGCTTTCGTGCCGAAGGGCGCTGGGACGAAGTGCAAACCCTGCTGCGCGAGAGCGCCAGCTATCAAGCCAGTTATGTGCTGATTCAGTTTGGCCATAACGACCAGCCGGGCAAGCCGGGACGCTCGACCGATCTGGTCAAGGAATATCCGCACAATATGGCACGCTTCGGCGACGAGGTGCGTGCCCTAAGCGGTGTGCCGGTGCTGGTGACGCCGCTGACCCGGCGCTCGTTCGATGGCCCGTGGCTGCACGATGATCTGGCCCCGTGGTCGGCCGCGATGCGGCGCGTGGCGAAGGAAGGCAAATTCAATCTGCTCGACCTGAACGCGATCAGCGCGGCGGCGGTGCAGGCGATGGGCAGCGCGGAAGCGGACACGCTCGCTGCCGCGCCGCCGCCCGGCCCCGGGGCCGCACCAGTGCTGCCCGTTCCCGCCGTGGCCGAACCGAACGGCACGCCCAAAAGCGTGTTTGACCGCACCCACCTTGGCGCCAAGGGTGCCGCGCTGTTTTCCGCCATGGTGGCCACCGAACTGGCGCGCATACGCCCCGAACTGGCAGCCACGCTGCGCACCCGATGAAGCGCGCTGGCTGGCTATTGGCCTGCGCCCTGTGCGCCCCAGCACACGCCCGGCTTGCCGATGGCTGGGCGGGACAGCAAGGTGGCACCAGCGGCGGCGGCACGGCTGCAGCGGTAATTGTCACCAACCCCACGCAGCTGCGCGCCGCACTCGACGCCAACGCGCGCATGATCCAGATCGTGGGGGTGATCGACATGCGCGACGGACGTCCCTTCACCAGCAGCGCGGACCAGACCAGGCGCAGCGTCCTCCGGCTCGCCAGCGACACCACCCTCGCCGGCATCGGCAGCGGTGCGGGCCTGTTGCATGCCAACGTGGTCGTCGCCAGGGCCAAAAACGTCATCATCCGCAATCTGAATTTCCGCAATCCTTGCGATGTGGACCCAGTGTGGGACCCGCGCGACGGCGCGAAAGGAAACTGGAATTCGCTGTTCGATGCCATCACGGTGTCGGCATCGACCAATGTCTGGATCGACCATAACAGTTTTACCGACGCGCCCGACGGGGACGAGCGCGCCCCGACCGGGAACGGCATGCTCAAACAGTGCCATGACGGGGCCCTCGACATCAACCAGGGTGCCGACCTGATTACCGTGTCCTACAACCGCTTTGCGCTGCACGAAAAGAATACCCTGGTCGGCTCCAGCGACAAGGCCACTGGCGACGCGGGCAAGCTGCGCGTGACCTTCCACCACAACCTGTTCGAGAACGTTTCCGCGCGCGCGCCGCGGGTGCGCTTCGGCCAGGTTCACCTGTATAACAACTACCATCGCGGCGACCGCCGCCATCCGGTGTATCCGCACGAGTACAGCGTTGGCATGGGCAAGAACGCCGACGTGATCGGCGACGCCAATGCCTACGACATCGCGGGCGCGCGCGGCTGCGGCGATGTGGTGCATACCTGGAGTACGCAATCCTCGTTCACCGATCACGGCTCGAGTTTGAATGGCGCTGCACTGGCCGGGTGTACACATCCTTCCGCGCCGGCGTGGCAGGTACCCTACCCCTTCAGCGCGCTGCCGGCGCAGCAGGTGCGCGCGCACGTGCTCGGCCAGGCAGGCGCGGGTAACTGGCACATCGACAGCAACGACGATGGCAGCGTGACGGGACGGGACGCTGGACCGGAACTGGCGCTGCCCGCAGGAGACTTCTATATCGAGGCGCAGCTGCGGGCATACCGGCCTGCCGGCCAGCTCTACCTGCTGGAGCGGCAGGATGCCGCCAACTGGCGCGGCGCCGGACTCGTACTGGCGGACGGTGTGCTCAGTGTGGACATCGTGCGCATGCGCGATGGGGTGCTGACGCGCCTGAAACAGGTTCGCCGCCCATATCCCGCCACGCCTGACTGGAACCGCCTCCGCTTCGAGGTGGCAGGCCCGCTCATGAGCGTGTACCTCGATGGCGAAAAACTGGCCAGCGCAACCGATCCTGCGGCGTCGGCGCAACGCGGCACCGTCGCTTTCAACAGCCGGGAGAACGCGTTCGCGATCGCCGACGCGGCGGTCGGTCCCGCGTCCGACAAACCGGCGCGCATTGGCCTGGTCGACAGCAGCGCGACCCTGTTCGCGCAGGCCGGCGATGCGCCGCTGCGCCTGACGGTCAACGCCGTGGCCGGCGATGGCAGCACGCCCCTGTCCTGGAGCGCCCGTTCGAGCGATCCGGCGGTGGCAACGGTCGAACGTGCCGGCACCAGCATCGTGGTCACGGCCCGGCGCGCCGGCAGCGCCGGCATATTGCTCGTCGCGCCAGGCGCCACGCGCACGCTCTCGCTCAGTGTGGGAGCAGCGTTTGTGAAGCCTGCAGGCAGCTTGCGCGCATCGGTATCGCCGCCCGCAGGCGCGCGCGGCGTGCCGGTGGACACGCTGCTGCGCCTGCGGCTGCGGCAGGCGCAGCAGCGCTTGCCCGGCAGCGCCGATTCGATCAGAATTTTTCGCAAGCGCGATGGTGTGCTGGTCGATGTCATTCGCGCCGTCGACGCGATCGCAAACATCGGCACGGCGCACAACCAGCGCTACCTGCGCGCCAATCCCGTCAGCATGAACGGTCATGAAGTCCTCATCAAGCCACACGCCGGCGTGCTCGAATACGGCACCGAGTATGTGGTGGCGATCGGCGCCGGCATGTTCGACGGTGACGGTGGCAGCTGGTCGTTTCGCACCCGCGCGGCCCGTCCCACCGGCACCACACTGACGGTCGACGACGACGGCCCTGCCGATTTTCGCACCGTGCAGGGCGCGCTCAATCACGTGATGGAACATGTGCCGCGCGCGCTGCCGGTGTTGATCCGCGTACGCAACGGCAGCTACGACGAGCGCCTGCTCGTACGCGGCAAGGATCGGCTTACCATTCGCGGCGAAAGCCGTGATGGCGTTCTCATTCATACGCTGAACAACGAGGCTATCCATGCCGGCGCTGGCCGCACGCTGCTGCTGGCCCAGGACGCTGACCTGCTCACGCTGGAAAACCTCACGCTGCGCAACGATACCCTGCGTAGCCAGAGCGCGTCCGGCCAGGCCGAGACAGTGCTGTTCGATAGCGATCAAGGCCGGCTGATCGCGCGCAATGCCAGCTTTATCAGTGAGCAGGACACCTTGCAGCTCAAGGGCTACGCCTGGTTCTATCGCACGCTGGTGGCCGGTAACGTGGACTTTATCTGGGGCGCAAACCGCGTTGCCTTGTTCGAGCAGAGCGAGATCCGCTCGCTGGGCGACAGCAGCGGCGCGCTCAAGGGCGGCTACATCGTACAAGCCCGCACCGTCAGTGCGGGCGACCGGGGCTTTGTCTTTCTCGATAGTGTGCTGACCCACGCTGCCGGCCCCGCCGGCAACGACGTCCCGCCGGGCAGCACCTATCTGGCCCGTAGTCCCGGCACCGCCACCACCTGGGATAACGTCGCTTTCATCAACTGCCGCATGGACGCCCATATCGCCGCGGGCGGCTGGGCCGGCAGCGGCGCGGCACGGGAACCGGCGCCCAATCCCGCGCTGGCCGATGCGCTGCGCGGCTGGAGGGAATACGGCAGCCGCGACCTGGCCGGCAACCACCTCGACCTGGGCCAGCGCGCCACGGGCTTCCAGCTCGACGCGGCCACCGTTCAGCAGCACTTTGGCAACCGCGCCGCGATTTTTGCAGCCTTCGACGGGGGCCGCGGCTGGGATCCGCAACCCTAGGGCTGGTTCACCGGCGCTTGAAATGGCGGGACAGGAAGGCATCCATCGCCTCGACCGTCGGCGTCAGCCAGGGGTCGAACAGCCAGAACGAATGCGGCGTATCAGGCAGCAGCACCACGTCGGCAGGTACGCCGTTTTCACGCAGTTTTGCGACCATTTCTTCGCGCCCGACCGAAAAGCGCGGCTGCGCACTGCCGATGAACAGCACTGGCGGTGTCGACGGCGTAACGTGGAAAATGGGCGAGGCTTCGCGCCACAGCGCGCTTTTCTCGGCGTAGCGGCCACCGAACCAGGCGCCGGCCGCAGAAGGATTCTTGGCCGGATCGTCCTCATGCAGCCGGGCCGCCTCCGACGTAAAGTCCGACAAACCATCGATATTCACGATCGCCTGAACGCCACTTCCCGTGACGCCCACCAGACTGGCAATCTGGCCGCCTGCCGAGCCACCCGCCAGCGCGATGCGCGCCGGGTCGATCCGGTATTGCGCGCCATTCGCCCGCAACCAGCGCACCGCCTCGCGTACGTCATCCACCGCTGCGGGGTAGCGCGCCTCGCCGGACAGTCGATAGCTGACCGCTGCCGCGGCATACCCGCGCCGTGCCAGGCGGATCGCCATCGCGGCCAGATTGTCACGCCGGCCTGTGCGCCAGCCGCCGCCATGGACCAGCACCACCAGTGGTGCGGCATCGCCGTGGGCTGGACGGTACAGATCGAGCTTGAGCGTGCCTGCATAGGCCACGCCGCGCTGCACGGTCACGCCAGCCGGAACCTCGCGGCTGGCAATACGGATTGACGGATATTGGGTATGGAGCTTCGCGTAAGTCGATTCCGGCGTGTAGTCGCCGCCACCGGCGCAGCCGCAGAGCGACAGTGCCAGCAGCAGCGCGATCCTCATGCGCCTATGCCTGCGTCGAAGCTCACCTTGCGCGTCAGCGACTGACCGGGCGCGAGCAGCGTCAGGCCGTTGCGCGCCGGGCCGCCTGGCTTATTGTGGGCGTTGATCATGTGATCGACCGGCTCAAAGCAGAAAAAGTCCGCACCGGGCCGGGTATACACGATGTAGTACGCCATGTCGGCCTGGATGCGCAGGCGCAGACCGGTGCCTGGCCAGCGCATTTCCGCTGCGCCGTCCCAGCCACTGAAGATGTTGTCGATCGCCCGGCCCGGCAATGGGCGCGCCGCATCGAAATTCCAGTCGTCCGGAATCGCGATCCGCTCCGTAGGCAATCCATCGTCGCCGCGCGTCCACACCGCGCATGCGCGCGCACGCAAGGTGACACCCTCGGAACGCGGCAACCAGGGGTGCAGGCCGAGACCGAAGGGCAGTACGGCATCGCCGCAATTGCGCACTGCCAGTTCCACCTCGAGCGCCGTCTCGCGCAAGGTGTAGCGCAGGTGGGCGCGATAGGAAAACGGCTGGCCCTCGCTGCGGTCCAGCAGCAACTGCACGAAGGTGTCGCTCTGCCCGGTCACGGTCCAGCTTTGCTGAAACCCTTCTCCATGAATGGGATAGGCCTCGCCCGGGCGGTTGGGCGCCAGCGCGATGGTACGGCCATCGAACACGAAGCCGCCGCCGCCAATGCGGTTTGACCACGGCACCAGCGGAAAGCAGGCCAGCTGCGACGGCGTCGGCGGCGGCGTGGCGGAAAGGTCGTCCACGCCACGCAGTACGGGTAAAAGCTGACCGTCGACCAGCGCGTCCAGCCGCGCCAGTCCGCCGCCGGTATGCGGCAGGACCAGCGCATGCAGGTGCGCATTGCGCAGCGTGACAAGCTGCACGGCGGGCCTAGCGGTACTTCGGTCCATCCAGCAGGAACTTGCCGCCCTGGTAGATGGTGGTGATGTCGTCGGCTGCCGGGAACTCGGAGGTGTCCGGGAACAGGTGGTTGAATTTGGCGGAGCTGTCCTTGGCCTTGTAACCGAGGTGGGCGGCGTAGCGGTCGTCCCACCACTTGCTGGCGTTGTCGGACACGCCGAAGGCGATGGTGTGGCCAACGCGTGGGGCGAACAGGCAGCAGCGCAGGTACTCGAGCAGATCGTCGTAGCTGAAATAGGTCGTCATCATGCGCTTGTTGATCGGTTCCGGGAAGCTTGAACCGATGCGCAGGCAGACCGTCTCGATGCCAAAGCGGTCGTAGTAATAGCGCGACAGCGATTCGCCGAAGCATTTGCTCACGCCGTACATGCTGTCCGGGCGGGTGGGCATGCTGGCGTCAACCAGATCGGTGGTCTTGTAGTAGCCCACTGCGTGGTTGGAGCTGGCAAACACGGTACGCTTGACGCCGGCCTTGTGAATCGCCTCGTACAGATTGGCCACACCCAGAATGTTGGCCTGCATGATGTCGTCGAAATGCGCTTCGGTGGAAATGCCGCCAAAGTGCAGCACCGCGTCCACCCCTTCCATCAGCGCCAGCACGGCGGCCTTGTCGGCCAGGTCGCACTGGACGATCTCTTCGCCCTCGCGTGCCTCGCCCAGGTCGGCCAGATCGGACAGGCGCACCACATCGGCCCACGGCTTGATCCGGTCGCGCAGGATCTTGCCCAGGCCGCCGGCCGCGCCGGTCAGGAGGATGCGTTTGAATGGCTTCATCTGTGTCATGTTGGTTCCTTGTTTCGCTATCAGGTCACTGGCGCGGGATTGAACAGCGTCAGTGCATTATGGAGTTTGTGGTGCTCGGCCCAGGTCTTGCGGCCACTGGCAACATCGAGCATCAGCTTGAACATTTCCCATCCCACGTCTTCGATGCTCGCCGTACCGCTGGCGATGCGCCCGGCGTTGATGTCCATCAGATCGTGCCAGCGCCGCGCCAGATCGTCGCGCGTGGCGACCTTGATCACCGGTACCGCGGCCAGACCGTAGGGCGTGCCACGGCCGGTGGTAAATACGTGAATGTTCATGCCCGCAGCCAGTTGCAGCGTACCGCAAATAAAATCGCTGGCCGGTGTGGCCGCGTAAATCAGGCCCTTGCGGGTGAGTTTTTCGCCGGGCGAGAGCACGCCCACAATCGGCGACGAACCGGATTTCACGATCGAGCCCATCGCTTTTTCCACGATGTTCGACAAGCCGCCCGCCTTGTTGCCGGGGGTGGTGTTGGCGCTGCGGTCAACGCCGCCGCGCACCAGGTAATCGTCATACCACTGCATCTCGCGCATCATGGCGGCGGCCACGTCGGCGTCGGCCGCACGGGCGGTCAGCTGATCGATCCCGTCGCGCACCTCGGTCACCTCGGAGAACATCACGGTGGCGCCGGCGCGCACCAGCAGATCGGTGGCAAAGCCGACCGCCGGATTGGCGGTCACGCCCGAGAAGGCATCGCTGCCGCCGCACTGCACGCCCACCACCAGCTCGGACGCCGGACAGGTTTCGCGGCGCCGCGCGTCGAGCACCTGCAGGTGGCGCTCGGCCGTTGTCATGATCGACTGGATCATCGAATCGAAGCCAATGTGCTGCTGGTCCTGCAGACAGACCACGGCCAGGCCGCTGGCGTCAGCGCTCGGAGCCGGGCCAATCGGAATCGAGCCCTTCGGGAAAAGGCGCGTCGGCGGCAGCTTTTCGCAGCCAAGACTGACGACCATCACGGCGCCGCCGAAATTGGGATTCTTGCTGATGTTGCGCAGGGTACGGATCGGCACTTCGGCGCCGGGCGCGTCGATCGCCACGCCGCAGCCATAACTGTGCTCCAGCCCGACCACGTCGTCCACGTTCGGGTAGCGCGGCAGCAGTTCGTCCTTGATGCGGCGCACGGCGAAGTCGACCACCCCGGACACGCATTGCACAGTGGTGGTAATGGCCAGGATATTGCGCGTGCCGACGCTGCCATCGGCATTGCGGTAGCCTTCAAAGGTGTAGCCCTCAAGCGGTGCTTGCGGGGCGGCCAGGCGGGTGCCGACCGGCAGATCTTCCAGGCCACGTGCCGGCGGCATGCGCAGCACTTTTTCAGAGATCCAGCTCCCTTTGGGCAGTGCGCAGCTGGCATAGCCGATTGTGACGTTGTAGCGGATGACCGCATCGCCTTCGGCCAGATCGGACAACGCGACCTTGTGCCCTTGCGGGACGTTTTCGACCAGCGTGAGGCCGTCCTCGAACACGGCGCCGGCGGCGAGCCCGCCGTCATTGACGACGATCGCGACGTTATCGCCCGCATGCATGCGGATATATAGCGGTGTCTTTTCCGTTGTTGTCATTATCATTAGCCTTTAGTGGACGCCTCCCGCGCTTGTGGCTACGGGGAATGCTGCCATGTTCTGTAAGTATAGTATGCCAGCAAAAAATTCAATCGGCTAGTCCAATTATAATCTTG
>DASWMN010000309.1:0-16442 GCA_036399735.1 Telluria sp. | reverse complement strand
AGGCTGTTGGCAATCTCGGTGATCGATTTGCCGCCCACCAGCAGCGAAAACACCTCGAATTCCCGGTCCGACAACTGCTTGTGCAGCAGTTGCTCGTTGGGTGTCATGATGTTCAGGGCCAGTTGTTCGGCCACCTCGGTGCTGATGTAAGGACGGCCCGACGCCACCTTGCGGATCGCGCCCACCAGCTGGGTCCCGGCGCTTTCCTTGGTCAGGTAACCCTGGGCGCCGGCGCGAATCGCGCGTACCGCGTACTGTTCCTCTTCGTGCATGGTGAGGATCAGAATGGCCAGCTTGGGCGCTTCGCTGCGGATCTGACGGATCAGGTCGACGCCGCTGCGGCCCGGCATCGACAGGTCCAGCAACAGCAGGTCGAAGCCACCCTGGCGCACGTGCGACAAGACCTCAAAACCATTGATTGCCTCGCCCACAATGTCGATGTCGAGCGCGCCGTCGAGGATGCGCTTGAGCCCTTCGCGCATGATCGTGTGGTCGTCCGCAATGACAATTCTTATCATAAAGTGCAATCTGGCAGCTAGCCGCCGGCGCTGGGCCGGAAAGGTTAAACAAAGGGCGCGTACGCAGACCTCGCGCAGCGCAAGCGTACGTGCTCGCTGCCGCGCCCGCAATTAGCAGATCTGCTAGGTACCGGGCGCATTGATCAGCCTGTGCACCAGCACCGGCTTCGTGGTATGGGACAGCACTTTATTGGTCACGCTGCCCAGCAGCAAATGGCCCCAGCCACTGCGTCCGTGCGAGCCCATGAAGATCAGATCGCATTGCTGCTGTTCGGCCACTTCGACGATTTTCAGGGCGGCCGTGTCGGCAAATACGGTCAGCGCTTCACAGCGCAGCCCGGCTTTGCGTGCCGCTTCGACAATGTCGAGTGTGTGCTGGGCCCCGGTGCGCAGCATCTGCTGCGTGTATTCGGTATCGGAAGGGTAGGACGGCGGCACGATTTCGGCGTACACCGGGTATTGATAGGTGGGGGCGACATACAGGGCCAGCACCTGGGCGCCCATCTGGTGCGCGAACTGCACGCCGGCGCAGGCGGTGAGGCGCGAGACTGCCGAGCCGTCGGTGGTGATCAGAATCTTGCTGTACATGGCTGTTCCCCGTTTGTTGTCCGTATTTTCCAGTGTAATTCTTCTGGCGGCTATTGATAGAACGCAAACGCTTGATCTTGCTCAATCCGCTTGCCGGGGGGCGAAGTGTTGCGACACTTAATTAATTACTTTAAGTGCGAAAAAGCCTGTCGCCGGCGATGGTAAGATTACCGAATACAACACTTGTTGGCGTCAAAACGACGGAAAACCCCCGTTTTGATTGCCGACCTCGCAAGTTTTACAGGCCATTGCAGCCATGGGCCCGCGCAGTGATTTACCTGGCATAGCGTGGCTGTTACACTCGCATAAACCAGGCAGAAAGTTGCCGCAGGTCATGCTCTGCCTAAAAATCGCACGGCACACCGAAACACAGGTTTCATTGCGAAATTTTTAAATGAATGGAGAAGCAGGGATATGACCGACGCCGCCGATGATTTTGATGCATTGTTCGATGAGGTGTCTGCGCAACGCACAAGCGCTCCCGCCGCCGCGCCCGCCCCGGCCGCTGCCGAAGACGACCTGGAAGCATTGTTCGACCAGGTCGCCGCAACGGCCGCCGCCCCCGCGCCGGCCGCAGTAGCCGCACCTGCCCCCGTGGCAGCGGCAGCTTACGCCGAAGCCGCCGAACACCGCGACGCCGGTGGCGACAACCCGATGTTTGAACGCCTTGGCGGCATTGTCCGCCTGCTGCACGATTCGCTGCGTGAACTGGGCTATGACAAGGCCCTGACCGAGGCCTCGAGCCAGATCAACGATGCCCAGGACCGCCTGGAGTATGTGGCGTCGCTGACCGAACAGGCTGCCAACAAGGTACTCAACACGCTCGATGAAGGCATGCCGGCGCAGGACGTGCTGTCCAAAAAAGCCAAGGAAATGGAAACCCGCTGGGCCGACCTGTTCGCTGGCAAGCTGAGCGTGGAAGAATTCAAGACCCTGGCGGGCGACGCGCGCGGCTTTGCCAGCGCAGTCAGCGAAGCGACCGAGGCCGAAAAGGCGCGCCTGCTCGAGATCATGATGGCCCAGGACTTCCAGGACATCACCGGTCAGCTGATCAAGAAAGTTGTCACCATCACCAAGACGGTCGAACATGAACTGGCCGAGCTGCTGCGCGACAACGCGCCGCCGGCGGTACGCGAAAAATTGCAGGCCAAACCTGCATTGATGTCGGGCCCGGCGTTGCCGTCGGTCGCGCTCGATCAAGACAACGTTGACGACCTTCTTGCCGATCTGGGATTCTAATGGACGATATGCTCAAGGATTTCGTCGTCGAGGCGATGGATCTTGCAGTAAACGTTGAAGAACATTTATTACGTCTCGAACGCGATCCGAACAACAAGGAAACGCTGAACGCGGTGTTCCGGTCGTTCCACACGATCAAGGGCGGGGCCGGTTTCATGAACTTGCCCGCGCTGGTCGCAGCCTGCCACCTGACCGAAAATCTGTTCGACGCGCTGCGCACCGGCGCAGCACCGGTCACGCCGGTTGCCATCGAAGCGGCGCTGCAGGCGTCCGGCTTTGTGGCCGACCAGCTCACTGACCTGAGCAATGGCGCCGCACCCGAGCAGCTGGCCTCGATGCCCGATTCGCTCGAGCGCATTCTGGTCAATGCGATCGAAGGCAAAGCCGACACCCCGCCACCGAAGGCCGCCCCGGTCGCCGCGGCAGCGGTGGCTGCCGCGCCAGTCGCTGCAGCGCTGCCCGTTTCCACGCCTGGCGCGGACGGGCTCGACTGGGTCGCAATGTATGTGGCCGTGGTGCCTGCGGGTACTTATACCGGTCCTGTCGCAGCGCCTGCCGCTGTTGCAGCGCCGGCCCCGGCCCCGGCCGCGGCCGCCGCGCCTGAGGCGCCGGCCAAGGGTTCGGGCTGGGACGGCGTCGACCGGCGCGAGGAAAAGGTGCAGGAGTTCCGCGCTGCCGCCGCGCCCGCGAAGGAAGAAAGCATCCGTATCGATGCCGTCAAGCTTGACGCGCTGCTCGAAGTGGCGGGCGAATCGGTGCAGGCGGCCAACCAGGCCTCGGTCTTGCTCGAACGTCTGCTGCAGTTCAAGTTCGAGGGCCAGGCCGCGACCCTGATGGCGACCCTGACCGAGACGCTCGAACGCGCCTCGCGCTACTCCACCGAGTTGCAGCGTGCCACGCTGGCGACCCGCATGCAGCCGGTCGGGCGGCTGTTCCAGAAATTCCCGCGCCTGGTGCGCGAGCTGGCCAAGGATTTGGGCAAGGACGTCGAGCTGACCATTGAAGGCGCGGAAACGGAAGTCGACCGCGTTGTCGTCGACAGCCTGTACGACCCGCTGGTGCACATGCTGCGCAATGCGCTTGACCATGGTGTCGAGTCGCCCGAAGACCGCGTCGCCGCCGGCAAGCCGGCCAAGGCCTATATCTCGCTCAAGGCCTGGCAGGAAGCCAACAGTGTCATGATCGTGTTGCAGGATGACGGCAAGGGCATGGATCCTGTGCGTCTGCGCAAGAAGGCAGTGGAAAAAGGCTTGATCAGCGAAAGCGGCGCGCCCACCGACGACGAAGCCTATCAACTGGTGTTCCTGCCAGGCTTCTCGACCAAGGATGTGGCCTCGTCCGTGTCGGGCCGTGGCGTCGGCATGGACGTGGTCAAGACCGCGGTCGAGAAAAACCGCGGCGCGATCCATATCGAATCCTCGCTCGGCCATGGCACCAAGTTCGCCATCCGTCTGCCGATCGAACTGTCGATCGTGCCGACTATGCTGGTCTCGACCTCGGGCGCGATGCTGGCGCTGCCGATGGCGGTGGTCCAGCGCGTGGTCGAACTGCCGGATGACTTCATGAACGTGGGCGGCGCCCCGGTGCTCAAGGACCAGGGCCGGCCGCTGCCGGTACGCTCGCTGGCGGGCGCACTTGGTTACGAAGACTGCTCGGAGAAAGTCGGCATCGTGGTGGCGGCGCCCCAGCCGTACATCCTCGCGGTGGAAGCGGTCGATGGCACGGCCGATCTGGTGATCAAGCCGATGACGGCCATTTCGGTGGAAGGCATTACCGGCACGGCGCGCTCGGCCGAAGGCGAACTGGTGCTGGTAGTGGGGCTGTCATTCCTGATGGATGGCTGCCGCCGGACGGTGTCGCTCAAGGCGGCTGCCTGAACAACGCTGGTGGCAGGCGCCACCAGCGTACTTTTTACGACGGGCGGGTGCAGACGGCGCGATAGCCTTCGCCGAAATACAGCACCAGCTTTTCCTGGCTCAGGTGCTCGACCTGGAATGCCTGTCCGGTTCTTGTCCTGAGCTCGATGCGCTGGCCGTTCAGGCGCCAGCTGCCCGACTGTCCCATATCGCCCTTGCGGATTTCCATCGACCCGTTGCCGTCGAAATCCATGTCGAAGGTCGAGCCGCGCACCGTGTCGCGGCAGGTCCAGCTGCCCATCAGATCGCCGGCCGGTCCCGCATCCTTGTCTTCACCGCGCCGTCCGGTCAGCTTGCCGATGATGCCATTGCCGCGCGTGGCGCGCATCTTGTCGATCCACTCGGCAGGGGCGGCAAAGTTGAGGTTTTGTCCGCTCGTCATCTGGAAGGTGACGATACCCACCAGGCGCCCGTGCATGTCGAACAGCCCGCCGCCGCTCGATCCCGGGGAGACCGGTGCCGTGGTCTGGATCAGGGTGCCGTCATCGACCTGGCGCAGGGAGGACACAATGCCCTCGCTGATGGTCAGGTCCAGCCCCTTGGGCGCACCGATGGCGACCACTTTTTGTCCGGTACGGATGTCGCGCGCGGCGCCGACCGCCACACTGTCGGCGCGCAGCGAAGGCACCGTCAGCTTGCACAGGTCGTGCTCCTGGTCGGCCAGGATCAGCCGCGCATCGTGGTTGGCGTTGCCCGAGCGCACCTGCAGGGTGGTGCCCGCCTGGGCCACGTGGCAGTTGGTGATGACCGTTTCTCTGCCGATCACCACGCCGCTGCCAATGCCAAGCTGGCGTCCGTCGGCGCCACTCACATTGATGCGCACAATGCTGGGCGCGAGCCGGGCAAACAGGTCTTCGCTGCTCAGATCGCCCCCGCTAGACAAGACGGGGGCTGGATCGGGCACTTGCACCGCTGCTGTTTGCGGGCGTGGCGGTGGCAGCGGGTCGGACAGCATGTCGGGCCGCGTGGCAGCCACGACCGGCATTGCCACGGCCGGCGTCCCGTGTTTCGGCCGGCTGAACCACCAGCCGGACAGCACGCCGACCACCAGGGCCAGGGCGACGCCATGGCGCCAGTCGAAGCTGGCGCCTGTATTTTCATACTCGGGCGGCGCGCTTGCCTGCGGACGCGCAGGCTTGAGCGAGACGTCGTACAGTGCGCGCCGGGTGGGATTGGAGAGGACGTTGTACGCCTCTTTGAGGATGACCTGCGCGTTGCGGTCGTAGTCGCCTGCGGCCTGGGCCGTCTGGCAGCGCGCGTATGCCTCTGCGATCTGGGCGTCCGTCGCGTTCGGTTCAATGCCGAGTGCCTGGTACAGCGTGTGCTTCATCCGCGCGTCTTGTGTGTAAAGATGTTGATCATAACGCAAAATTACTTGCGTCAACTATCTTTCTGGAAAGTTTACTGGCCTTGCTCAGAGACTGTGAAATGCTTGTGACACATTGTCAGGCCGGTCAATACATGGCACTATGGCAAATGAAATTTCTATTTGCTAATGCTTCATTGAAAGTGCCTCATGTCGTCGGAATCTTTTGAGCAAGTCCTGGCCACCGCGCTCGCGGGCGGATCGATCAATGTAGCGTGGAAGAAATTCGTCCATACCCGGTTTTTTGTCCCGATCAAGCACTCGCCCGATCTCGATCCCAAGAAAATTACCGTGCTGATGGCCCCCAGCAGCGCTGCCGGCGGCAATGCCGTCCTGATCTCGGAAGTGCGCGAACGGGTCAGCGGTGGCGACGCCGTGCTCTGGCTCAACGGCGCCGAAGTGATTGCCATGCTGGCGCCTGGCGCCGCCATTCTGGTCGCGCTGGGCGCGCGCGCTTTCCCTATTCCAAGCGACCGGGTCGAATGGCTGCGTGAAGGCTTGCGCGTGGCGCAGGCGCGCGCAGCGGCCAAGCTGGCGCCGGCGGCGTCGTCCGGTGCGCCCGGGATCGCCACTGTGTTCGCCAGCACCGAGATGCCAGCGCCGGACCGGCCGGCGCCAGCGCGCGCCACCGGACCGGCACCCGATCTGGCGGCACTGCGACCACGCAAGGTCGGCATGGCCGATCTCGGCCTTGAATTCGCCATCCCTGGCGCCTGGCGCGATGAACGCACCGCCAAGGTCCTGCACGTGCACGACCGCGAAAGCGGTATGCGGGTCGAAGCGAGCGGCTTGCATCGTCCCAATCTGTCGCTTGACCAATGGCTGGACATGCGCGTCGCCCTGGTGGGCCAGGAAATGCGTTTTCTGACGCAAGACGGGCCTGCCTATCCGATCACGGGGGACCGATGGGGGCAGGGTGTCAGCGGCAAGGCGGTGGAGTTCACCGGCGTCTTCCCGGGCGAGACCGTGCGCGGACGCTATCTGGTGGCCTGCATTCACATCGACGGCAGTGTGGTCGCCCTGGCGGTGCGCGCCGGCGCCGCGGTGTTCGAGCAGCAGCGTGCACTCGTACAATGGATGCTCGGCAGTATCACCCTGATCTCCCGCGCCGAGATCGAGGCGCGCCGCGTCGCGGCTGCCGCTGCCGCTGCCGCTGCCGCGCCATCGGGCGCCGGCGAATTTGCGGAAACACACACCGAGACGCCGGCCTTGTTCGGTTTTAGCCTGCAGGGACGGATCGGTCGCTTGCGCGCGCTAGCCTATTCGGTGCCCACTGTCATGCCGGCCGCCGCGCTGGCCATCGGCGCTGCCCTGATCATGCCGAAAGCAATGCTGCTCGGCGCGATCATGGCGATCACGGGCGTGGTGCTGATGTTGTGGTTCAGCGTGCGCCTGATGGTAATGCGCTTGCACGACCTGAACCGCAGCGGGAAATGGGTGTTGCTGTTCATTGCCTTGTCTGGCCTGGGCGGCGCCACCAACAGTCCCATGCTGGTTGCTGCTGCGTCTGTCGGGTTCTGGCTGTTCGTTACGGTCATCTACTATTTTGTGCCCGGCACGCGCGGCGAAAATGACTACGGTCCCCCGCCAGGCCCGAACTCCCGGCTGGTGATCGCCGGCGCGGCCGTGTTTGTGTTGTTCCATCTCCTCGCCATCTACGGCAATATCAGAATGGCCAGCATGCTCAGGCCGGGCGGCGCATTGTCCGCAGCGCAGGATGACAAGCTGCTTGCCTTCACGGGACCGCGCCAGCGCTTCGTGATCGACCTGCCTGGCAGCCCGACGCCGGTACCGACCGCGCCATGGATGAATGGCCAGAATGGCGTCGTCGTGAAGCAGTTCCATCTTGAGACCAACGCTCGTCTGTACCTGATCCAGACCCTCGACTTCGGAACGGCGCAGCGTGATGGCTACGCGCTCATGAACAAGGCCGAGCAATCCCTGGCCGGCACAGACGGACGCCTCGAGGACAGCAAGGCGTTCTTGTTCAACAATGGGGTGAATGGACGGGAAGTGCGGATCCGGCGCGATGCCAATTCGGTGCGCCGCGCACGCCTGGTCTATAACGGCGGCATGCTGATGATGGTGATGATCGCCGGACCGGACGACGCGGCCTTCAACGCCCATGCAGACCAGGTGTTCCGCAGTTTTCAGCTGAAATAAAACGACGCTTCCCGGCGGCAAATCATTGACGATAATGTTCAAGATCGTGTTGTCACGAATGTTAATACGTGGCACCATGCCTTTCGTTTTTGTAAAAAACCAACACTGATCGGAAGTATTGTTTTATGTCGTCGGAAACATTTGAGCAGGTTTTCACTGCTGCCCAGGCTGATGGGTCGTTCAATGCTGCGTGGAAGAAGTTCGTCGTCACGCGCTTTTTCGTGCCTGTGGTCGCGCTTCCCGGCGGGGACCCCAACAAGTTCCGCTTGCATACCGAAGCGATTCCACACGGCGGCGCCCGGGTGCATATTTCCGAAGTCGGCCAGCGGCTTGAAGCCGGCGAGATCACGCTGGCCCAGTTATATGGCGCCGACGTCGTGCGCATGCTGCCGCACGATGCCGAAATCGTCATCGCGCTGAGCGACCGGCCTTTTACCATTGCGCCCGACCGCGTCCTGTGGCTGCGCAAAGGGATCGAGGCGTCCCAGGCAAAGATGGCTGCGGCAAAGGCGCAGGGCGCGGCGGCCGCTGTTGCCCCTGCATCCGCGCCGGCGCCAGTCGCGGCACAAGCAGCGGTATCCGCACCGGCACCCGCAGTCGCAGCCGCACCCGCACCCGCACCCGCACCCGCTGCTGCTGCACCCGCGCCCGAAGTCGCTGCCGCTGTGCCAACGCGCGCGCCTTTAGCACGCAGCAATGCCGTCCTTGACGTGGCAGCGCTCAAACCGCGCCCGGTCACGCTGCCAGACCTCGGACTGTCGCTGTTCGTTCCCGGCGAGTGGCAGGAAAGCCGCAGCGCCAACACGATTTTGTTGACCGATCCTGCGACCGGCACCACGGTTGAAGTGTCCGGATTTCACCGTCCCGGCATGTCGCTGGAACAGTGGCGCGACTTGCGTCTGTCCCTGATCCGCCAGGAAATGCGCCATCTCGGGCAGGATGGCTCCACCTACGCGATTGACGGTGACGAATGGCGCGACCGCGTCGCGGGCAGTGCGACTGAATTTACCGGCGTCTTCCCCGGCGAAGCGCTGTCGAGCCGCTATCTGCTCGCCTGTGTCCGGGTCGAGGGCACCCTGGTCACGGTCGCCATCAAGGCCACCGAAGAAGTATTCGAACAGCAGCGCGCCATCTTCAAGTGGCTGTTGAGCCGTCTCAGCTTCACGCCATCGGCGCCGGACCCATACCAGGCGCCTGGCGCGAGCGCCGATGGCGGTGCCGCGTACGCGTCCACGCCGGAGGAAGCCGCACCCGTGTTCGGCCTGTCGCTGCAAGGCCGCATCGGCCGCATGCGTTCGATCGCCTATGCCTTCCCGCTGATGGCTGTGGCGATCCTGGTGGGAATTGCAGCGGCCGTCATTTTGCCGGCCAGCCGGGTTCTGGGCGGTCTGTTTGCCGGCGTGTTCGTGCTGCTGCTGATCTGGTGCAGCGTGCGTTTGCTGGTATTGCGCATGCACGACGTGAACCTGAGCGGGAAATGGCTGCTGGCGCTGATCCCCCTGGGCGGCGCGCTGGTGGCCACGCGCCAGCCACTGCTGATCGGCAGTTTTTTCCTGCTCGTGAGCCTGGGCTCGATGGTGCTGACGTATCTGTGGCCCGGCAATGCGGATGACAACGACTACGGGCCGCCGCCGGGACCGAATCCGGTCTGGGTGCTGGTGGTCGCTGGCCTGTGCTGCCTGCTGCAGGTGGTCGGTATCGTCAGCTCGATCACGTCGAGCGCGGCAATCTATAAAGAGTATGTGGCCAGAGGCGCCCCTGCACCGGCAACACCAGGCCCGGCCGCCGCGCCGCAGCGCCTGTTGCCATTTGTGAAGCCATGGTCGCCGCCGGACGCGAGTTTCGTGGTCAACCTGCCGCGCCCGCCGGAAGAGATGCCGCTGCCGCCGATGATGCGCGCGCGCGCCGCCACCTTTACCATGCACCAGTACCGTTTGTTCTCGAGCGAACGCATCTACGGTGTCCAGACCTTCGAATACAAACGCATGACGGACCGCGAGCAAGTGCTCAATTCGCTGGAGGGCGTGGTGATCGGGACCGAAGGCACGCTGGTGGGCAAGCGCGACGTCGTGTTCGAAAATGGTGCGGCCGGGCGCGAGATCCGCGTGCTTCTGCCGACCGACAAGGTGCGTACCGGCCGCGTGACCGTGATCGGCTCGACCGGCGTGGTGGTGATGGTGACCGCCCATCCGGGCGAGCTGACCGATTTGCACGTGGCAGCCGTGATGGAATCGTTCCAGATCCTGCCGCCGCCGGCCGAACCGGCACCTGATACAAAGACCGAATAAGGCTCAGTAGAAGTGTATCGAAAAGCATAAAAGTATCAACATGGTGCAGCCGCTTGTCGCAGTGCACAAATATGGCATAATCAAATGCGGTACTCGATTCATGCAGCGGTTTGACACCATTTATCATGCTAAAAACGCTTTACGACAAACTTTGGGAATCGCACGTGGTGCGCGCCGACGAGGACGGCACTACCGTGCTGTATATCGACCGCCATCTGGTGCATGAAGTGACCAGCCCGCAGGCCTTCGACGGCCTGCGCGCGGCCAATCGCAAGCTATGGCGCACCTCGGCCAATCTGGCCGTGGCCGACCACAATGTGCCGACCACCGACCGCAAGGGCGGCATCGCCGACCCGACTTCGCGCCTGCAGGTTGAAACGCTGGACGCCAACGCGAAAAGCTATGGCCTGACCTACTTCAGCATGAACGACAAGCGCCAGGGCATCGTCCACGTGATCGGACCGGAGCAGGGCGCGACCCTGCCTGGCATGACGGTCGTGTGCGGCGACTCGCATACCTCCACCCACGGCGCCTTCGGCTGCCTGGCGCACGGCATCGGCACCTCGGAAGTGGAGCATGTGCTGGCCACCCAGACCCTGCTGGCCAAAAAATCCAAGGCCATGCTGGTGCAGGTCGACGGCGCGCTGCCGGCCGGCGTGACCGCCAAGGACATCGTGCTGGCCGTGATCGGCAAGATCGGCACGGCCGGCGGCACCGGCTACGCCATCGAATTTGGCGGCTCGACCATCCGCGCGCTGTCGATGGAAGGGCGCATGACCATCTGTAACATGGCGATCGAAGCGGGCGCGCGCGCCGGCATGGTCGCCGTGGACGACACCACCATCAATTACGTCAAGGGCCGGCCGTATTCGCCGGCCGGGCCGCACTGGGACCGTGCGCTCGACTACTGGCGCACCCTGCATTCCGACGCCGGCGCCCAGTTCGACTTGGTGGTCACCCTCAATGCCGCCGAAGTGCGCCCGCAGGTCACCTGGGGCACTTCGCCCGAGATGGTGGTCTCGATTGACGGCCGCGTGCCCGACCCTGACCAGGAAAAGGATGCGGTACGGCGCGACGCGATGGAAAAGGCGCTGGTCTACATGAACCTGCAGCCGAATACGCCGATCGCCGACATCCGCATCGACAAGGTCTTCATCGGCTCCTGCACCAATTCGCGCATCGAGGATTTGCGCGCCGCCGCCGCGGTGGTGCGCGGCAAGCAGCGCGCCTCCAACGTGCGCCTGGCGCTGGTGGTGCCTGGCTCGGGGCTGGTCAAGGACCAGGCCGAGCGCGAAGGGCTGGACAAGATTTTCAAGGACGCGGGCTTCGAATGGCGCGAGCCAGGCTGCTCGATGTGCCTCGCAATGAACGCCGACCGGCTCGAGCCGGGCGAGCGCTGCGCTTCCACCTCGAACCGCAATTTCGAGGGCCGGCAGGGGCAGGGCGGACGCACCCACCTGGTGTCGCCCGCCATGGCGGCAGCGGCCGGTATCACCGGCCACTTCGTCGATGTACGCGCACTGCGCTGATCAATCCTATTACCCATAGAGACAATCATGAAAAAACTATTCGCCCTGTCCATCATCGCCGTCATGCTAGTTGGCTGCAATACCGTGGCCGGTTTCGGCAAGGATATTGAAAAAGTCGGCTCGAAGATGGAAGGCGCCGCCAAAAAATAACGCAACGCGCGCGGGCCTGTGGTCCGCGCCTGGGACCATGGAAAAATTCACGATATACGAAGGACTGGTGGCGCCGCTCGACCGTGCCAATGTCGACACCGACGCCATCATTCCGAAGCAGTTCCTCAAGTCGATCCACCGCACCGGTTTCGGTCCGAACCTGTTCGACGAGTGGCGCTATCTCGACCACGGCGAACCGGGCAAGGACAACAGCGGCCGTCCGCTCAACCCGGATTTCGTGCTCAATCAGGCGCGCTATCAGGGCGCGTCGATTCTGCTGACCCGCAAGAACTTCGGCTGCGGTTCCTCGCGTGAACACGCACCGTGGGCGCTCGATCAGTATGGTTTCCGCGCCGTGATCGCCCCCAGTTTTGCCGACATCTTCTTCAACAACTGCTACAAGAGCGGCTTGCTGCCGATCGTGCTGTCGGAGTCGCAGGTCGAGCACCTGTTCAATGAAGTCAAGGCCTTCCCCGGCTTCAAGCTGGTGGTGGACCTGGAACAGCAGCGCATCGCCACTGCCAACGGCAGCCTGGCCTACGAATTCCAGATCGACCCGTTCCGCAAGTACTGCCTCCTCAATGGCCTGGACGACATTGGCCTCACCTTGCGCCACGCCGACCAGATTCGCGCATTCGAGGAGCGCCACCTTGCCGCCCAGCCCTGGCTGGCCAACGTCATCTAAGAAGAACAGCACATGAAAATTGCAATTTTGCCCGGTGACGGCATCGGTCCCGAAATCATGGCGCAAGCGGTGCGCGTGCTCGAAGCACTGGGCGAATCGTTCGAACTGGAACGCGCCGACGTCGGCGGGGCCGGCTATGCGGCCCACGGCCACCCGCTGCCGCCGGCCACGCTGGCGCTGGCCAAAGCGGCCGACGCGGTGCTGTTCGGCGCCGTCGGCGACTACCAGTACGACAAGCTGGAACGCGCGCTGCGGCCCGAGCAAGCCATTCTGGGCCTGCGCAAGGAACTGGGCCTGTTCGCCAATCTGCGCCCGGCCATCCTGTATCCGGAACTGGCGGGCGCCTCCACGCTCAAGCCGGAGGTGGTCTCGGGACTGGACATTCTGATCATCCGCGAACTGACCGGCGACATTTACTTCGGCAAGCCGCGCGGCGTGCGCGAATGCCCGGACGGCCCGTTCAAGGGCGAGCGCGAAGGCTTCGACACCATGCGCTACGCGGAAACCGAGATCCGTCGCATCGCCCACGTGGCGTTCCAGGCCGCGCGCAAGCGCGACAAGCGCGTCACCAGCGTGGACAAGGCGAATGTGCTCGAAACGTTCCAGTTCTGGCGCGACATCGTCACCGAGGTGCACCAGGACTACCAGGACGTCGAACTGGAGCACATGTACGTCGATAACGCGGCCATGCAACTGGTGCGGGCACCGAAAAAATTCGATGTGATCGTCACCGGGAACATGTTCGGCGATATTCTGTCTGACTGCGCTGCCATGCTGACCGGTTCGATCGGCATGCTGCCCTCGGCCTCGCTGGACGCCAACAACAAGGGCTTGTACGAGCCTTCGCACGGCTCGGCACCCGATATCGCGGGCAAGGGCGTCGCCAATCCGCTGGCCACCATCCTGTCGGCGGCGATGATGCTGCGTTTTTCGCTGAACAAGGCGGAGCAGGCAGAGCGCATCGAGAACGCGGTGAAAAAGGTGCTGGCGCAGGGTTTGCGCACGCCCGACATTTACGAGGCGGGAACCACCAAGGTCAGTACCGACGACATGGGCAGCGCGGTCGTGCGCGCCCTGGCCTGAGGTCGGCGTCGTCGTCGTCAGCGTCGCAGCGCGGGCGCGGCGCCAGCCAAACGGGCTATGGCAGGCGGCGGGGGCACCCTCTATATTAATAGCAGTACCGCTGGCGAATCGGGTCGCCAGCGCATTTTCAACACTCACTGAGAGAGCATGATGAAATTAGTAGGCCTGGTAGGTTGGCGCGGTATGGTAGGTTCGGTCCTGATGCAGCGCATGCAGGACGAGGGCGACTTCGCCCACATCGAACCAGTGTTCTTCACCACCTCGAACGCGGGCGGCAAGGCCCCGGCGATGGCCAAGAACGAAACCACCCTGAAAGACGCGACCGACATTACCGAGCTGTCGAAATGCGAGATCATCATTTCCTGTCAGGGCGGCGACTACACCAGCGCGGTGTTTCCCAAGCTGCGCGCGGCCGGCTGGAACGGCTACTGGATCGATGCCGCCTCGACCCTGCGCATGCATGACGACGCTGTCATCGTGCTCGACCCGGTCAATCTCGACGTGATCAAGAATGCCATGACACGCGGCGTGAAGAATTACATCGGCGGCAACTGCACCGTGTCGTGCATGCTGATGGGCCTGGGCGGCCTGTTCCAGCACAAGCTGGTCGACTGGATGAGCTCGATGACCTACCAGGCCGCATCCGGTGGCGGCGCCCAGCACATGCGTGAACTGCTGACCCAGTTCGGCACCATTAACAGCGCGGTCAAGGCGCTGCTGGACAACCCGGCCGCCGCCATTCTGGAAATCGACCGCACCGTGCTGGCCACCCAGCATGGCTTGTCCGCCGAGGAAACGAAGCAGTTCGGCGTGCCGCTGGCCGGCAACCTGATCCCGTGGATCGACAAGGACCTGGGCAATGGCCAGTCCAAGGAAGAGTGGAAGGCCGGCGCGGAAACCAACAAGATCCTGGGCCTGGGCGCCGCTTTCGGCAGCCGCGAGATCCCGGTCGACGGCCTGTGCGTGCGCGTGGGCGCCATGCGCTGCCACTCGCAGGCACTGACCATCAAGCTGAAAAAGGATGTGCCGCTGGACGAAATCAACGACATTATCGCCTCCAACAACCAGTGGGTGAAAGTGGTGCCGAACACGCGCGAAGCGTCGATGACCGATTTGTCGCCGGCCGCGGTGACCGGCAGCCTGACCATTCCGGTGGGCCGTTTGCGCAAGATGTCGATGGGCGGCGAGTACCTGTCCGCGTTCACCGTGGGCGACCAATTATTGTGGGGCGCGGCGGAACCACTTCGCCGCATGCTTCGTATTATCCTTGACAAGTAAGTTGTCAAAATGTGCAGCGCGCCTTTGTGCGCTGCACACCCCCTTCCGCCAAAAGTGTTGCTGCATCTGTGCAAAAGATTGCAGCAAATTGCGCGTTTACAGGGACTTAGGGCTTACTTATCATCCAAAAGCTTGCATGCTCTAGAGCATGATGATATGTTGAGACCTCCGGGAAACCAGCTTTCTCCCCAGTCAACTCATAATACCCCCAAATATGCGTTTAAACACTCGCTCAAAGATCACTTCGTTCGCCTTGAAAACCCTGTCCGGCGCGATTGCCAGTGCAGTGTTGCTGTCGTCAACGGCGTACGCAGCAGGCCTCGGTAAACTGACGGTCCTGTCCTCGCTCGGGCAGCCGCTCAATGCCGAAATCGAACTGACCGCGGTCACGGCCGAAGAAGCCAGCGCGCTGACGGCCAAGCTGGCGCCAAATGACGCCTTCCGACAGGCCAACATCGATTTCAACCCGGCCCTGCTGACCTTGCGCTTCTCGGTCGAGAAGCGTGGTTCGCGCCAGTTCATCAAGATCACGTCGCCAACACCGGTCAACGAGCCGTTCGTCGACATGCTGCTCGAACTGAACTGGAACGGCGGCCGCCTGGTCCGTGAATACACCTTCCTGCTCGATCCGGCTGAAATGCGCAGCACCCAGAGCGCGCAAGTGACCGCACCGGTGGACGTCCTGTCGCAAGGCAAGGGCAAAGGCAAGGGCAAGACCCCGGCCGCCACCACGGCGCCTGCGACCGCCACCACCGATGAAGCGCCAGCGAAGGCCAGCACCCCGGCCAAGGCAGCGCGCACGGAAGCCGATGGCGACTACAAAGTACAAAAGGGCGACACCCTGGGCAAGATTGCCGCCCAGCTCAAGCCGGCCGAAGTCTCGCTCGACATGATGCTGGTAGCGCTGTACCGCGCCAACCCGGACGCCTTCAACGGCAACAACATGAACCGCCTGAAGTCCGGCCAGATTCTGTCGGTGCCCGATGCCGCTGCCGTCAAGGCAACCGGCGCCAGCGAAGCGCGTGGCGTGGTCGTGGCCCATTCGGCCGACTTCAATGCCTACCGCAACAAGCTGGCCGGCCAGGTCGCCTCGTCCTCGCCGGACAAGGCAGCCGAAGCGACGACCAGCACGGGCGGCAAGATCACCAGCAAGGTGGAAGAGCGCCGCAACGCGGTCAATGAGTCGAAAGACCAGCTCAAACTGTCCAAGGCCAACACCGAAGGCAAGGCCGGGGCGGAAGACCGCATCGCCAAGGAACGTGCACTGGCCGAAGCCAATGCCCGCGTCAAGGAACTCGAGCGCAACGTCAGCGAGCTGGAAAAGCTGATGGTCATCAAGAACAAGGCCGCCGCCGATGCCGCCGCCGCAGCTGCCGCCAAGACACCGGCCGGCGCTGCCAAGCCAGTGCCGGCGCCCGTGGTGCCGCCAGCTGCCGCCGTCAAGCCGGCACCTGTGCCTGCAGCCAAGCCGCCTGTGGCCGAAACGCCAGCGGCCAGTGTGCCAGCGCCTGTCCTCACGCCACCGCCGGCAGCAACGCCGCCGGTCACCACCCCGGATGCGGCCGTCACGCCGCCGCCAGTGGTCAAGCCAGCCGTCAAACCGCCACTGCCGAAGAAGAAAGTGGCGGAAGCCGAGCCA
>DASWMN010000308.1:0-8257 GCA_036399735.1 Telluria sp. | reverse complement strand
TTGTCAAAGCCGGATTGACATCGGAAATCGAGCGTTTCAGGCCTTCGACATCCTGGTACACGAGGCGGTCCGCCGTGATCTCGCGGCACACTTCTTCGGTCGTGCGGCCGTAGGCGATCAGTTCGTCGCGGGTCGGCATGTCGATGCCATACACGTTCGGGAACAGCACCGGTGGCGCGGCCGAGGCGAAGAACACGTTGCGCGCGCCCGCTTCGCGTGCCATCTGGACGATTTCGCGGCTGGTGGTGCCGCGCACGATGGAGTCGTCCACCAGCAGCACGTTCTTGCCCTTGAATTCGGAGCCGATGGCATTGAGCTTCTGGCGTACCGACTTGCGGCGGATCGCCTGGCCCGGCATCAGGAAGGTGCGGCCAATGTAGCGGTTCTTGATGAAGCCTTCGCGGTACTCGACGCCGAGTTTGAGCGCCAGCTGGATGGCGGCCGGACGTGAGGAGTCGGGGATCGGCATGACCACGTCGATTTCGCCCGACTTGAACTGGCTGCGCACTTTGTCGGCCAGGTATTCGCCCATCTTCAGACGGGTGGCGTAGACCGAGGCGCCGTCCAGGATCGAATCCGGGCGCGCCAAGTACACGTATTCGAACGCGCATGGGTTCAGCGATGGATTGTCGGCGCACTGGCGCTGGTGCAGCTGGCTGTCGTTGTCGATGAAGATGGCTTCGCCCGGCGCGATGTCGCGCAGGAAGCGGAAGCCCATGCCTTCGAGCGCCACCGATTCGCTGGCGACCAGGTATTCGGTGCCCTGCTCGGTTTCGTTCACGCCAATGCACAGCGGACGGATGCCGAACGGGTCACGGAAGGCCAGCAGGCCGTGGCCGGCGATCTGCGCCACCACAGCGTAGGCGCCGCGCACACGGCGGTGCACCGCTGCCGTGGCCTTGAACACGGCGTCCGGGTCGAGCGTGAAACCGGTGGTCGCTTCCTGGATCTCGTGGGCCAGCACGTTAAGCAGCACTTCGGAATCGGAATCGGTATTGATGTGGCGGCGGTCGTTGCGGAACATTTCCGACTTCAGCTGCGCCTGGTTGGTCAGGTTGCCGTTGTGCGCGAGCGTGATGCCGAACGGCGCATTCACATAGAACGGCTGCGCTTCTTCTTCCGAGGACGAGCCGGCGGTCGGATAACGGCAGTGGCCGATGCCCGAATTGCCTTGCAGCGAACGCATGTTGCGCGTGCGGAAGACGTCACGCACGAGGCCATTGGCCTTGTGCATGGAGAACATGCTGCTGTGATTGGTTGCAATGCCCGCCGCATCCTGACCGCGATGCTGCAGGAGCAGCAAGGCATCATATAACAGCTGGTTGACGGGATTATGCGAGACGACGCCGACGATGCCACACATGGTGCGCTCCTGAAGAGGGTACTGCTGATTTAAAATTCATTAAAACCGTACATGCCGCGTGATATCCGCCGGCAGGAAGGGTTGCACGGTCCGGGCGCCGGTTTCGGCCATCGGACTGAGCAGAGCGTCCTTCCAGAAATCCTGTTTCGGTAAATCTGTCATTCCCGCCAGCATTACGCCGGCCAATACGATCACGATCCCGCGCGCCAGTCCGAACAAGCCACCGAGGCCACGGTCGGCCAGGGTCAGTCCGGCAGCGTTGATGGCCGCGTCCACCGCCATCATCAGCAGGCCCATCAGGAGCCGCACGCCGATGAACAGGATCAGGAAGGCCACAATCAGGCGTAAGGCCGCGCCGGGAATCGCCCCCGGCAGCAGCGGCGCCAGATCGGCGCCGAACATATTGGCCACCACGAAGGCGACAATCCAGCTCACCAGCGACAATATTTCCTTCATCAGGCCACGCAACATGCTGATGACGATCGATGCGATGAGGATAAACAGTACCAAATAATCGAAAATCGTCACGCCGCGCTGTTCCTGTCTGGATGAGTGATCAGTTCGGTACCAGACTGCCGGACAGGCCCAGCTTGCCCAGTTTGGCGCGCACTTTCTCGCCTTCGTCCTTGCTGAACGGGCCCACGCGCACGCGCACCAGGTCGCCGCTGCCCTTCTGGGTGAAGGCGGCAATGCCCGCGTCTTTCAGGCGGGTCTGCAATTCGGTGGCTTTTTCCTGGCTTGCCAGCGCGGCAACCTGGACGATGTATTTCTGCGGCGCCGCAGCCGGGACTTCCTTGTCTTCGAGGATGGCCAGCGCGCGCTCGGCGTCCGGCTTGAGCACAGGTTTCACTTCCGGCTTGACGGGCTTGACGGCCGGCTTGTCGGCCACCTTTTCAGCCGGCTTGGCAAGGGGTTTGAGCTCGGGCTTGCTGTCGGGTTTGACTGCTGGTTTGACGGTCACCGGCTTGACCTCGGCCACCTCGCGCGGCACGGTCACCAGCGGCACCGGCGCGGCCGACGTTTTTGGCACATCGACAATTTCTTCGCGCTTGTCCAGCGTATCAGCTGCGGCCACGGGCGCCGGGCGCGCTTCCGTGCGTGCCGGCTGCACCTGGGCCACGGCCTTGTCCTTGGAAGGAATGCGGATATCGATATCGCTGGCCAGCGGCTTGGGTTCGGAATCGAGAATCATCGGCAGGCCGATGGCGACCGCCAGGGCCAGTGCAATGGCGCCCACCAGGCGCCGGCGCGCGCGTTTTTTCTCGGGAAGGACAGGATCGTCGGCGGCCGCACGGGCTGCCTTGCCGCGCCTGGCGGCAGGTTCACCCGCGCTCGAGGCGCGCTTGGAACGGGCCCGCGCGCTTTCGTCTTCATCGCGGGAAACATAGCCACTGTCTTCGCCAGCGGTTTCTTGCTTGTTTTTACTTAAGAACGAGAACAAGCCCATGCGTTTGTCTTCAGTGTGGTGAGGTTTTTCGGGCAGCCATCACACCGGCGACAGTGTAGAAGGAACCAAAGACCACAATTCTATCATTCTCCCCGGCCCGGCTCATTGCATTTGCAAAAGCCGCGCCCGGATCGGCGAAGCGGGTCACGCTGCGTTCACCCGGTTTGGCATCGCCCGCGGGCAGACTTTCCAGCTGCGCCGCCAGCGCGGCGGCATCGGCGGAACGGGGCGATGGCAGGTCGGCCAGGCACCAGTGGTCGACATACTGCGCCATGGGCGCGATCACGCCGGCAATATCCTTGTCCTGCATGATGCCGAACACCGCGTACGTATAGGGATGGAAACCCATATTGCCCAGGTTAAGGGCCAGCGCCGAGGCGGCATGCGGGTTGTGCGCCACGTCCAGGATCACGGTGGGACGGCCCGGCAGGACCTGGAAGCGGCCCGGCAATTCCACCACCACCAGCCCGGTGCGCACTTCCTGCGCCCCGACCGGCAGTTCCAGGCGCAGCACTTCCAGCGCGGCCAGCGCGGCCGAGGCGTTGAGCAGCTGGTTGGCGCCACGCAGGCCCGGATAGGCAAGCGAATTGCGGCGCTGGCCGCGGCCGCCGTAATTCCACTGCTGCTTGTCACCTGAATAATTAAAGTCGCGGCCCAGCAGCCACAGGTCGGCGCCGATCGCTTCCGCGTGCGCCACCAGAGCGGCTGGCGGCACCGGATCGCTGCAGATGGCCGCTTTGCCAGGGCGGAAAATGCCGGCCTTTTCGAAGCCGATCTTTTCGCGCGTGTCGCCCAGATAGTCGGTGTGGTCGATGTCGACCGAGGTGACGATGGCCACGTCGGCGTCAATCACATTGACCGCGTCCAGGCGGCCACCGAGGCCCACTTCCAGAATCGCCACGTCGATCCCACTGCCGGCCAGCAGGTGCATGATGGCCAGCGTGGTGAATTCGAAGTAGGTCAGATCGGTGTCGGCGCGCCGGCTTTCGACGAAGTTGAAGCTGTCGACCAGCGCCGCGTCGCTGGCAAGGTCGCCGCCGATGCGCGCGCGCTCGTTGAAGTCGAGAAAGTGCGGCTTGATGTACAGCCCCACCTTGTAGCCGGCGCGCAGCAGGATCGCTTCGAGCATGGCGCAGGTCGATCCCTTGCCATTGGTGCCGGCCACCATGATGACCGGGCAGCTGAACGCCAGCGCCATGCGGTCCTTGACCGCGCGCACGCGGTCCAGGCCCATATCGATGTGAACTTCGGCATGGCGTGATTCAAGCAGGGCCAGCCAGGCGGGCAAGGTAGTGGGTAATGGGGACATGGGTAACCGTCAAATAAATTCTAGCGACATGATGCAGCCAGTAAAAACGCCAGCGGCCCGGGGTGCAAGGAAAAACCCTGCACCGCGAGCCGCCTCGAGCCGCGCGTCGGTTTAAGCGATCACGTCGGCAGCCTGATCCTGCAGCAATGCCAGCAGGCGCGCGATTTCTTCGCGCATCTTGCGGCGATCGACGATCATGTCGACCGCGCCCTTGGTCACCAGGAACTCGGCGCGCTGGAAGCCTTCCGGCAGTTTCTCGCGCACGGTGTTCTCGATCACGCGCGGGCCGGCAAAACCGATCAGCGCCTTCGGTTCGGCAATCACCACGTCGCCCATGAAGGCGAAGGAGGCGGACACGCCGCCCATGGTCGGGTCGGTCAGCACGCTGATGAACGGCAGCTTCTTTTCGGACAGCTTGGTCAGCATGGCCGTGGTCTTTGCCATCTGCATCAGCGACAGCAAGCCTTCCTGCATGCGCGCGCCGCCAGTGGCGGTGATGCAGATGAACGGCACCTTCTGCTCGAGGGCGATCTGGGCGCCGCGCACGAAGCGCTCGCCGACCACCGAACCCATGGAACCGCCCATGAATTCGAATTCGAAGCAGGCCACGACCACCGGCAGGCTCATGATGGAGCCGCCCAGCACAATCAGGGCGTCCGTTTCGCCCGTGGCATCCATGGCAGCCTTGAGACGGTCCGGATACTTCTTGCTGTCCTTGAATTTGAGCGTATCGACCGGCAGCGTTTCCTGGCCGATTTCATAGCGGCCACCTTCGTCGAGCAGGCCATCGAGGCGCTCGCGGGCACGGATGCGCATGTGGTGGCTGCATTTCGGGCAGACATGCAGGTTCGATTCGAGATCGGTACGGTACAACACCGCTTCACACGACGGGCATTTGACCCACAAGCCTTCCGGCATGGTTTTGCGGGCGCCAGCGTCGGAGCGCTGAATTCGGGGGGGCAGCAGTTTTTCCAGCCAACTCATACATTCTCCTTCTGCGGCAATCTCAGTGGTCGGTAGTTTAGCGGGTAAGCCCCGCCTTGTCGAACTTTAAGGAACGGAACTTGCCGTAAACGCAAGGGTCATTGACGCCATTACCCCTTGGATTCGCTTGTTTTCTGTAGGAAAACTCTTACAAATATTTATAAATTACCAAGTGACAGTGGTACACTTTATCTATTGAAATCAGGTGCAGTACGGATTTTCCGACCATTCCATGTGGGGGAGACAGTATGCAACCGCAGCGAAGTCCCATCGATGTCATGCTCATTGATGCCCAACCCATTGTGCTGTGGGGCGTGCAGCACCTTTTGGCCGCGCCCGAGAGCGGGATCAAGGTGATCGCGTCGGCCAGCAGTGTCGAGCGAGCGCGCCTGACCCTCGAAACCTGCATGCCGGACGTGGTCCTGATGGATCTCGATTTGAACGGCGACTGCGCACTGTGTCTGCTTCCCGTGCTCACGGCAAGCGAACATACCCGCATCGTGTTGTACACCGCCTCGCGTGATGAAGCTCTGATCGAACGCGCCATCCGCGCAGGCGCGCACGGGCTACTGCGCAAAGACGCCCCCGTCGAGCAGTTGATCAAGGCGATTGGCAAGGTCAGCGAGGGGGAACTGTGGATCGAGCACACCTTGCTGGCGCGGATACTGCAGGGTCTGACCCGCCCAGCCCCTGCCCGCGTGCCCGATCCGGAAAGCACGCGCCTGGCCACCCTGACCGCGCGCGAACACAAGATCATTACCTGCATCGTGCATGGCAACGGGGCAGCGAACAACCAGCTGGCCCAGAGCCTGTTCATCTCGGAACACACGCTGCGCAATCACCTCGTGTCGATCTACCGCAAGCTGGGCGTGGCAAACCGGCTGGAGCTGTACGTGTTCGCCGTCAAGCACCGGCTCGGCGCGGAAGCGGCGCTGTCGGGTTAAGCGGCAGCGCGCCGCACGGGGCATGGGAATCGGCTATGCTGATCCCATGAACCCCGTCAATCCGAAAAAACTGCTGCTGTCGAAATGGACCGCCGTCGCCCCTGCGAACAGGGAAAAGCACTTCGTGGTGACAGCGCTGGTCGAACCTGAAACAGCAGACGCCGCGCCCGAGCTGGTCGAACTGGAGGCCGTGCACAGCCGGCGCACCCGGCGCATTGCCTGGCGCGCGCTGCGCGACAGCGCCGTATGGCGCCAGGGCTGGACTTAACGCGCGTCGAGCGCGCTGCGAATGCCGGCCACGAACGTGCGCACGGCCTGCACCACCTGGGCCTTCGGCGTGGCTTCAATTTCCTGGATGATGCGGCTGCCGATGACCACCGCGTCCGCCACCTGCGCCACCGCTTTGGCGGTGTCCGCATCACGAATGCCGAACCCGACGCCGACCGGCAGCTTGACGTGCTCGCGAATGGCCGCCAGGCGGCGCGCCACATCGGCCGTATCAATATTGCCGGCGCCGGTCACCCCCTTGAGCGACACGTAATAGCTAAAGCCACTGCCGAATTTGGCCACTTGCGCAATGCGCTCCGGCGTCGAGGTGGGGGCCAGCAGGAAAATCAGATCGAGCTCGCTGGCGCGCATGGCGGCTGCGAACTGTTCGCATTCCTCGGGCGGATAGTCGACCACGATGGCGCCGTCGGCACCGGCCGCTTTACAGGCGGCGATGAACACGTCGGTGCCCATCCGTTCGATCGGATTGGCGTAGCCCATCAGGACCACCGGCGTGGACTGGTTGGTTTCACGGAACTGGCGCACGTACGCGAGCACGTCTTTGGTGCCGATGTTGAACTTGAGCGCGCGCTCGCAGGCGCGCTGGATGACCGGGCCTTCGGCCATCGGATCGGAAAACGGCACGCCAAGTTCGAGGACGTCGGCGCCGCCTTCGACCAGGGCATGCATCAGGGGGACCGTCATGTCAGGGCCGGGGTCGCCGGCGGTGATGAAGGTGACCAGGCCGGTCTTGTTTTGTGCCTTGAGAGCGGCAAAGGTAGGGGCGATTCTGGACATGGGCGTTCTTTCTTGTTTGGATGGAGGGAGTCGGTGCACATCGTCGCGCGCAGGCGCCGGCGCACGCGCCAGCCCCCGCGAGTGCGATGGATCAGCTGAAATCGAGCCCCATCCGCTCCGCCACGGTGTGCATGTCCTTGTCGCCCCGGCCCGACAGGTTAACCAGAATGATCTCGTCCTTCGGCAGCGTGGCCGCCAGTTTGGCCGCGTAGGCCAGCGCGTGCGACGATTCCAGCGCCGGGATGATGCCTTCGATATGGCAGCAGTCATGGAAAGCGGCCAGCGCTTCCTCGTCGGTGACCGACACATACTGGGCCCGGCCCAGATCCTTGAGCCACGCGTGTTCCGGTCCCACGCCCGGATAATCCAGACCGGCCGAGACCGAATGGGTCTCGATGATCTGGCCATTTTCGTCCTGCAGCAGATAGGTGCGGTTGCCGTGCAAAACGCCGGGGAAGCCGGCCGTCAGCGAAGCCGAATGCTTGCCCGTGTCCAGCCCTTCGCCGGCCGCTTCCACCCCGATCAGCTTGACGTTCTTTTCGTCGATGTAGGGATAGAAAATTCCCATCGCATTCGAGCCGCCGCCGATACAGGCCAGCACATAATCGGGCTGGCGCCCCGTCATCTCCGGCATCTGCACCAGGCATTCCTCGCCGATGACGGACTGGAAGTCGCGCACCATCATCGGGTACGGATGCGGGCCGGCCACGGTGCCGATGATGTAGAAGGTGTTTTCAATGTTGGTGACCCAGTCGCGCATGGCCTCGTTGAGCGCGTCTTTCAGCGTCTTGCTGCCCGACTCCACCGGCACCACGCGGGCGCCCAGCAAATTCATGCGGTACACGTTGGGGCTCTGGCGCTTGACGTCCTCGCTGCCCATGTAGACCACGCATTCGAGCCCGTAGCGCGCGCAGATGGTCGCCGTTGCCACGCCGTGCTGGCCGGCGCCGGTCTCGGCGATGACGCGCGGCTTGCCCATGCGGCGCGCGAGCATGGCCTGGCCGATCACGTTGTTGATCTTGTGCGCGCCGGTGTGGTTCAGGTCCTCGCGCTTGAGGTAAATCTGCGCGCCGCCCAGCTCACGGCTCATGCGCGCGGCATGGTAGATCGGGCTCGGCCGGCCGACGAAGTGCGCCAGCTCGGAG
>DASWMN010000307.1:0-11439 GCA_036399735.1 Telluria sp. | reverse complement strand
GCCCGAATTGTCCCAGCGGCGCAATTGGTGCTTGGCAGTGGCGACCGTGTAAATGCGCTGGAACACGCCGCCGCCGCCGACGGTCGGGGTTTTCAGGCAGGTCACGCTGGCGCCTTGCGAGTACGCCGGCCAGGTATTGGTTGCCATGTAAGCGGCGTCCGGATTGAGCGCACCCGGTGCGTGCGCCATCTTCAGCGCAGCGGTGGTCACCGTGGTGATCTGCATCAGCGTGCATTTGCCGGCCTGGGTCACCAGCATGCGGTCGCCCACGGCGCAGCCGTTGACACTGGTGACGGTCAGATCGGAACCGGGCAGGGTCTGGTCCGACGTGGTCTTGGTGGTGGCCGGATAACGGTAGGTGTCAATCGTCGGATTGGCATAGTAATTGGCGGTCAGGGTATCCGGGCCGCCGTTGGCGCCATCGGTGATCTGGACCGAGGCGAACTGGAAGCCGGCCAAGGGACCGACCACGCCGCCGCAGCTTGCCGCGCCGTTGCAATAGGTGTAAGTCGAGGCGCACTTGCCGTAGGTCTGGGCGTCCATGCCCCAGCCGGACATCTTCAGGTCGCGTTCCAGCATGTACGACGAAACCCCGGCATTGGCCTGGGCGTCGGCGCCGCCGGTGGTGGCACGCTTGGTGCCCTCTTGCATCATGAATACTTGCATGATGACGATCATGGCGATCATGCCGATGACCATGGCGACCATGATCTCGATCAGCGTGAAGCCCTTGTATGCGAGTTTCTTCATTTTTGTTGCCTAAGTAACATTGATCTTAGTCATGGTGCTGTAGGTGTGGATCCCCGGCTCGCCTGGCAACTGCCAGGTAATGGTGACCGTCACCGAGGCACTGACAGGCAGCGGCTTCGGGGCAAACGGATCAATTGCGACAGTGACCGTGCGTTTGCCGTTGGGCAGGCTGGCGACGGCCTGGTTGGTCACCGCGTAGGTGAGCAGTTTGGCCGGGTCGCGATCGCCCCACATCTCGGCCAGTGCGGCATTTGCCGCGAACGAGGCGTCCAGCCGGTATTTGGCGTCCGTGGTCTGGCGGATGGTGGCCGCCTGCAGGCCGACGATGGCCAGAATGCCGACCGCAAAAATAAGGATGGCAATCAGGGCCTCGATTAACATCGAGCCGCTCTGGGATGCCGGGGTATGCTGTTTCTTCATCAATTGCTCCTTAGCTGCAACCTTGGGGATTGGCCGAAAAGGCCAGTGCGGGATCGCACATGCGCACCTCGCCCCCGGTGCCGACCTTGATCACATAGCGGCGCGCGGTGGGATCTTTGGCGTTCGAAATATCGACCCGCGTGATGTCCTTGCCGGCATTGGCCACCAGCGTGCGGCCCAGGCCGTCAAAGGTGACGCCCGCCGGCAGCTCGGTCCCGGCCGCGATGGCGGTGCCGTAATACCCCACCGGGGTCGGGTCGGGCGTGGCATCGTTGCTGATACCGACGCGCGCGTTGCCGCCGCCTTCGGCAGCGTTGCGCTCTTGCAGCGGCGTGTTCGGGCAAGTAGCGGTGATGCGCACGCAGCTGATGACGAAGGCGATTTTGCCGTCAGCATCGGTCAGGTTGAAGCGCACTGGCATGTTCCGCCGTACCGCTTCCGTGCGTGCAACCTGCATGCCGTTCAGGATCGCTTCCGCGGCCGAACGGCTTTGGACGTTCTGGATCCAGCCTGAGAAGGACGGGATGCCGACCGCCAGCAGAAGGCTGACGATGAGCACGCCAACCATCATTTCAAGAAGGGTGAAACCGCGCGTGCGCATGATCAGCATCCCCCGCCTTTGCGGATCACCCAGCAATTCACCGGAGCCGTGCCCCATTTGGTATCGGGCAAATTGGTGGTCTTGCGGGCATTCAGATGGTCGATGCTGTAGGTAAAGTTGGTCATCTTGGCACCGCCCGTGGCCGTGACTGTATACGCGGTGGCGGTCAGTGTCGGGCAGGCATAGGTGAAGTCATCGGCAGGCGGCAGCAGCGCGGCGGTGCAAGCACCCACGTAGGTGCGGTTATCCATATAGAACTGTTCCAGCCGCACGCGCATGGCCGACAGGTTGCTGGTGGCCTGGGGAATCCGGCTGCGGGTGATGTAATCGTTGTAGGCGGGCAGGGCCAGCGCGGACAAAATGGCCACGATGACGATCGTGATCATCATTTCCACCAGGGTGAAACCGGCACTGGCAGCGGGTTGACGTGACATAATTCCTTGGTTCATGGTGTGTTTCCTAAAAATGAAGGTCTGCATGTCGTGGGCGCTTCTTTTTCCGAGACTATGTTTCCTAGTATAAATACCTTCCCTGTCGATTCCCTGACTGAATGCTGACAAAATGCTGACATTCACACGTTAGGAAATATTTCTTGGAAAGAAAGACCGAGAAAAGATGACGCATCGCAATGTTTCTGTGGTGAATTCCCTGCGGTACTGAAGGCCGCGCCACCGTGCGCGCGTGCTAGAGGCGCGCCATCAGCTTGACCGCTTCCCAGGTCTTGCTGCCCACATGGACCGCGACAATCCGGTTGCGGCCGGCGTCCTTGGCGGCGTACATGGCGCGGTCCGCCGCCTCGAAGAAGTCGCTCAGCAGATCGAGTTTGCCGGGCGCGATCGTTACCACGCCCACGCTGGCGGTGAGCCACTGGCCGCAGGGCGACATCGGATGGGGCAATTGCAGCGCCTCGATGGCGCTGCGAATCGACTCGGCCATGGCGCGCGCCGGGGTGGCGTCGGTCTCGCCGAACAGCAGCACGAATTCCTCGCCGCCATAGCGCGCCGCCAGGTCGGTCGCGCGCGGGGCATGGGCGGCCAGCACCGCCGCCACTTCGCGCAGCGCGGCGTCGCCAGCGGCGTGGCCCAGTTCATCGTTGTACAGTTTGAAATGGTCGACATCGAGCACGATCAGCGACAGCGGCTGGGCGCTGCGCAGCGCGCGCTGCCATTCGAGTTCGAGAAAGCTGTCGAAATGGCGCCGGTTGGCGATGCGGGTGAGCGGATCGGCCAGCGCGGCCCGTTCCAGCGATACCTCAAGCTGCTTGTGGTGCGAGATATCGTGCAGCAGACCGATGAACAGGGGCGCCCCGGCCACTTGCATGGACGTCAGGGTGAGGTCCATCTCGCGTACCAGGCCATCGCGCAGGCGCAGGGCGACCGCCTGCGTGCCCTGGCCGCGGGCCTGCTCGGGCGCGCTGGTCCAGCAGGCAAAATAGTCGAGCCAGGCGTTGGCAACATCGGCCGGCAGCAGCGTGCCGATGGCGCGCCCTGCCAGTTCGCCAGCGTCATAGCCGAGATAGCGTTCGCAGGCCGGGTTGGCGTACTGGATGGCGCCGCTGGCTTCGACCAGCATCAGGCCTTCCCCCATCGAGTCGACGATGGTGCGCAGGTGGCGCACCTGTTCGATCTGGGTCTCGGACTGGGAATGGCGCTGCAGATGGGCGCGCACGCGTGCGCACACTTCGCCCATGCGCAGCGGCTTGCCGAGGTAGTCGACCGCGCCCTGTTCAAAGCCGGCCACGACGTCGTCGGCCTCGTTGCGGGCACTCATGAAAATGACGGGAATGTGTTCGGTGCCGGGATGGCGCTTGAGCTGGCGGCAGGTTTCCAGGCCATCCATGCCGGGCATCATCACGTCGAGCAGGATCAGGTCCGGGTGCAGGCGCTGGGCCAGGTGCAGGGCGCGCGCGCCGGAGGTGGCCACAAAAGTCTGGTAGCCCTGCTGCGCCATGGTGTTACGTAACACGTCGAGGTGCGCGGGCATATCGTCCACGATCAGGATCGCGGCATCGTGGCGGAGGGCAGCAGCGCTGTTCATGATCAAATAATACTCCGCCTCCCGCGCTGTAAATCATTACCCTGAAAAAACACCGGGCCCCGGCCACGTTTCCCAGCTGGTGGGGAAACGCGGGCGGGGCCCGGCGCGGGCGGCGCTTTGTTACAGTTGGGCGGCGATCAATTTTGCCAGGATGGCCACGCCTTCGCGGATGCGCTCCGGCGGCACCGTCACGAACGACAGGCGCAGCGTGTTGGTCTCTGCTTCGTTGGCATAGAACGGCGCGCCGGGGACGAAGGCGACTTTGGCGGCAATCGCCTGGTCCAGCAGCTGCATGGCGTCGATCTGCTTGGGCAGGGTAACCCAGATGAACATGCCGCCTTCGGGCTTGGTCCAGGTGACGCCGGCCGGGAAGGTCTCGGCCATGGCGTCGAGCATGACCTGGCACTGGTTGGCATACAGCGCGCGGATGGTCGGGATGTGCTGCTCGAGGAAGCCGTCCTTGACCACCTCGTACACCACCATCTGGGTCAGCTGGGCGGTGTGCAGGTCGGCCGCCTGCTTGGCCAGCTCAAGGCGGCGCACCAGCGGCAGCGGGGCCACCACGTAGCCCAGGCGAATGCCGGGCGTCAGGACCTTGGAGAAGGAACCCATGTAGATGACGCCGTCCGGATTCATGTTCAGCATTTTTGGATACGGCTCGCCCTTGTAGCTGAGGGCGCCGTACGGGTCATCTTCGATCAGGGGGATGCCGTGGCGGGCGCAGGTTTCCACCAGCTCCTGGCGCCGTTCGATCGACAGACTGCGGCCGGTCGGGTTCTGGAAGTTCGGCAGCGCGTACAGCATGCGCGCACCTTCGGCCACGGCGTCGATCGAGGACGGCACCAGGCCATGCTCGTCGGTCGCGACCGATTTGAATTCGGGACGGTACACCGAGAACGCTTGCAGCGCGCCCAGGTAGCTCGGGGTTTCCACCAGCACGCGCGAACCTTCATCAATCAGCACTTTGCCCAGCAGGTCGAGCGCTTGCTGCGAACCGGAGGTCATCAGCACTTGTTCCGGCAGGATCTTGCAGGTGGCTGTGGACAGGGAATTGGCAATCCATTCGCGCAGCAGCGGGTAGCCGTCGGTCGGGCCGTACTGCAGGGCCACTTTGCCATTGGTCGAGAGGACCTTGTCGAAGGCGGCTTTCATGTGCTCGACCGGGAAGGTGGCAGGCGAAGGCAGGCCGCCGGCAAACGAGATGATTTCCGGACGCTGCGTGATCTTCAGGATTTCACGGATGAAGGAGCTTTGCAGCTGCTGTGCGCGCTCCGAGAAACGCCATTCGATCGGGTTGGGATTTTCAATTTTCATGCTGGTCTCACAGGGAAAAGGGGCCGCGTCGGTACATGGCCATTATAGAGCACGCCTGGTAAGCGCACTGGAAAGGCGGGCGCCGGATAGGCACCCGCCGGATCGGGAATTAGGCGATTTCAGCGATCATTTCGATCTCCACGCAGGCGCCGAGCGGGATCTGGGCCACGCCGAAAGCCGAGCGCGCGTGTTTGCCGGCGTCGCCGAAGACCTCGCCCAGCAGGGTCGAGCAGCCGTTCGTGACCAGGTGGTGTTCGGTGAAATCGGGGCTGGAGTTCACCAGGCTCATGACTTTGACGATGCGCTTGACGCGGTTCAGGTCGCCCCCGCAAGCTTGCTGCAGGGTGCCCATCAGGTCGATGGCGATATTGCGCGCAGCCGCCTGGCCTTGCTCCGTTGTGGTGTTTTTGCCAAGTTGGCCCACGATGACGGTGCCGTCCGGGTTCTTGGCCAGATGGCCGGACAGGAACACCAGGTTGCCGGTCTGAACGTACATGACATAGGCGGCGGCGGGCGCGGCCGGGGCCTTGAGGGTGATATCGAGGGCGGACAGTTTTTCGTAGACGGACATGGCGTTTCCTGGTGCGTTAAATGAGAGACAAGGCGGTATTGTACGTCGCGAATCGGGGCATTCCCATCGGAATTGCGACGCAGAATATCATTTGCGGACAAAGATCAGCGCATGGCCGTGTTCGGATAATTTTAGTCGGCCATCGGGCAGAATCTCGAACGCCGCCGGCTGTGACGGATGTCCGACCAGCAAGCGCTGGCCGTCGACCGTGTAAGGACGGGGCTGGGGCAGGGGCGGCAGGCCGGGTCGGGGCGCCTTGTAGTCGCTGCCGTCGGGGTTGGTGCGGTAGCACTTGCCGTGGGCCAGGCGAAAGGCCGGGGCGCCGGACGGATCGCTGTAATTGCCTTCGAGCTGAGGGGCGCAGCCGCTCAGCAGGGTGGCCAGTAACAGGGCAGTCGCTTTCATCGCAGTCTCCTCTATGCATGCGTGCCGCACGTCCCAAGTCGCCGTACCGCCATTTTTCGGCCGACGCCCACCACGGCAATCACGGCCAGCGCGAACAGCACATGGGCCACCGTCACCTGCTCCCCCAGCACCAGCGCGGCCCCGCCCAGCGTCACAAACGGCTGCACCAGCTGCACCTGGCCGACCCGCGCAATCCCGCCGCGCACCATGCCGCCATACCAGAAGAAGAAGCCGACATACATCGAAAACACCGCCACATAGCCAAAGCCCAGCCACGCCATCGGCCGGGCCGCGTGGATCGCCCCGATCTGCGGATACGCCAGCCACAGCAGAACCGGCGCCAGCAGCGGCGCGGCCAGCACCAGCGCCCAGCTGATCACCTGCTGCCCGCCCATGCTCCGCGCCAGACGCGCGCCTTCGGTGTAGCCGAGCGCCGCCAGCAGCACGGCCGCCAGCATCAGCACATCGGCGCGGTGAAAACTGCCGCCGCTCTGATGCAGCGCGAAGCCGATCACCAGCGCCGAGCCGGCCAGGGCCATGAGCCAGAACCGGGGCGACGGTTGTTCATTCCCGCGCAGGGCCGAGAACGCGGCCGTGGCCAAGGGCAGAATCCCGACCAGTACCGCGCCGTGCGAAGCGGGCACGGTCTTGAGCGCGATCGATGTCAGCCACGGGAAGCCGATCACGCAGCCGCCAGCGACCATGGCCAGCGGCAGCAGCGCGGCGCGCGGCGGGAAGGGCAGGCTCTTCCACAGCAGCCAGGCGGCCGCCAGCATGGCCGCCACCAGGGCGCGCCCGAGCGCGACAAAGTCGGGCGGCAGATCGGCCACGGCCAGGCGCGTGGCAGGGAAAGTCATGCCGAAGATGGCCACGCCGATCATGCCCAGCAGCATGCCCGCCGTTTCATCCGACAGCGCGGGCAGGGACCTCATGACCAGCTGTTTGCGGGCGGCCGGCATGTCATGGTCCTTGCAGCACGTGGCGGAACAGTTCCGCATCGACATTGCCGCCGGTGAGCGGCAGGCCGATCTTGCGCCCCTTGAATAGGGCGTTGTCCTTCATCTGCATGGCCGCGGCCAGCGGCGCGGCCCCGGCGCCTTCGGCCAGATTATGGGTGGCGCGGTAGTACAGGCGCATGGCATGCGCGACTTCGTCATCGGTGACGGCCACGATGTCGTCGGCATACGCCAGAATCGTGCCCAGCGAGGCGGGATCGGGCTGGCGGCATGCCAGGCCGTCGGCCAGCACGGTCGATACCGGCGCGCTGATGCTGGCCCCGGCCTGGTACGACAACTGGTAGGCCGGTGCGTGGCTCGATACCACGCCGACCACGCGCGTCGCCAGGCCCAGCGCGTTGCGCGCCGCGATGGCGGCGCAGATGCCCGAGCCCTGGCCGACCGGCACCAGCACCAGATCCAGATCGGGCTGGGCACGGAACAGTTCGAGCCAGCCGCTGGCCACCCCGGCCACCAGATCCTCATGCCAGGACGGCACCATGTGCAGCGCCTCGTCGCGCGCGACCTGCTGCGCGTGTTCGCGGCATTCCTGGAAATCGGTCCCCACCTCGATCAGTTGCGCGCCCAGGCTGCGCATGGCGGCGTTCTTTTCCACGCTGTTGCCGAACGGGACATAGATGCGGCTGGCCAGCCCGTGGCGCGCCGCGCCGAACGCGACCGACTGGCCATGGTTGCCGCGGGTTGCCGCCATGACCGTGCGCAGGGCCGGTTCGCGCCGCACCAGCGCGTCCAGGTACACCAGGCCGCCGCGGACCTTGAAGGCGCCCAGCGGCGTGTGATTCTCATGCTTGACCCAGGTCTCGGCGCCAAGTGCGTCATTGAGCTGCGGCCAGCTGTATTGCGGCGTGGGTGGCATGGCGCGGTAGACCACGGCAGCGGCAGCGTCGAGTTGGGCGAGGGTCGGCTTGTACATGGCAGCTTTCAGGGCTTGGATTGTCAGATCGATCGGTGTATCCTAGACTTAAAAACCAGTACAGTACCAATACACTTATTCATATAATTTCGCATACTGTGACGGTGACATGACCAATACACGGCTGCACGATGCAGCAGCACCCTTCGAGACCATGCTCACGCGCGGCGCCGGCGAATCCCTGATCGATCAGATCGTGCGCTCGGTCTCGGCGCGGATCGACGACAAGGTATTGCGCAGCGGCGCCCGCATGCCCTCGATCCGCCAGTTCGCGGCCACCCACGCCGTCTCGGCCTTCACCGTGGTGGCCAGCTACGACAAGCTGGTGGCCAAGGGCTATGTCGAGTCGCGCCGCGGGGCCGGTTTTTTTGTACGCGAGCGCTCGCCGCTGAACTTGGGCGAGCGCTCGGCCGCGGCGCCCCAGGACAGCGCGCTGAGCGGGCAAAAGCCGCTTGACGTGGTCTGGCTGATCCGCAATATGTTCCGCCAGGCGCCGCACCAGCAGGTGCCCGGGTCCGGCCTGCTGCCGTCGGACTGGCTGGACGGGCCACTGGTGTCGAATGCGCTGCGCGATATCGGGCGCCAGGGTGGCAGTGCCTTGCTCAATTACGGCACCCCGCAAGGCTTTCTGCCGCTGCGCCAGCAGCTCCAGCTCAAGCTGGCCGAACTGGAAATCGATGCCGCGCCCGAGCAGCTGGTGACCACGGTCGGCATCACCCAGGCGCTGGACCTGGTGGCGCGCGAATTCACCCGCCCCGGCGACACCATCCTGGTCGACGACCCGGCCTGGTTCCTGATGTTCGGCTCGTTCGCCGCGCTGGGCGCCAAGGTGGTGGGCGTGCCGCGCCTGCCCGACGGTCCCGATATCGCCCAGCTCGCTGCGATGGCCGCGCTGCACAAGCCCAAGCTGTATGTGATCAATTCGGTGCTGCACAATCCCACCTCGACCTCGCTCTCGGCGGCCAAGGCATTCCAGGTGCTGCGCCTGGCCGAAGAGCATGGCTTTACCATCGTCGAAGATGACATCTACTGCGATCTGCATCCCGGCAGCGCGGTGCAGCCGGCCACGCGCCTGGCGGCGCTGGACCAGCTGCGGCGCGTGATTTACCTGGGCGGCTTTTCCAAGTCGATGTCGGCCAATCTGCGGGTCGGTTTCATCGCCACCTCGCACGAATGGGCCCAGCGCCTGTGCGACCGCAAGATGCTGGCCACGCTTACCACCAGCGACATCGGCGAGCGGGTGGTGTACAAGATTCTGTCCGAAGGCCTGTACCGCAAGCATGTGGACCGGGTGCGTAGCCGGCTCGACGCGGTGCGCCCCAGGACCGTGCGCCAGATGGAAAAGGCCGGGCTGCGGGTCGACGTGGCGCCGCCGGCCGGGATGTTCGTGTGGGTCGACGCGGGATGCGACACCAATGTGCTGACCGAAAAGGCCATGGCCGAGGGTTTGCTGCTGGCCCCGGGCAGCCTGTTTTCGCCCAGCCAGCTGCCCTCGACCCGCATGCGCCTGAACGTGGCCACGGTACAGGCGCCGACCCTGTGGGAGTTCCTCGAGCGTCACTTGCATCGCTAATTGGCTCTTGAAAAATCCCCGGCCACCCCCATCTGGCCCGCATCCGTTCAACCTGTCTCACACGAGGAAAAAAAATGGCTGTTGCCGAAAAAGAAACCCTTGGTTTTCAAGCTGAAGTAAAACAGTTGCTTCAACTGATGATTCACTCCCTGTATTCGAACAAGGAAATCTTCCTGCGCGAGCTGATTTCCAATGCTTCCGATGCGGCCGACAAACTGCGCTTCGAAGCGATCAACCACGATGCCCTGTACGGCAACGACCACGAACTGAAAATCAAGGTCAGCTTCAACCGGGAAGCCAAGACCATCACCATTTCCGACAACGGCATCGGGATGAGCCGGGACGAAGTCATTTCGCACCTGGGCACCATCGCCAAGTCGGGCACCAAGGAATTCTTCGGCAAGCTGTCCGGCGACCAGCAGGCTGACGCGGCCCTGATCGGCCAGTTCGGCGTCGGCTTCTACTCGGGCTTCATCGTGGCCGACAAGATCACTGTCGAAACGCGCCGTGCCGGTGTCGATGCTGCCGAGGGGGTGCGCTGGGAATCGGGCGGCGAGGGCGACTACAGCGTCGAAACCATCAACAAGACCAACCGTGGCACCGACGTCATCCTGCACCTGCGCGATGGCGAAGAAGAACTGCTGTCGGCCTGGAAGCTCAAGTCGATCATCCGCAAGTACTCGGACCACATCTCGCTGCCGATCGTGATGCAGAAAGACGAGTGGGACGCCGCGAAGAAGGAAACCGTCGTCACCGACGAACTGGAAACCGTCAACCAGGCCAGCGCCCTGTGGGCCCGCAGCAAGTCCGACATCACGCCGGAGCAGTACGAGGAATTCTACAAGCACGTTTCGCACGACTTCCAGGCACCGCTCACGCACACGCACAACCGCGTGGAAGGGCGCAGCGAATACACCCAGCTGCTGTACGTGCCGGGCCACGCGCCATTTGACCTGTGGGACCGCAACAAGCGTGGCGGCATCAAGCTGTACGTCAAGCGCGTGTTCATCATGGACGATGCCGAGCAGCTGATGCCGGCCTACCTGCGCTTCATCAAGGGCGTGATCGATTCGAACGACCTGCCGCTGAACGTCTCGCGCGAAATCCTGCAGGAGTCGCGCGACGTGAAGGTGATCCGCGAAGGCTCGACCAAGCGCGTGCTGGGCATGCTGGAAGAACTGGCCAACGCCGACGAGCAGGAGAAAAAGGACAAGTACGCGACCTTCTGGACCGAGTTCGGCCAGGTGCTGAAAGAAGGCATCGGCGAAGACGCTGCCAACAAGGACCGCATCGCCAAGCTGCTGCGCTTTGCCAGCACCGCCAACGAGAATGGCGAGCAGACCGTATCGCTGGCCGATTACATCGGGCGCGTGAAGGAAGGCCAGGAGAAGATCTATTACGTCGCCGGTGACAACTACATCGCCGCCAAGAACAGCCCGCACCTCGAGATCTTCCGCAAGAAGGGCGTGGAAGTGCTGCTGATGACGGACCGGGTGGATGAATGGATGCTGTCCTTCCTGACCGAATTCGAAGGCAAGGAACTGGTCTCGGTGGCCAAGGGCGGTCTGGATCTGGGGGCGCTGGAAGACGAAGCCGAGAAGAAGCAGCACGAGGAGACCGAGGCGCAGTACAAGGACCTGGTCGAGAAGATGAAGACCGCGCTGGCCGGCAAGGCCAAGGAAGTGCGCGTGACCTTCCGCCTGACCGACTCGCCGGCCTGCCTGGTGGCGGACGAGAACGAGTTGTCCGGCAACTTGTTGCGCATGCTGAAGGCCGCCGGCCAGGACGCGCCCGAGTCCAAGCCCATCCTCGAAATCAACCCCGACCATCCGCTGGTGC
>DASWMN010000306.1:0-31911 GCA_036399735.1 Telluria sp. | reverse complement strand
TCAAAGACGGCTGGCCCAGTTTGAGTAAGGAAAACGTCACATCATTTCACTCGCTTGAAAAAATCGAAATCAAAGGTCCTGCGCGTTTATTTCGAATCATTTCTCCATCTAGTCGTGCCATGAGCGACTGTTGGATCACTCCAGAAATTTTTAGCAAATTGCAAAACGCCCCGGATCCTCGCGCGGCATGGCGTAAGTATCTGGCCGTGTGGCCGGACTGGAACTGCAATGGTCAGTTTGTGATCTACGATCTTAAGCATGGCGAGACTCTGAAAGCATGGCGAGGGCCGACGTCTAGCCAGACGAAGGAGCCGGTACTGCCCAATCGTCATCTCGAAGGCGGATGGGAGCAAATCGTTTTCAATGTAACTCGCACGGATGCGCGCAATGACACTGTGCGCTACTACAAATTAAGAGGTGGGAAAGGGAATCAACTGCACCGTGCGCTTCGCCAGGAGGAATACGATAGGCTAACGAATGAACTCAGGACTGAGTACACGGGAATTCGCGAAAAGATCAACCACCCAAATATCAGTGGGCCTTTTGAAACCGGTTGGGGATACACCGACTTCGGGGGCGAGGGACTTCTGGGCAAAGTCGGGTTGCCTTCTTTAGCGGGGCAAACGACTAAACTCGTAGATTGAATTGCTGCGTAGTCTATCCGTATCATGTTGCAAAGTGCTGTCAAATTTCCGCTATCAATTTTTAGCAGCGTTCCCAAGGTCAAATCCGGTGAAACCGGGACGCCAGATGAGCGCTTGCCCGACGATTTTGTAGGGATGAGTATCTATAGCTGCTCTTCGTCTGTAACTAAACTGGCTAGGTGACTATGAACATGCCCTTTCAATTAACGCTCTGGCAAAAAAAACAGGCTGCATTGCTGTACTACTTCGCGTCTCCTGACTATCTGAAGGGCTTGCAGCAACGCACCAACGATCTCATTGCGTTTGTCGATCCGACTCTTGATCTCGCGAAGGTACAACAGCGCGATACACTCTTAATCGATAAGCAATGGGGCAGCCGTAACACTTCGCAGAACTGGGCTAACAACGCCTGGCCCTATCTGGCCGATTTCCAAATGGAAGTGGCACGAGCCATCGCAAACCGATCGTTCGAAATATATTCGGTAACTGGCGTTGATAACTGCGCACGCGGCATGTCCGAATATTCGATGCAATGGACTACCCCAACTGAGCAGGACAGATTCGATGCGATGTTTGAGGAGCTCTCATTGTACGCAATGGAAATCGACGAGACAATGGATAAGACCGAGCCCGCAAGTAAGTGGAATGACTTTAGATTGACTATCACATGGCTGGAGTTCCGGAAACGCCTCCCTCGACTGCCCAAGTTCAGGGTGCGTACTGACATCGAAGGCGAAACACCCAGAGTACCGCCCAAGACCGGCGTCTATGTTCCGCAAGACGATCCGTACGGTTCACTGCAGTTCGCCTGGTCCGGTGGCACAGGAGGCGTGCTACGGGAATGTCCGACCTTCAACGACGTTGGCCTTGATGCATTACGTGCAGTTGGTCACCGAGATTTATGGATTGATGAAAAAAAGATGTACCGCTTCGCGACCTCTGATAAGTACATTAGCCTATTTAGAAAGGAGGTCATTTGGGATTCCGTTCCGAAACCTATTTTAGCCCCGAGCGCCGTAGGGCGTACGGCGTTCACGTCCCGTCCCTGCAAGTGGTACTACGTCGAGATGATCGATGGTGAATTTGAGGACATTGATGACAGCCTGACTCCCGGGCTTCCTGACAAGCGACTGCGTGTCGAAGGCGGCAATCCTTGCCCAGAAGCCGGCTATTACTTCACGCCTGCGAACCAAAATTCGCGCCGCTATTTCAATCGTGACGAAATCATGCCGGACCTTGGCGGGAACAGCTGGCAGACTATCTGGCAATGGGACGAACAGCAGTGACGCGCAGATCCTAAGAAAAAAAGGTTGTGGTCTGCGACTCTTTTTTGCTCTTCGACGAATGCACCTTTTGTGCGGATCGAAATCCGCTCACGATGATATTCGGTATGCTCCAGATTGACAATCTACACAAGTGCACGGCCACGCGAAAAGCCCCGGGAAATGCGATGTATGAAGCGTCATCGGGTTGCCAGTGAAGTTTCAAATTGCTAAATGTAATTCCCTATTGGTCAATCGTCTAGGTTGCGTTCTGCCGATCCCTCTTGGCGTTGAGGGTAAAATACACCCTTCCGACATTGCGCAGCCCATCATGACCCAACGCCTCATCCTCGCCTCGAACAACGCAGGTAAACTCCGCGAATTTTCCGAAATCCTCGGCCCGATCGGCTTCACCCTGCATCCGCAGGGTGAATTCAACGTGCCGGAGGCGGACGAGCCGCACGCGACTTTTGTGGAAAACGCGCTCGAGAAAGCCCGTCATGCCGCGCGCCTGACCGGTTTGCCTGCGCTGGCCGACGATTCCGGCGTCTGCGTCAACGCCTTCGGTGGTGCGCCGGGGGTGTACTCCGCGCGCTTCGCGGGCGAGCCGAAATCGGATGCGCGCAACAACGAGAAGATGATTGCCGACCTGGCCGCGCATGCCGACAAATCGGCCTATTACTACTGCGTACTGGTCTACGTGCGCCATGCCGACGATCCGCAGCCGGTGATTGCCGACGGCCGCTGGGATGGCGAGATCACGCCCACCGCGCGTGGCAGCAACGGCTTTGGCTACGACCCGCACTTCTTCATCCCCGCGCTGGGCAAATGCGTGGCCGAACTCACGCCGCTCGAAAAGAACGGCCTGTCGCACCGCGGCCAGGCCCTGCGCGCGCTGGTGGAAAAGCTGAAATGATTCCGATCAAAGTCGTCACGGGCGAAGCGAAACCCGAACCGCGTTCGCCGGCGGCGAGCGCCCTGCAGTATCTGCAGCCGGGCGCGCTGAACCTGTCGGCGCTACCGCCGCTGTCGCTGTACATTCACTTCCCCTGGTGCGTGCGCAAGTGCCCTTACTGCGACTTCAATTCGCACGAAGCAAAGGGCGAGTTCCCGGAAGAAGAATATCTGGACGCGGTGCGGCTGGACCTGGAACAGTCGCTGCCGCTGATCTGGGGCCGCAAGATCTACACCATCTTCATTGGCGGCGGCACGCCCAGCCTGATGTCGGCCAAAGGGCTGGACCGCCTGATGTCGGACGTGCGCACGCTGCTGCCGCTGGACGGCGCCTGCGAAGTGACGATGGAAGCCAATCCTGGCACCTTTGAAGCGGAAAAATTCAAGTCGTTTCGGGCCAGCGGCATCAACCGCCTGTCGATCGGCATCCAAAGCTTCAACCCGCGCCACCTGCAGGCGCTGGGCCGCATCCATGACGACAACGAGGCACGCCGCGCGGTCGAGATCGCGCACGCCAACTTCGACAACTTCAATCTGGATCTGATGTACGCGCTGCCCTCGCAGACGCTGGGCGAGGCGAAAAAAGATCTGGAGACGGCGCTGTCATTCGCGCCCCCGCACCTGTCGCTGTACCACCTGACGATGGAGCCGAACACGCTGTTCGCCAAGTACCCGCCAAGCCTGCCGGACGACGACGCCAGCGCCGACATGCAGGACATGATCGCCAATGAAACCAGGGTCGCCGGCTTCGAGCAGTATGAAGTGTCGGCCTATGCGCAGCCCGGCCGGCGCGCGCGCCACAATCTCAATTACTGGGAGTTCGGCGACTATCTGGGCATCGGAGCAGGCGCGCATTCCAAGATCTCCTTCCCGCACCGGGTGCTGCGCCAGGCGCGCTACAAGCAGCCGAAAGCGTTCATGGAGGCGGCGCGGCTGGGCAATCCGATGCAGGAAGAGCGCGAGATCGGGCGCGACGACATGGGCTTCGAATTCATGCTCAACACCTTGCGCCTGACGGGCGGCTTCGCCCCCAACCTGTTCGCCGAGCGCACTGGCATGAGCATCACGGCGATTGACAAGACGCTCAACGAGGCCGAGGCCAAGGGCCTGCTGTACCGCGATCACCTGAACATCCGCCCGACCGAACTGGGCCAACGCTTCCTGAACGATCTGCAGCAGATGTTCCTCGCGGAATAGCCGCAAGGCCACAATAGTTTCTATTTTGAATCCAATTCGCGCTCCCCGGCGTAGATGGTCTGGTACCACATCCAAACCATCGAACACTGGGGAAGAAAATTGGCAAAAAATATAATAACGCGGGCGCTTGCAATCGCCGCCTGCATCGCTGCCACGCACGCAGCACACGCGCAGGACATGGGCAAGCTGCTCGCCACGGGCGGCGTCAGCCAGGTGGAGGGCGCCGGCGGCGGCGGACTGACGCCGTGGGCGCTGATCACCAGCTATGGCAGTGTCGACAGCTATGGCGCCAACGCCCACGCCACCCGGATTCAGACGCGCGATTACGCGCTCTCGAGCTATGGGATTGCGGTGGGCATCGCCGACCGTGTCGAAATCTCGTTCGCGAACCAGGCTTTCACGGGCCAGCTGGCGCCGCTCGACCAGTTGCGCATCCGGCAGGAAATCGTCGGCATCAAGGTGCGCGTGGCCGGGGACGCTGTGTATGACCAGTATTCGCTGATGCCGCAAGTGGCGCTCGGCCTGCAGTACAAGCGCAACAAGGGCGTGGGCGGCCTGGGTGCGCTGGGCGTGACCAGTGTGACGCAGCTGGGTGCTACCAGGGACAGCGGGGTCGACCTGTATGCGTCCGCCACCAAGATCTATCTGGCGCACAGCCTGCTGCTGAACGGCACGCTGCGCCTGACCAAGGCCAACCAGATGGGCCTTCTCGGTTTCGGCGGCGACCTGGGTGACAAGTACGAGCCCATGCTGGAAGTGTCGGCCGCCTACCTGCTGACCCGCAAACTGGTCGCCGGGGTCGAATACCGCATGAAGCCGCGCAACCTGAGCGTGGACAATGAACGCGCTTACAGCGACGCCTTCCTGGCGTACTTCCCGAACCGTCACCTGTCCCTCACGGCGGCGTTCGTGGATCTGGGCGACATCACCATTTTCAATCCGAAGAAGCAACGCGGCTGGTACCTTTCGGTCCAGACCGGTTTCTGATCTCCTTTTTCAGCGAGCCCACCATGAACTTTCTCCAACGTGCCACCATCTGTCTGTCGACCCTGCTCCTGGGCGTGAGCCTGAGCATGCCGGCCATGGCTGCCGACGCCACCCTGTTTGATGAACTCGGCGGCAAAAGCGGCATCGATCAAATCGTCGCGGAACTGCTGCCGATTATCCAGGCCGACCCGCGCATCAATACCTTCTTCGCCAAGACCGATATGAAGCAGCTCGGTGTGCTGCTTGGCGAGCAGTTCTGCCAGCTCGCGGGCGGGCCATGCACGTACAGCGGGCGCGACATGGTGATCTCGCACGATGCCATGGGCGTCAGGGCGGCGCACTTCAACGCCCTGGCCGAGGACCTGCAAATTGCGATGGAAAACTGCAAGGTGCCAAGCTCGGCCGCGAATCAACTGGTGGCCAAACTTGCACCAATGAAACGTGCTATCGTTCGGTAAATACAAACATTGATCAGGGAGACTGAGCGTGAAGAAACGCGATTTTCTGCTTACCGTTGCCGCAGGCAGCATGGGGCTGGCCTTGCCGGGCATGGCCTTTAGCCAGGAAAAAAAGCCGGGAGCTAAAGCGCCTGCTGTCAAGCCGCCCGCGGTGTACACTCTGCAAGGCGTGGATGTCGATGGCAAGGCGATCAACTTGCAGGAGTCCCTGGGCAAGGCTTGCCTGGTCAGCTTCTTTACTGCCGAGTGCATTCCCTGCACCAATGATCTGCGCCTGATGCGCGAGTTCTTTGGCGCCAACCGGTCGAAAAACTACATCAATATCGGTGTGAATATGGACCAGGACCGGCAAGCCATCGCCGACTACATGGCGCTGGTGAGGAAGGCGATTCCGGTGGAGCAGCATTTCCCCATCGCCTGGCGCAACGCCAAGGGACATAACGATAATTTTGGCGCCATGACGTCCGAGCCCACGCACTTCGTGCTCGACAAGGAGCACAAGCTGGTCATGCGCCGCAACGGCGTGTTCCGCCCCACGGACTGGGACGAACTGTGGACCAATCTGCAGTAATCGCGTGCGCCGCCAGGCGAAAAAAAAGCCGGCCCGCGCCCAAAGGCGCAGGCCGGCTTTTTTCATGACGCCACGCTTACTGCTGTGTCGTCCAGCCGCCACCGAGCACGCGGTACAGCGTGACCTGATTCTGCAGACGCGCCAGGTTGGCTTGCACTGCGCCTTGCTGGGCCGTGAACAGCGAACGCTGGGCGTCGAGCAGATCAAGATAGCTCGACGCGCCACTGCGGTAGCGCAGGTCGGACAGCTTGAAGCGCTCGGCTTCGGCGTCGGCCACCGCGCGCTGGGCGCGCAGCTGTTCCGTGTAGGTGGCCTGACCGGCCAGCGCATCGGCCACTTCGCGGAAGGCGGACTGGATCGAACGTTCATACTGGGCCACCGCGATGTCGCGCCCTGCCGTGGCGCTGCCAAGGTTGGCCCGGTTGCGGCCGTAGTCGAAGATCGGCAGCAACAGTTGCGGGGCAAAAGTCCAGCCGAACGAGCCGCTCTGGAACAGGCCTGAGAGTTCATTGCTGGCGCTGCCCGCGCTGCCGGTCAGCGTGATGCGCGGGAAGAAATTGGCACGCGCCGCGCCGATGTTGGCATTGGCCGCGATCAGCTGCTGCTCGGCCGCGCGAATGTCCGGCCGCACGGCCAGCAGGTCGGACGGCAAGCCGCCCGGCAGTTCGCTCAGTTCGGTCGTCGCCAAGGCCCCCGGGCTGGCCGCTTCGCCGGGCAGGGGTTGGCCCACCAGCAGGGTAAGCAGATTGATGTCCTGCGCACGCTGGCGCTGGGTCTGGGCCAGCACGACGCGCGCGCTGTCCACCAGCGACAAGCCCTGCTGCAGATCGAGCTTGGAAACGGCGCCGTTGTCGTACTTGAGCTGGGTCAGCTTGAGCGACTCGACGCGCGCGTCCAGCGTCTGCTGGGTCAGCGCCAGCAGTTCCGCGTCGGCCAGCGTGGCCAGATACGCGTTGGCGACCGAGGCGATCAGGCTGATTTGCGTGGCCTTGCGCGCTTCTTCCGTGGCCAGGTATTGCGCCAGTCCGGCATTCGACAGGCTGCGCACACGGCCAAACAAATCAAGCTCGTACGAGCTGACCACCAGCCCGCCAGAATAGGTGCTGGTGATGCTGTCGTTCGGGCCCGGCACGCGGTTGCCGCTCACGCCCACGCCCACTGTTGGCAACAGGTCCGCGCGGCGGATCTGGTACTGGGCGCGTGCCTGCTCGATGTTCAGAATGGCCACGCGCAGGTCGCGGTTATTTTTCAGCGACAGCTCGATCAATTCCTTCAGGCGCGCATCGGCGAAGAAGCGCTGCCATTCGATTTTGGACGCCGCCTCATTGGCCGCGCCGGCGCTGGCCGCGTCCGGAAAGCTGGCCGCCACCGGTGCTGCCGGGCGCTCGTATTTGGGGGCGAGCGACATGCAGCCGGACAGGGTCAGGGCCAGCGCCATGGGCGCCAGCATCAGTTTGCTTTTATTAATCATGTTTTACCTCGACTGCTGGCGCGCCGCCATCTTCGTGCGCGTATTTTTTGCGCTGGCGTTCGCTGCCCTTGAATAGTTTACGTACCACAACGAAGAACACGGGCACGAAGATCACGCCCAGTGCGGTCGCGGTGATCATGCCGCCCATCACGCCGGTACCGATGGCGCGCTGGCTGGCCGAACCGGCGCCGCCGGCGATCACCAGCGGCAGTACACCGAGGATGAAGGCGAGCGAGGTCATCAGAATAGGACGGAAGCGCAGGTGACAGGCTTCGATCGCCGCTTCCACCAGCGTGCGGCCCTGGGCCTGCAAGTCTTTGGCGAATTCGATGATCAGCACCGCGTTCTTGGCGCCCAGACCGATGATCGTGATCAGGCCGACCTTGAAGTACACGTCGTTCGGATAGCCGCGCGCCATGGCGGCGAGCAGCGCGCCGAACACGCCGAACGGCACCACCAGCAGCACCGCGACCGGGATCGACCAGCTTTCATACAGCGCTGCCAGCGACAGGAATACCGCCAGCAGGGCGAAGCCGAGCAGCACGAACACGGTCGAGCCGGACAGTTTTTCTTCGCGCGACTGGCCGGTCCATTCGAAGGCGAAGCCAGGCGGCAGTTGCGCTGCCAGGCGTTCCATTTCATCCAGTGCCTGGCCGGTACTGTGGCCTGGCGCGGCATCGCCTGCCAGACGCATGGTCGAGTAGCCGTTGTAGCGCACCGTCTGCATCGGGCCGGTAATCCAGCGCGTGGTGGCAAAGGCCGACAGCGGTACCGCCTGGCCCTTGGTATTCATCGCGGTCAGCTTGAGCAGATCGTTCGGCTGCATACGGGCTGGTGCATCGGCCTGGACCACCACGCGCTGCAGACGGCCGGCGTTCGGGAAGTCGTTCACGTAGGCCGAACCGAGCGAGGTGGAAATGGCCGCGTTGATGGCGTCGAAGGTTACGCCCAGGGCGTTGGCCTTGTCGCGGTCGATGTCGAGCTGGACCTGGGGTGCATCTTCCAGGCCTTCCGGACGCACGCCCGCCAGAATCGGGCTCTGGGAAGCCAGACCCATCAACTGGTTACGGGCATTGAGCAGGGCTTCACGGCCCTGGTCGCCACGGTCCTGCAGGCGGAACGAGAAACCGGTGCCGCGTCCCAGTTCGGGAATCGGCGGCGGGCTGATGGCGAAGATGAAGGCGTCGCGCACCGCTGCCATGCGCCCGCTGATGCGGTTGGCAACGTCGGTGGCGCTGTGGCCTTCGCCCTTGCGCTCTTTCCAGTCTTTCAGCGTGATGAAGCCGAGCGCCATGTTCTGGCCCTGGCCCGAGAAGCTGAAGCCCTGCACCCCGACCATGCTCGACACTTCCGGCTGCTTGAGGATGAATTCTTCCGCTTCGCGCAGCGCCAGACCGGTGCGTTCGAGCGTCGCGCCCGGCGGCAACTGGAAGTTGGCGATGATGTAACCCTGGTCTTCGTTGGGCAGGAAGGAATTGGGCATGCGCACAAAGAGCAGGCCGACGATGGCGATCACGACCGCAAACGCCAGCAAGGCACGGCCCGTGTGGCGCAGCACGCGTGCCACAAAACCTTCATAGTTCTTGGCCGTTTTGGTAAAGCCGCGGTTGAACCAGCCGAAGAAACCGGTCTTGGCATGGTGGTGGCCCGCTTCCACCGGCTTGAGCAGGTGGGCGCACAGCGCCGGCGTGAGCGACAGCGCCATGAAGGCCGAGAACGCGATCGCGCTCACCATCACTGCCGAGAACTGGCGGTAAATATTACCCACGGCGCCAGCAAAGAAGGCCAGTGGTACGAACACGGAAATGAGCACCACGGTCACGCCAACAATCGCGCCGGAAATCTGGCTCATGGCCTTGCGCGTCGCTTCCAGCGGCGGCAAGCCTTCCTCGCTCATGATCCGTTCCACGTTTTCGACCACCACAATCGCATCATCGACCACAATACCGATCACCAGCACCATGCCGAACATGGTCAGCACGTTGATCGAGTAGCCCAGCGCGAGCAGCGCGCCGAGCGAACCGAGCAGGGCGACCGGCACCACGATGGTCGGAATGATTGTGTAGCGGAAGTTTTGCAGGAACACATACATCACCAGGAACACCAGGATCACCGCTTCGATGAGCGTTTCGACCACTTGCTTGATGGAGATGTCGACAAAGGCCGAGCTGTCGAACGGCACTGCGTATTTCATGCCAGGCGGGAAGTACTTCGACAATTCATTCATGCGCTGACGCACCAGCTTGGCAGTTTCCAGCGCATTGCCGGTCGGCGAGAGCTGGATACCGATACCGGTCGATGGCTTGCCGTTCAGGCGGGCCGAGGTAGCGTAGTTCTGGCCGCCGATTTCAATGCGGGCCACGTCGCGCAAGCGCACGGTCGAGCCATCCGGGTTGGCGCGCAGCACGATCTTGCCGAATTCTTCCACCGAGGTCAGCTGACCGGTCACGACCACGGTCGCGGTCGTCGCTTGCCCGCCGATATTCGGCAGGTCGCCAATGGTGCCCGATGCCACCTGGGCATTCTGGGTGCGGATGGCATTGTTCACATCGGTTGGCGACAGGTTGTAGCCGACCAGTTTGGCGGGATCGATCCAGATCCGCATGGCTTTCTCGGTACCGAACAGCTGGGCCTGGCCAACGCCGGGGATACGCTGGATTTCGGGCAGCACCGTGCGCGAGGCATAGTCGCCCAGCGCGATCGGATCCCATTTCGGGTCGTCCGAGGAAAGGATGGTGAACATCAGGAAGTTGGCGCGCGCCTTGTCCACACGCACGCCCTGCTGGATGACCGCCTGCGGCAGACGCGGGGTGGCGCGGCCAAGACGGTTCTGCACGTCGACCTGGGCGAGGTCGGCATCGGTGCCGGTCTCGAAGCTGAGCGTGATGGTGCCGGTGCCGTTGGCCTGGCTGATCGACTCCATGTAGATCAGGCCGGTCGAGCCGTTCATCTCGCGTTCAATGACGCTGATGACGGCGTCTTCCAGGGTCTGGGCCGAGGCGCCCGGGTAGGCGGCGGTGACGACGATCGATGGCGGTGCCACCGCCGGATACTGCGCGATCGGCAGCTGGGTGATGGCAACACTGCCCACCACCATAATGAATAAAGCGATCACCCACGCAAAAATGGGGCGGTCAATAAAGAAACGGGCCATGAGGAAATCCTGTCAGTGTTCTTATTTAGCGGCGGCAGGCGCGGCAGCGGCAGCGGCAGCGGCAGCGGCGGGCGCCTGCTTTGGCGTCCATGGCACCGGCTTGACCGGTGCGCCTGGGGCCTGCATTTTCTGGAAGCCGTCGACAACAACTTGCTCGCCTGCTTTCAGACCTTCGAGCACGACCCAGTCGCCGCCCACCTGCGAGCCGATCTTGACCGGACGCGGACCCGGCTTGCCATCGGCGCCGACCACGATCACGGTGTCGCCCTGGTTGCTGCGGGTAACCGCTTGCTGGGGGATCAGCATGCCGGAAGGCAGCTCAGCCTGCGATACGCGCACGCGCACGTACTGGCCTGGCAGCAAGGCATTGTCGGCATTGGGGACTTCGGCGCGCAGCGTGACCTGACCCGAGGTCGGGTCCACCGTCACGTCCGAGAACAGCAGCTTGCCCTTTTGCGGCAGTTCGCTGCCATCGTCGAGGACGATGGTGACAGGCGCGCTGCCGTTGGCCAGCTTGACGCCGGCATTGCGGCGCAGCGTCTGCAGCTCGGTGGCCGACTGGGTGAAGTTCACGTACACGGTATTGGTCTGCTGCACCACGGCCAGCTGGGTTGCCTCGGTCGCGCTGACAAGCGCGCCTTCGGTGACCAGGGCGCGGCCGATGCGGCCGGCAATCGGCGAGGTCACGTTGGCGTAGCCGGAATTGATCTGGGCAATCTGCAGCGAGGCCTTGCTGGCGGCCACGTCGGCTTCGGCCTGCTTGGCGGCGGCGACCACGTTCAGGTATTCCTGTTTGCTTACTGCATTGGCTTCGACCAGCGGCTTGTAGCGCTCGGCCTGGGCAGAGGCCTGGGTCCGGTTCGCTTCCGCCTTGCCCAGGGCCGCGCGGGCGCTGTTCAGCGCGGCTTCGTACGGCGCAGGGTCGATCTGGTACAGCACCTGGCCGGCCTTGACTTCGCTGCCTTCGGTGAACAGACGCTTGAGCACGACGCCGTTGACACGGGCGCGTACCTGCGCCACGCGCACCGGCTCTACCCGGCCCGGGAGTTCGGTCTGGAGCGCGACGGGCTGGAACTTGGTGGTAATCACGCCCACTTCAGGAGGGGGGCGCTGGCCGCCGGCGCCTGGCGCGGCGGCCTCTTTGCTGCCGCAAGCGGAGAGCAGAACCAGCGCAGCCATGCTGATGGCGGCAAGGCGGAAGGAGGGGGAGCGGGACGGATGCATTGCGTAGACTTCCTTTTTATTGGGGCATCGTGTTGTATTTACCGGACACTGGCTGGCGCCCGATCGACAAGGTGACGCGTTCGAATCGATTTGGAATATACTATCACGAATGTATGTTTAATGTTCTTGGCCTTATTTTTTACCTGGAGAAAGCTATGGTGCGCAAAACCAAGGAAGATGCTTTGGTCACCCGAAACAGCATTCTCGACGCGGCGTCCACTCTGTTTGCGGAAAAGGGCGTATCGGGGACTACCCTCCAGCATATCGCAAGTGCGGCTGGCGTGACACGCGGCGCCATTTATTGGCACTTTATTGACAAGGGGGCTTTGTTCGACGCCATGATGGAGCGCGCGAAGATGCCCTTCGAATCAGCCATGGGCTTGCTCGACAAACAGGACGGTAACGATCCGCTGGGCGATATTCGCGAGTACGCAGTAACGGTCTTCCGTTTCACGATGGAAGACGAGAATGCCCGCCGTGCATTCGAGATCGCGACATTGAAGATCGAGTACACCGGCGAGATGGCCGTGGTGCACGAAAGGCGCGCGCAGAGCCAGGCCGGCTGGTTGCTGCGCGTAGAAGGCAAGGTCAGGGCCGGCATGCGTAGCGGACAGATCAAGGCCGGCGTGAAACCGAAAGCCGTGGCGCTCGGTTTATGGGTGCTGGTCGAAGGCTTGATCCGCAACTGGGTAATGGGGCTCGATTTCAATTTGATGAAGATGGGCGCCGACATCGTCGACATGCACCTCGACAGTTTGCGCTCCTAGGACTTGCGTTTCCGCGATTGGCGAATGTGATAAAATGTTCAACTAATTTTATCGCCTTGCCGATCGCCGTGGTCGGCGTGCCATCCTCGAAAGTCTTATGAGCCACATGCAAACTGCTGTCCACCGCCGTGCCCATCCTATCTCCATTTCCACGCTCAGACGTCTGCTCGGATGCAGCGTTTTGGCGGCGGTCGTGACCGCATGTGGCGGAGGCGGCAGCACGCCGACACCGACGCCGACGCCGACGCCGACGCCGACGCCGACACCGACACCGACACCATCGGGGGCGATTACCGTATTCGCAGGTTCCTTGACCGAAACAGGCTTGGTTGACGGGCCGGCAGCGACTGCGCGCTTCAGTGACATCGGCGGACTGGCGTTTGACAGTAGCGGCAATCTGTATGTCGCTGGAGGCTATCGTGTGCGCAAGATTAGCGCTGCCGGCGTGGTGTCGACAATCGCCGGTGGCGGCGATAATTACGATGCAAATGAAAGCGCACCCGACAAGGCCATGCTTTATCCCTTCGCAATCACGCTTGATGCCGCTGGCAATCTGTACATTGCGGAGAGCCAGAAGCTCAGGCGCCTGACCCCGCAAGGGGTGTTGTCCACGCTGTTTACTGTGCCATCCGGAGACGGCGTCGATGGGCGTTCCAGTGGCTTGTATCGAGTAGGCGCGATTGGCGTTGACGGTAACGGCAATATTTTTGCCAATAACCGCATCGGAACGCGCAAGGTCAGCCCCACCGGGAGCACCACCATTCTGGAGGGTGTCAATGATCAGATCAGCAGTGGCACCGCTTCTTTCTTACCGCGTGGACTGGTGGTCGGGGCAGCGGGAGAACTGTATACGCTCAGCCTTGACGCAAGCACGATCGTCAAAGTCGATCCGAGCGGGAATCGGACCACGCTGGCAGGGAAAACGGGTTCGAGGGGGCACACGGATGGCCCAAACGGCACGGCCACGCTCGATTATTCGCAAATGGCCGCCGATGGCGCAGGCAATCTCTATCTTGTTCCGCAGAATGCGGCTGTCGTGCGCAAAGTGTCGCCGACAGGCGCTATTTCGACAATTGCAGGAACCTTCGATGGCACCACTATTTCCCTGGACAACTTGCCAGGTGTGCTGCCACCACTTTCGTCAATCGCAGTGAGTGCGAATGGCGACATCTATGTGAGCACCAGCAGCGCCATTTTGAAAATCAAAAAGCCTTGAGGCCAGCATGGCCTTGCCCCCGCGTTCATGCGCGAGGGCATGTGCCTAGCGCAGCGCCGTCACGATCTGCTTAAGCTTGCCCGAATCGGCGCAGAAGGCGCGAATGCCTTCCGCCAGTTTCTCGGTAGCCATTGCGTCTTCATTCATCATGAAGCGGAAGGTCTTTTCGTCGAGCGCCACTTTCTCGATCGACACCGCATTCGCGTCCGCGCCCAGTTTGCGTTCGACACTGCTTTCGGTCTCGGCCAGTTTCTGCAGCAGGTCCGGGCTGATGGTCAGCAAATCGCAGCCGGCCAGTTCCAGGATCTGCGAGGTGTTGCGGAAACTCGCGCCCATCACTTCGGTCTTGTAGCCGAACTTGCGGTAGTAGTTATAGATCCGCTTGACCGATTGCACGCCCGGGTCTTCCGCGCCCATGTAGTCGATGCCGGTGGTCTTTTTAAAGTAATCGTAGATGCGGCCGACAAACGGCGAAATGAGCTGCGCACCGGCTTCGGCGCAGGCAATTGCCTGCGGCAGCGCGAACAGCAGCGTCATGTTGCAGCGAATCCCTTCCTTCTGCAAAATCTCTGCCGCGCGAATGCCTTCCCAGGTCGAGGCAATCTTGATCAGCACGCGTTCGCGGCCGGCGCCGGCTTCTTCGTACAGGGCGATCAGCTCGCGGCCCTTGGCCACGGTGGCTGCCGTGTCGAACGACAAAGCGGCATCGACTTCGGTTGATACGCGGCCCGGAATAATCTTCAGAATTTCCATGCCGAATGCCACCAGCACGCGGTCGATGATGTCGCCAGTGGAGGCGTTCGGATGGTCCTTGATGGCCTTTTCCAGCAGCGGCTTGTACTCGGGCTTTTGCACCGCTTTGAGGATCAGCGACGGATTGGTCGTCGCATCCTGCGGGGTGAATTGTTTGATGGACTGGAAGTCGCCGGTGTCGGCCACCACTGTCGTGAATTGTTTGAGCTGTTCGAGTTGATTCATTTCGGCAATATTGTTCAGTAGGTCAGATACCTATTGTACAACCAGCCGCTAGCCGATGAATGAATCGAATTGCATGTCGAATTCCTGCAGCGCTTTTTGTGCGTTCTGCATTTTTTTGCGGAACTCCGGACCGCGCTGCAAGGCCAGTCCCACAGCCAGCACATCGATCACCACAAGGTAGGCCAGGCGCGCCGAAATCGGCGTGTACGGGTCGGTATTGAACACCAGATCGATCGGAATCAGCACGGTGGCCAGGTCGGCCAGCGGCGTGCCGGACGGCGCCAGCACGATCACGTCGGCGCCGCCGCGCCGGGCCAGCTTGACCGAGCGCACCAGCGCCGGGCTGTTGCCGCGCTGCGAGATGGCCACCACCGCGTCGCCGCCGTGCAGCAAGGCCGCGGCGATGCTGTGGATGTTCGGGTCGGCGTAGGCCACGGTCGGCACGCCGGAACGGAAGAACTTGTGCTGCGCGTCGGTGGCCACGATGCCCGAGGTGCCCTGGCCGTAGAACTCGATCTTGTTGGCGCGCGAGAGAATATCGAGCGCGCTCTGGATCGCTTCCGGGTTCAGGTTGTTGCGCAGGTCGAGCAGGGTGTTGATCGAGCGGCTGCAGATCTTGTTGACCAGGTCCGAGGCCAGATCGTCCTGGGCCGGCTGTTCGTTCACGCCAGGCATGGCCAGCGCCAGACCCTGGGCCAGCTTGAGCTTGAACTCGTGCCAGCCGTCGTAGCCGAGCGTGCGGCAGAAGCGCACCACGGTCGGCTCGGACACCTGCGCGCTTTTGGCCAGCGCGGTGATGTTCTGGCTGACCGTGGCGGCAGGATGTTCAAGCACGGCGAGCGCGACTTTTCTCTCCGATTTGGAGAGCGAGTCGAGCTGGGTGCGGATGGAGTCGAGTAGCATCGGGTATCTGATCAAAAGTGGGGCGCTTAGTCCTCCGGGAGTGCCTCTTCGCGCCACTGCAGGCCATCACGGCCAATCAGTGCGCTGGCCGCAGCCGGTCCCCAGGTGCCGGCGCTGTACGGAATCGGCACGCTGTCATCTTCTTCCCAGTAATCGAGAATCGGTTCCACCCATTCCCAGGCCGCTTCCAGTTCGTCGCCGCGCATGAACAGGGTGAGCTGACCGCGCAGTACATCGAGCAGCAGGCGCTCGTACGCGTCCATGCGTGGCGTCTTGAACTGCTCGCGGAAATCGAGTTCGAGCTCGGCCTGCTTGAGGCGCATGCTGTCGCCCGGGGTCTTGGCCATCAGATTCATCGACAGACCTTCATCGGGCTGCAGGCGAATGACCAGGCTGTTGGGCTGGAAGCTGCTGGTCGGCTGATTGAAGATCGAATGTGGGATCTGCTTGAAGCGCACCACGATCTCGGCCAGGCTGTCGGCCATGCGTTTGCCGGTACGCAGATAGAACGGCACGCCGGCCCAGCGCCAGGTATCGATTTCGGCCTTGATGGCGACAAAGGTTTCGGTGCTCGACTGCTGCGGCGCGTCCGGCTCGTCGCGGTAGCTCGGCACTGCCTTGCCGTCCACATGGCCCGAACGGTACTGGCCGCGCACGATATTTTGCGACAGCGTGGTTGGCGTAAAGCGCTTGAGTGAACGCAGCACCTGCAGCTTGGCGTCACGCACGGCATCCGGCGCGATCGAGGTGGGCGGCTCCATGGCCACAATGCACAGCAGCTGCAGCAAGTGATTCTGCAGCATGTCGCGCAGCGCGCCGGAGGTGTCGTAGTAACCCATGCGGTTGCCCACGCCGAGCTTTTCGGCGATGGTGATCTGGACGTCGGAAATCCATTCACGGCGCCACAGCGGCTCGAACAGGATATTGCCGAAGCGCAGAGCCAGCAGGTTCTGCACGGTTTCCTTGCCAAGGTAATGGTCGATCCGGTAGATCTGCGATTCGGCGAACACTTTGCCCACTTCGAAATTGATCTGCTTGGCCGATTCCAGATCGCGCCCGAGCGGCTTTTCCAGCACCACGCGCGAGTTGGCGGTAGCCAGGCCCACTTCAGCGAGGTTGTCGCAGATCTGCGCGAACAGGTGCGGCGGGGTGGCCAGGTAGTAGACGCGGGTAAGCTTCTCGTCGGTGCGCATGGCCGCCGTCAGCGGCGCGTAGGTGGCAGCGTCGGTCGCGTTCAGCGACACGTACACAATGCGCTTGGTGAATTTTTCCCATGCGGCCTGGGCCGCGTTCTTGACGTGCGGCTTCGAGGTGCTTTCGACGGTGGCGAGGAATTCTTCCTGCGACCATTCGTGGCGGCCGACGCAGATGATGCGGGCGCTGGCCGGCAGATCGTTGGCGACGTCGCGCGCGTACATCGCGGGCAGCAGCTTGCGCATTGCCAGGTCGCCGCTGCCGCCAAAGAGAACGAGGTCAAAATCGGTAAGTGCCATAGTGTATGTTCGCAGTAAGTGGGTGCCGGAGTGATGATGCCGCCATCGTGCCATCGCTGGCGCACGCGAAAAGGGCGCGGTGTGGAGACGTTGCGGCTGTATGTAAATTTACTACATAAAATCGCTGTTTGCAAGAAATTTTACTACGAAACGACGGCCGCGCGAGGGCTCAGGCCAGCGGCAGGCGAATGGTGAAGGTGCTGCCCATGTCGCGCCCGCCACTGGTCACTGTCAGCGAACCGCCATGCAGTTCGACGATGCGGCGCGCGATGTACAGGCCCAGGCCCAGACCGGTGGCGTTGGCCTGGGTCTGCAGCGTGAACGCGCCGAACACGTGCGGCAGGTCGGCTGCCGCGATGCCCTGGCCATTATCCGTCACATCGATCTCGAGGTGGGAGCTTCCTTTTGCGATGGCGATCTGGATCGCGCCGGCGTCGGGGGTAAATTTGATGGCGTTGAGCAGCAGGTTCCACAGCACCTGCTGCAGGCGCCGTCCATCGGCCTGGAGCATGATGCCGTCGGCGTGGTCCAGCGGGAATACGGACAGCGCGATCGATTTGGCGTGCGCCTGTTCTTCGATGGTGGAGACGGCATCGCGCACCACGCGCCCCAGGTCGGTTGGCAGCAGTGCGATCGACATCTGCCCGGTCAGCGTGCGCGCCGCGTCGATCAGATCTTCGACCATGCCCGCTTCCTGGCGCACGTGCACGCGCATGGCCTGCAGGCCGCTCTCGACCTGCGGCGGCAGGTCCTTCACCGTGCGCAGCAGCACTTCCACCCGCAGCGACAGCGCCGCCAGCGGGGTGCGCATTTCGTGCGATACGGTGGCCAGGAACAGGTCGCGCGTCTTGTTCACCCGCGTCAGTTCTTCGATCGTCTCGCGCTGGCGGTCGATGGTGCCGACCAGGGTTTCCAGCAGCGCCGTATAGGTGGCCATGCGCGCGCTCGACACCGGTGGCGTCAGGCGCACTTCATTCCACAAGGCCTGCGACGACACGCCCGTCAGCCGTGCGACCTTCTCGCATTCGAGCGGCGAGCTGAAATCGGAAAACGCCCAGCCATACACCAGCACCCCGTACACCTGGCCAAATTGCGTGAGCGGCATGGCGCACACGCGCATGCCGTGCAGGCTGTCGCCCTGGGCCCCGTCGCTGGCCAGCACGCCCACCACCAGGCGCCGTTCGAGCGCGGTGCCGGCGCCGTCCTCGCGCCACAAGGTAGAACTGCTGAGCAAACGCGCCGTGCCGGATGCCACCAGCGGCCCGATCTGGCGCACGCACTGGATGTCGTACGCGGCCACCACCAGCCCGGTCGCCTGGCTGAACTGGTGCAGCGGCGTGCGCCAGCTTTCCCAGTCGGTCAGCGCATCATCCGGCAGGGCGATGTTGATCACGACGCGGCTTCAGGCGGCAGTTCGACCGATTCCGGCATCTTGGAACCCTGGGCGATCGCGTCTTCAATGACGGGGCTTTGCCGCGACGGCGAGCGTGACAGCAAGCCGTAGTACGAGGAGAACGGCAGCTGCGGCACCACGCCGGACGGATCGACGTTGCTGCCGGTCTCGTCAAGCAGCACCAGCCCGCCCGGGGCAATCACGTACTCGCGCGTGATCTGCTGGTTGCGGCTGCCGCGCACTTTCGGAATGGCGATCGCGCGCCGCAGCACGGTCGAAATCTCGACGTAATTGAGCAGGATGATGTTGTCCACCAGGTGCGAGCCCTTGAGCTCTTCGCTGATCTGCGACAGGCCCAGCAGCTCCGGGCTTTCGTAGTTGAAGAAGATGGTGGCCAGCCGGTCCTTGAAGAAGGTGGCCAGCGCGTACAGGTAGTCGGCCACTTCTTCCGGGCTGGTCATCTCGTACACGGCGACCGAATCGAACACCACCACGTCGATGCCTTCCTTTTCCACCAGGCTGACAATGCGCTCGAAGTGCACATCGAGTTCGAGTTCGAGCGGCGACTCGTAGTGCACGAACAGCTCGCGCCGCTCGATCATGCCTTCCAGGTCGAAACCCAGGGAGCCGGCGTTGCGCATCAGCTGGCGCGGGTGCTCGTCCAGGCTGACCAGCAGCGTCTTGTGGCCGGCCGCGATGGCCGAGGTGAGGAACTGCACCGACAGCACCGTCTTGCCGGTCCCGGAAATGCCGCTCACCATGGTCACCGAACCCTGGTACAGGCCGCCGTCGAGCATGTCGTCGATGGCTTTCGAGCCGATCGACAGGCGTTCGTTCGAGGTAGGCTGGTCGTGCATGTTGTGGGGGCGCGACTGGGCCCGGCGGTACACGTGCACGCCCTGGTTTGGCTCGATGCGCATGGTGTGGCTGCCTGCAATGAAATCCTGGCCGCGCGACTTGAGCACCGTCAGGCGCCGCTGTACGCGCCGTTTTACCTCGGCGCGTGTGAGCGAAATGACGGTGTCGAACACAAAGCGCTCGTGGGCCGGCACGCCGGTCATCGAGTCGTCGCGTTCGGACGTCACCAGCGTCGTCACGCCCAGCCGGTTGAGGCCTTCGATCAGCAGGTGCAAGTCTTCGCGGAAAGGCATGTCGTGCATGTCGGCGTACAGGCGCATGGGCGTCAGGCCGTCCAGCAGCAGGCGCTTGGCGCCCATGTTGCGCAAGGTTTCAGCGAAGGCGCCGTCGGGATTGCGGAACTCGCTCAACAGCACAGCCGGGCTGGTCTGGATGATCTTGATCTTGCCCGCATCGATCAGCTCCTGCAGATGCCAGTTGAAGCCGGCCGCGTCGCGCAGCAGCTTGGCCGAATCGAGTTCAAACGATACGATCGCGCCAGGCTCGCCGTACAAGGCGGCGCCAGCGTAGATGAAGCCGAGTCCCATGGTGGTTTTGCCGGCCCCGGGTGCACCTTCGACCATCAGATTGTTCTGGCGCGGCAGGCCGCCATGCAGCACTTCATCGAGTCCGGCGATGCCGGTCCTGACCAAATCGTTCACGCTGTCCTCGTTGCAGTTAGTAGAAAAATATTTCCAGTCTACCACTTGGCTTTGTTCGCTCGCGCACGTAAGGAAATCGCCTACACGGAGCTGGCCAGGTGATGTTCTTGCCCTGGGGCAGTGGCAGAAAGGATAAAGTCGGCCAGGGCCGCTTCGGCCAGCGGGCGGCTGTACAAATAGCCCTGGAACTCGCTGCAGCCGGCGTCGGCGATGAAGGCATGTTGCTCGGGTGTCTCCACGCCCTCGGCCAGCACGGTCAGCCTGAGTGCCTTGCCCAATGCCAGGATGGTGTGGGCGATCGCCGCGCCCTGCTGGCCGCCAAGGGCGTCGCGCACAAAGCTTTTGTCGATTTTCAGCTGGCTCAGCGGCAACCGGTGCAGATACGACAGGGACGAGTAGCCGGTGCCGAAATCGTCGAGGGCAAAGCGCACCCCGATCGTGTTGAGCCGGGCCATTTTGGCGATGGTGCCTTCGACGTCGTTGACCAGCAGGCTTTCGGTCAGTTCCAGCTTGAGGCGCTGCGCGGGCGCCCCGGTGGCCGCCAGCACGGCCAGTACCTGGTCGACAAAGTCGGGCCGGTGCAGCTGGTGGGCGCTGACATTGACGGCCATGGTGAGATGGGCGGTGGCCGGCGTTTGCGCCCAGCGCGCCAGCAATTCGCAGGCGGTGCTGAGCACCCACTGCCCCAGCGGCAGGATCAGGCCACTTTCCTCGGCTGGTGGAATGAAGTCGTTGGGCGGCACCATGCCACGGGTCGGGTGGTTCCAGCGCACCAGCGCCTCGACCCCGGTCATGCTGCCGTCGACCTCGGCCAGGGGCTGGTAGTGCAGGACGAAGTGGCCCAGCGAGAGTGCGTGGCGCAGGTCGGTCTCGAGGGCGACGCGGTCGGCCAGGCGCGCCTGCATGTCGGGCGTGAACAGGGCGTAGGTATTGCGCCCGGCCGCCTTGGCCTGGTACATGGCCAGATCTGCCCGTTTGAGCAATTCTTCGGGGCTGACCACTTCGCCGTCGAACAGGGTCAGGCCGACGCTGGCGCTGGTAAATTCCTGCAGGCCGGCGATGGCAAAGCTGGGCGCCAGGCTGTCGACGATGCGGCGGGCGCTGGCGCGCGCGGCCTGCTCGGCCAGCGCGCTGTCGCCGCCCAGATCGTGCAGCAGGATCACGAATTCGTCGCCGCCGAAGCGGGCCAGGATGTCGCGCGCGCCGATCTGCTCGCGCAGGCGCGTTGCCACCAGAAGCAGCAGGGCGTCGCCCTTGTCGTGGCCGCGGGTGTCGTTGATGGTTTTAAAGTTGTCCAGGTCGATGATCAGCAGAGCGCGGTAGTGGCCGTCGCGGCGGTTGGCCTTGACAGCCTCATGCACGTAATCGATCAGCATTTCGCGGTTCGGCAAGCCGGTCAGCTTGTCGAAATACGCCAGGGTGTTGATTTTTTCTTCGGCCGCCTTGCGCTGGCTGATGTCGAGGAAATAGATCGCCAGGCCATCCTCGGAAGGGTAGGCGCGGATCTCGGTCCACAGGTCGAGCGGCGCGTAATAGTCCTCGAACCAGACCGCGATATTGTCGCGCATGGCGCGATGGTATTCGCGATAATAGCGCCCGCCGATGGCGTCCGGAAAGCGGTCCCACAGCGAGGTGCCGATCACCTCCTCGCGCTTGCACTGAAGCAGGCGTTCGGCATAACTGTTGAGGTAGGAAAAGCGCCAGTCGCGGTCGAGCATTAGCACGGCATCGGTAATGCTCTCCATCATGGTGGCAAGGCGATGGTCCAGCACGTTGCGCTGATGTTCGCTTTGCTTGGCACTGGTGATGTCCTGGAACGCCCCTTGCACGCGCACCACGGCGCCCTGGGCGCCATACACCGCCTCGGCGATCACGCGCACCCATTTGCGCTGGCCGTCGGCGCTGACAAGCTGGAGTTCGGCGTCGAACGGGATCCCATCGCGCATGCAGGCGTCGAACAGCTGCTGGGCGCGCGGGCGCCATTCTGGCGGGTAAAAGGCGAGCGCTTCGACCAGGGTAGGGGTGCTGCCGTCCGGCACACCGTGGATATCGCACACTTCCTTGGACCAGAAAGCATGGCCGCTGGCCAGGTCGGCGATCCAGCCGCCGATGTGGGCAATGCGGCCGGCGATATCGACCAGCGTTTCATCCGGAAGCCTTGGTTTGCCGGTGCTCATGCGATGTTCCGTCTACTCATGTGCTCACTCCCGATACCCTGAACCAGTGAAGAGCATTGTATACTTCATCGGGCAATAGTGCCTTTTTGCTCACCAATACGGGATTGCTGGCGCGACGGCGCAAGCCGAGATGCCTGGCTTAAGGAAAGCGACAGAATGACGACCCGGAAAAGACGCCGTGCTGGACCATTGAACAAGCGCATGGCACGGGACCAGCCGCCACCCGTCAGAGGGCGCCCGCGCAGCGCTTTTCTGAGCTGGCTGCTTGCGAACGACTTGGCGATGGTCGTGGTCGGGGGCGCGGCATTCGGGCTGATTCTGCTGATGACCAAAGCCTTGCCGCTGGTTTCCACCGCCGACTCATTGCTGAAGCTGCTTGCCGGGACCTGGTTGCTGGGAATGTTCTTGATGATCACCGTGGTGACCGAAAGCGACCGCAAATATGCGCGAACCGGCGGCACCATCCGTACTCTGGCGGGCGCGGTTGCCGCGGCTGGCATCGTTTCGCTGTGCGGTGCATCGGTGGACGCGATGCTGCTGGCCGCGATCGTCGGTGGGGTGCTTGGCATTTCCGCTCGCTATTGGGCCAATTGGCTGTAGCGCGGCAAGCCTGATCACCTCAGCGTTGCCGTGCCGGCTTTGTTGCGCATTTTCTCGATCAGCGCGCCAGCCGCTTGCCTTCGGTCTTCCGGCCCGGGAATTAGCGCACCTGGTCGACCACATCCTGCTGGCGGAACCGCCCGAGCTGGCCCGTGCGGGCTCAGGCCTGGTAATGCGGCTCCTCGCGTCCGGCGACGTCCATCTGCAGGGACAGCGTGCAGCCGGACAGCGGGAAATTCTCAAGCTCCTGGGCCGAGCGGCCGTGGCTGGCGCTGGTGATGTACAGCGTGCGCAAATCGTCGCCGCCAAAGGCGAGCATGGTCGGGCAGCGCAGCGGCAGGGCGATCTGGCGCAGCAGTTCGCCGGCAGGCGAAAAACGCAGCAGGCGCCCGCCTTCGAACATCGCGCACCAGTACGCGCCTTCGCTGTCGACCGCCGCGCCGTCCGGACGGCCGCCGTAGTCGGGCGCCGTCTTGTCGGCCGCGAACTGGTAGAACAACTGCGGCGCCGTCGCGGCACCGCTCTGCGCATCGAAGGCGTAGCGGTTGATGCGGTGGCCGGCGGTGTCGGCGTGGTACATGGTGCGACCGTCCGGCGCGAAACCGAGGCCATTCGAATTCATCATCCCGCCCGACCATTTCAGGCTCAGGCTACCTTTGTCGAGGCAGTACATTTCGGCGGCCTGGCGGTCGCGCGGCTCGAAGATGGTGCCGATCCAGAAGCGCCCCGCCGGGTCGACCCGGCCATCGTTGAAGCGGGTGGTGGCGGTGTCGTACGGCGCCGCGGCAACCGGCGTGACGGCGCCGCTGCCGGTATCGAGATGGACCACGCCGTCACGGGTGGCGACCAGCATGCCGCCGTGGGTATGGATGGCCAGGGCCGACGGCTCGCTTGGCATTGCCCACTGGCGGTGTTCGCCGGTCAGGGGATGGACCCGGTGCACCGCAAGGCCGCCGATATCGACCCAGTAGATATTGCGCTCGGCCGCATGCCAGAGCGGGCATTCGCCGACCTGCATCGGGGCGGCGTGAACGACGCTGAACTTGGCGGTATCCATGGCTTACACCGCTGCCTTGGCCATAGCGATCAGGCCGTTGGTGGAGCAGTCGTGACGCTCCGGCACCGATTCGCCGGTCAGCTCGGCTTCGATGGTCTTGGCCAGCACTTTGCCCAGCTCCACGCCCCATTGATCGAAGCTGTTCACATCCCAGATCACGCCCTGCACGAACGTCTTGTGCTCGTACAGCGCGATCAGCGCGCCCAGGGTGTACGGGGTCAGGTACTCCATCAGGATCGTATTGCTCGGGCGGTTGCCGGGGAAGGTCTTGTGCGGCGCCAGCCGTTCGATCTCGGCCAGCGACAAGCCCTGCGCCTGCAGATCGATCCGCACTTCGTCGATGGTCTTGCCACGCATGAAGGCTTCCGACTGGGCGAAGCAGTTGGCCAGCAGCGCCGCGTGGTGATGATTGTATTCGTGGGCCGGACGCAGCGCGGCAATGAAGTCGATCGGCGTGACGTCGGTACCCTGGTGCAGCAGCTGGAAGTAGGCGTGCTGGCCGTTGGTGCCGCAGTCGCCCCAGATCACAGGGCAGGTCAGCGTATCGACCGGCAGGCCGGCCTTGGTCACGCGCTTGCCGTTGCTTTCCATGTCGAGCTGCTGCAGGTAGGCCGGGAAGCGGTTCAGGTCCTGGTGGTAGGGCGCGATCGAGAGCGATGCGCAGCCCAGGAAGTGGCGGTTCCAGAAGCCGATCATGCCCAGCAAAACCGGCATGTTCTTTTCCAGCGGCGCCTCCTTGAAGTGCACGTCCATCGCGTGGGCGCCGGCCAGCAGGTCGCTGAAGTAGCCAAAGCCGACCGACAGCGCGACCGACAGGCCGATTGCCGACCACACCGAATAGCGACCGCCGACCCAGTCCCAGAACGGGAACATATTGGCCGGGTCGATGCCGAAAGCCTTGATGGCGTCGGTATTGGTCGACACCGCCACAAAGTGTTTGGCCAGCGCCTCGCTCGGCGCGCTTTGCAGGAACCAGGCGCGCGCGGTCTGCGCGTTCATCATGGTTTCGGTGGTGGTAAAGGTCTTGGAGGCGATGATGAACAGCGTGGTCTCCGGCTTGACCCTGGCCAGCGCCGCATCCATGTCATGGCCGTCGACGTTGGAGACAAAATGCATGGTCAGGCGCGGATGGGCGTACTGGCGCAGCGCAAGCACCACCATTTTCGGGCCCAGGTCGGAGCCGCCGATGCCGATGTTGATGATGTCCGTGATCGGCTTGCCGCTGTGGCCGAGCCAGGTGCCGGCGCGGACCGCGTCGGTAAAGATACGTACGCGGTCGAGCACGGCGTGCACGTCGGCGTTGACGTCCTGGCCGTCGACGGTCAGCGGGGTGCCGCGCGGCGCGCGCAGGGCGGTGTGCAGCACGGCACGTTTTTCGGTCCGATTGATGCGCTCGCCAGCGAACATGGCGTCGCGCTGGGTTTCGACGCCGCGTTCGCGCGCCAGGTCCGTGAGCAGTTCAAGCGTGCGCGCATCGAGGCGGTTTTTTGAATAGTCTAGGAACAGGCCGGCGGCATCCACGGTCATATCCGGGAAGCGGGTATCGCTGGCGGCGAACAGGCCGCGCAATTGCCAGTCTTCGGCTTCAACGGCGTGGGTTTCAAGCGCCTGGTAGCTGGCGGTGGTAGTCAGGGCGGGCTGGAGCATATAAGTAGGCTTGGAGGTTGGTTGGGCTAGATTGTCGAATAATACAGGAAAAATTCGTAAATTCACTACATCAAATCGTCGCAGCGGATGCCTGTTTATCCTTGCAGGATAGCAGGCTGGGCCATTCTTCTGTGTTCAGAAACTTGCATTTTTGCTGCTGCGGGCGCAAGATCGAACACGGAATTGTTTGGCGCCGATCAATTTTGTAGTAAAATTTCAGGAAATAAATTTAAAAGGAACGACCATGGCGTTGCATCCCGTAGTTGAATCGGTGACCAATCGGATCATCGCGCGCAGCAAGGCATCGCGCGCGGCTTACCTGGCGCACCTCGATGCGGCGCGCATCCAGGGTGTGCAGCGCGGCGCGCTGTCGTGTACCAACCTGGCGCACGGCTTTGCCGCGTTCCCGGCCAACGACAAGCTCAAGCTGCGCGAGGCGAAGAAGCCCTCGGTTGCCATCGTCTCCTCGTATAACGACATGCTGTCGGCGCACCAGCCGTTCGAGACCTTCCCGGCGGTGATCAAGGATGCCGTGCGCAAGGTTGGCGCGGTGGCCCAGTACGCCGGCGGCGTGCCCGCCATGTGCGACGGTGTGACCCAGGGCCAGCCGGGCATGGAACTGTCGCTGTTCTCGCGCGATACGATCGCCATGTCGACCGCGGTGGCGCTGTCGCACAATATGTTCGACTCGGCCCTGTACCTGGGCGTGTGCGACAAGATCGTCCCCGGCCTGCTGATCGGCGCGCTGCATTTCGGCCATCTGCCGGCCGTGTTCGTGCCTGCGGGACCAATGACCTCGGGCCTGTCGAACAAGGAAAAGGCCCGTGTGCGCCAGCTGTACGCGCAGGGCAAGGCCACGCGCGAAGAGCTGCTCGAGTGCGAGGCGCAGTCCTATCACGGCGCCGGCACCTGCACCTTCTACGGCACTGCCAACAGCAACCAGATGCTGATGGAGATCATGGGCCTGCATCTGCCGGGCGCCGCCTTCATCACCCCGGGCACGCCGCTGCGCGATGCACTGACCGCCAGCGCGGCGGTGCGCTCGGTCGAAATTTCGCAGCAGGGCAGCCGGTATACGCCGGTCGGCCACGTGGTCGATGAAAAGTGCATCGTCAACGCGGTGGTCGGTTTGCTGGCAACCGGCGGCTCGACCAACCACACGCTGCACCTGGTGGCCATCGCCAAGGCCGCCGGCATTGTGATCGACTGGGACGACTTCAATGAACTGTCGGCCGTGGTGCCGATGCTGACCCGGATCTACCCGAACGGCGACGCCGACGTGAACCACTTCAACGCGGCCGGCGGCCCTGGCTTCGTGATCCGCGAACTGCTCGACATCGGCATGCTGCACGAGGATGTGAACACCATTCTCGGCCACGGCCTGCGCGCGCACGCGAAAGAACCCTTCCTCGACGGCGACGCCGTGTACTGGAAAGATTCGCCTGCCGTCAGCGCTGACGACAGCGTGCTGCGCCCGGCCAGCAACCCGTTCGCCAGGGATGGCGGCATGATACTGGTGAAGGGCAATCTGGGCCGCGCGGTCATGAAAATTTCCGCTGTCAAGGAAGAGCACCGCGTGGTGGAAGCGCCGGCGCTGACCTTCAATTCGCAGGAAGACTTCATGCACGCCTACAAGGCCGGCAAACTGGACCGCGACTTTGTGGCCGTGATCCGCTTCCAGGGCCCGCGCGCCAACGGCATGCCGGAGCTGCACGCCCTGACGCCGGCGCTGGCCAACCTGCAGGACGCCGGCCGCCACGTGGCGCTGGTGACCGACGGCCGCATGTCCGGCGCGTCGGGCAAGGTGCCGGCGGCGATTCACGTCTCGCCCGAGATCCTCGCGGGCGGTCCGCTCGGCCTGGTACGCGACGGCGACATCATTCGCCTGGACGCGACCACCGGCACGCTTGAAGCGCTGGTCCCGTCCGACGTCTGGGCCGCGCGCAAGCTGGCCACGGCCGACCTGAGCTCGAGCCACATCGGCATGGGGCGTGAGCTGTTTGCCGTATTCCGCAACGCGATCAGCGAAGCGGAAGCGGGCGCCACCACCTTCCCGCTGCCATCCCCGATTCACACCACCGTGCCACTGCACGCGACCGCCGACATTGGCGACACCGTGCCTGGCTCCGACGAAGACTTCCTGATCAAGAACCCAAAATGACCATGACCCTACTTGACATCATGCGCTCGGCGAGCGTCATCCCTGTTATTGCTATTGACGATCCCGAGCATGCGGTACCGCTGGCGCAGGCGCTGGTTGCCGGTGGCATCCGCGTGCTGGAAGTGACGCTGCGCACCGCCCACGGCCTGGACGCGATCCGCGCCATGTCGCAGGTGCCGGGCGCGATCGTGGGCGTGGGCACGCTGACGCAGCCGTCGGAGTTTGCCGCCGCGCGCGATGCGGGCGCGGTGTTTGGTGTGTCGCCCGGTCTGACCGCCACACTGATCGAAGCGTCACGCAAGAGCGGCCTGCCGCTGTTGCCGGGCGTGATGACGCCGTCCGAAGTGATGGCCGCGCGCGAAGCGGGCTTCCGTCAGCTCAAGCTGTTCCCGGCCGTGCCGGCCGGCGGCGTGGGCATGCTCAACGCGATTGGCGGCCCGCTGCCGGACGTGACGTTCTGCCCGACCGGTGGCATCTCGATCGAGACCGCGCCCAAGTTCCTGGCCTGTAAAAACGTGGCCTGCGTGGGCGGTTCCTGGCTGACCCCGAAGGATGCGATTGCCGCCGGCGACTGGGCGCACATTACCGAACTGGCACGGGCTGCGGCGGCACTGCGCGGGTGAAATTAGTATGGGCGGGCTTTTGCGCTTTGGGCGAGGCGCTTTTGACCCGCACTGCTTCGAAGAAAACGCCACTTTCCTCAGCGATCAGAATGTGATCTTTCCGGATAGGAAAGAGCTCGTTGCACCCTGTACTAATGATCGTTACCGGGTTCGGCAGCTTAAGCTCAGATGCGTTTGCCTGCCACTCTCGACGGAAATACGTCGTTGTCTCTTCTGTCCGGCGGCTGTAGGGTGGTTGTTTGCACGTCCGCCCATTGAATGCAAAATGTTCAGGATCAATGATAATTGGTTTTCCGATGAGCGCATGGATCTGTCGATCGGTCAGACCGAAGCTATCGGCGGACCCGGCAACGGCCGAGATTTTCCATTGGCCGTAGATGTCGGCGTTTCTGTCTTGCGCATGCGTACTCAAAGGTAGGAACGCAAACACTGACAGCAGGCACAGCGATTTCAGTCCCGCGATAGACGAGGTCCTCACTTCAGGCTCCTGAAAGGCGCGCTTTCCAAAAATTGATTTTGAAAACGTATTGTTGCTTGGCGGGGCGATTGCGACCTTGGCCGCTGTCAACATTGGCTCAAGGGCGGTCGACGGTGACGTCAATTTGATTTGAAAAACTGGCATTAATGCCTGCAATTCGCCGGGCGCTGACGCTGCGAAGAAGCTGTTGGAAATGGTATAGGGGCGAACTACGTTAAGATCGCGATACCTCTTGCCCTGCATTTGTAACCGATGGATGCCCTGCCGTTTCGTCGCCCGCGTGCGCAGCGCTGGCGCCCACTCACCTCTGGCGAGGTTGCCATGGCCTCACTGGTATTCGGAAATGCCATCGAATATGGCAGTGTCCGCATACATAGTCGGCGCTATATGCCGTTTCAGCCAAAGAATTGCGCCATGTCGCCCAACGGTAGCCTGTACTTTCACGCTTCCTGTTTCCTCGATGATTACGCGCAGGCATCCGCCATAAATCAGCATTGGTTCATGCACGAGATGGCGCACGTATGGCAGCACCAGCTTGGCTACCCGGTGCGGCTGCGCGGGGCGGTGCGGCTTGGCTTGAGTTATCACTATGAACTTGCGCCGGGCAAGCGCCTGGGCGACTTCAACATGGAGGCGCAGGGCGATTTGCTGGCAGATTATTTCGTGCTGAAGTATCTTGGCTCGGCGGCCAGCATGCGCCAGCCGCGCTATGCACACAGCATTGCATTATTCGAACAGGTCCTGGCCCGGTTTATCGATGATCCTTCTGATCGCGCCAACCTGCCTCGGCCGAGGTTTGCATTTCCTCGGCGGGTTCGATTGCTATAATGCCATCAGTTTCGGCATGTTCTCCTCCTTCAATCGCGCTCTTGAGTCCCTGACAATTACTCGCTTCCTGTTCGCCGTTGTTCTGTACGGTTGTGCCACGGTCGCCCAGGCTCAATACATGAGCGTTGAAGGACATTTTAGTTCGGCATCGACTTCACTTGATCTGATTGTTCTTGACGCCGAAACGGGTGGCATTGGATAAAGCCAGAAACAATGCCAAAGTCCAGAGCGCGGGCTGCTCTTTCTACAGTGGTGCGGCATGTGGTTGGGAAGTTGGCGTCGTGCGCCGCGCGAAAAACAAATAAATCGGTAAGTAAAAGGAAGCGCATGAAATCAGGAATCGACGCCTATGCCCAGGCCTGGGAATTTGTCACACTGCGCCACGCTGGCCAGACCTATGGCGGACGGCAAAAAGGGGAACAAATCCCTTACATCAATCATTTGGCGAGTGTTGCCGCTGAGGTCGCGTGGGCCCTGGCAGGCGATACCCAATTCAATCTCGACCTTGCTGTGCAATGCGCGTTGCTGCACGATGTGATCGAGGATACCAGCACATCAGTTGAGGAAATCGCGGCCACCTTCGGTGAGGATGTGGCCGCCGGCGTGATGGCGCTGAGCAAAGATTCGACGCTTGCCACGAGCGAGGCGAAGATGTTCGACACGCTCGCGCGCATCAAGCTGCAACCCAGAGAAGTCTGGGCAGTGAAGCTGGCTGACCGCATCAGCAATTTGTATCATCCGCCATTCTATTGGACGGCTGAAAAGAAGCGGCAATATGCTGCTGAGGCCGCGCTCATTCTCGACTCGCTTGGCGCTGCGAACTTGAAATTGGCAAGTCGTCTCACCGCGAAGATCGCCGCCTATCCCGTCGACTAGCTGTTGCTGAAGGTGTCCCGGTTGAACCGCAATCCGCGGCAACGCATGACAGCAGGCGGGCGCACGTTCGATGCGAAGGCATGAGTACGGGGCGACATTCTGCTCCTGAATTCTGCGCCTTGCGACACCGGATTAAGCGAGACGAATGCATGGAGAAAACACCCTGAGCATCTTCTAGGTGATCGGCGTCATCATGCTGATGGGCCTGGTCACCAAGAACGCGATTCTGCTGGTCGACTTTACCAACCGCCAGCGCGAAGGCAAGAATCAGTTCTAGGCCATCATGGAAGCGGTCCAGGCGCGTCTGCGGCCGGTCATGATGACCACCCTGCCATGATCGTCGGCATGCTGCCAATTGCGATAGGCAGGGGCGATGGCGGCGAACTGCGTGCGCCGATCGGCCGCGCGGTATTGGCGGCGTGATCACCACAACCCTGCTGACTGTCTGGTGATGCTGCCGGTGGTGAACACCTATCTGGGCATCTGGGGCAAGCGCGTAGCGAAATATTTCGACGGCGCGGACGAGCCGCATGCTGAACTGGTTGAGCAGAACAACAAGCTGGACCGACGTGGTGAAGCTGTGATTGCCGCCGATTTTCTGATCGGCGTCATAGTGACGCTGATCAAAGTTAGGGCATGGGTATTTCTTGTTATCAATATTGAACTCGCGCAATATGGGTGCCCGGCCAGGGCAAGTAGTCTGTATCTTTGGACACTTGGCGGGGAAATACCATGCTCAAGCTGGCATCACAAACCAAGACCGTTGCGCCGCATGTGCGCCTTCTCTTTTCATTTGCCGTGACGGCAGCAATGTGCGCCGGCGCGCACGCTGAAGAAACGACGCCTGAGGGCGTCAAAGGCTGGTGGTATTACATAGCGCCCAACACATCGGGCTATGTTGGCACCGCGGCAGAAGCGTGCGCACGAAGCGCGGCCAATCACTGGGGCACACCGCTCCTGTCCATGCGGCCATCGGACCTCCCAAAACCGATTTTCGAGTGCTTTTACAAAAACCCGATTGGGGGGCGGGTGTTCGACTACACACATACGCAACTCGTGTGCGACATTGGTTATACGCCGAAAGCCCCAGGCGTTTGCGTGAAATGGGCGGAGCCATCACGGCCCGTCAGCGGCGGCCCTGATCAGCCCGGCTATACCTGCGCCAATCCGGTCGCCGTTTCCAGCGGCGCCAAAGTGCAATCTGAAACGGATTTACCGGGCCTCCCCAACGGC
>DASWMN010000305.1:0-9858 GCA_036399735.1 Telluria sp. | reverse complement strand
CCACCAAAACCTGCCGATTTACAAGGTCGCATACGAACTGCTCGACGCAGTCACGGACCTCGCCAAGAACATGCCGCGCGATTTTAAGACATCGATCGGAGGAAAGCTCCGCGATGAATGCGTCGAGATTGTGACCTTGATTTTTCGAGCGAATACAGCACGCGACAAGTCCGTACACCTGGGCTCGCTCATCGAGCGCCTCCAGGTGATCGAGCTGCTGCTGCGCCTTGCCCGCGACAAAAGACTGATCTCGACGAAGCAGTACGCAATCGCCGTGGAGCTTTCGACCAGCGCGGGCAAGCAGGCTGGTGGGTGGCGCCGTTCCGCTTCATCGCCTGTTTCATAAGGGTCATGGCCGTTATGACTGAGCGAACTTTTAATCTGGTCGTGCCGCTGGCTCACGAGGCCACCGCCATGCGCATCGCAGATACCACCGATCCAATTCGGGTTTGGTCTGGCGCAGTTTCCCCATTGATCGGTTCCGACCTTCGACAGGGTGACGTATATAGCACGAGCAACCGCAGCACGCCGCCAACTCCGACTATGCCTGGAACCAGAACTTCAACAACGGCAACCAGAACAACAACAACAAGTCGTACGAGGGGCGCGCCCGCGCGGTCCGCAGATCAATCCGAGCGCAACCATGCTGATTTTTCGTTCACCGAACTAGTTCAGGCTTACCTGGACTGCAGGAAAGCCAAGCGCAACACGGCGTCGGCCATAGCATTCGAGCAGAATCAAGAATACAATCTGCGTCAGTTGCACGACGAGCTGGCCGAGGGCGGGTATCAGCCAGGTCGGTCAATCTGTTTTGTGGTCACACGCCCCAAGGCGCGCGAGGTGTGGGCGGCCGACTTCCGTGACCGAATCGTTCACCACCTTTTGTATAACCGAATTTCGGATCGGTTTTACTCGAGCTTTATCGCTGACACCTGTGCATGCATTCCAGGGCGAGGGACGATGTATGCCGCTAACCGCCTCGCGCAAAAAATCCGCTCTGCTTCTGAAAACTGGAGCAAGCCACTGCATTATCTGAAATGCGATCTGGCGAATTTCTTTGTCGCCATCGATAAACAGGTCCTCTGGAGGCAGATAGCCGCGAAGGTGACAGAGCCATGGTGGCGAGACCTCGCTAGTACCATCCTTTTCCACGACCCGCGCGACAATTTTGAATTGCGAGGCAACCCATCCCTGGTCGCTAAAGTGCCGGCACACAAGCGACTGATGAGCCAGCCCGCGCACCTAGGGCTTCCGATCGGGAATCTGTCATCTCAGTTTTTCGCGAACATTTACTTGAACGCATTGGATCAGTTCGCCAAGCATCAACTGGGCGCGCGGCACTATGTGAGATACGTCGACGACTTTATTTTGCTGCACGAGTCGCCGCAATGGCTGAACAACGCACTAGATGAGGTAACAGCTTTTCTTCCCGCGGTACTTGGCGCACAGATCAACCCGACAAAGACGATCCTGCAGCCGGTAGCGCGCGGCGTTGATTTCGTCGGGCATGTGATAAAGCCGTGGAGGACCACGGCCAGACGGCGCACCGTTAAACAAGCCGTCAAGAGAATCGAGGCGATGCCAGACAGTCAGGTGTTCGCAGCCACAAATAGCTATTTTGGTCTCATGAGCCAGTCGACCCACAGTCACGGCGATCGCATCAGGGTGGCGCATGCCGCGTTGGCGCGGGGGCATGCCGTCAACGGACCAATCACGAAGATATACCGAAAGGGGAAACAAGATGACCAAAAAGCCTAGGCACCCGAAGAGATTTGAAAAAAGTGGCGACGCATATATCGGCCACGCGGTAGCGTTGTTAAATGAATTGGGCCAAGAGATCATAGTCCTGGCCCCGACGGCAGCCGACGCCGTGCTGGCTGGTGAGCGGATCAGCGGCTACAAAATGGACCGCTCGAAGATCGTCCGAGCCCTTTTGACACACGAGGCGGCCAAATGAGCAAGGGATCGGCGCGGCGGCCTGGCAGCGGATATTCAGAAGGATGGGGTCGCATCACGGCCATACCGTCGCGACACTGCCCTGTATGCGGGTACTTGCCCGCATGGTGCTCGTGCGTGCCCACAGATGATGGGCCGGGGCAACCTGGCGAACATGCGGAGTCGCGGGAAATAAATGACGCTCCACCAGAGCAAATGAAATAGATTGGAGGGCAAAGTGGGTGCATTTCTCGCAGCCGATGACGTCGCCGCCCTGACTGGGCGAAAAATCAAGTCGAAACAGATCGATGCCCTCAAGAAGATGGGGCTTCCGTTTTTTGTCAACGCCAAGGGCGTGCCAGTTGTCCCAGAAAGTGCGGTCAACGGCAGCGGCAAAATTGAACCGCAAAAGAAGGCCTGGTCACCGCCAGTGTAAGCAATGGCTCGCAAACCAACAAAGAATCTCAACCTCCCGTCCGGCATGCGCCGGCGCGAGCAGCGAAGCGGGAAGGTCTACTACTATTTCGATACCGGCGCCGCGCCGCGCAAAGAAATACCGTTGGGGCCCGACTACATCGTGGCGCTGCGCAAATACGCGGACCTGAATATGGCGGCCGCGCCAGTCGCCGGCGCGGTCTTTGCTGACGTGATCAAGAAGTATCTGGTCGAAGAAGTGCCAAAGCTGGCACCAAACACGGCACGCATGTTCAAGTCGGACGTGAAGCACATCGCAGCCTTCTTCGGCACCGCGCCGCTGGCCGAAGTTCGCCCGATGCATATCCGGCAGTTCCTCGACAAGCACCGCGACAAGCCGACCACAGCGAACAGGGCGAAGCGCCTGTTTTCAGTCATGTGGAACAAGGCGCGCGGCTGGGGCTATACCGACCTGGAAAACCCGTGCACAGGCATCGACGGGCACGTCATCGCAAAGCGGACCTACTATGTCACCGATGAGGTCTATGCGGCCGTCTACGCCAGCGCGTGCGCGCCGCTGCGCGATGCCATGGACCTTGCGTACCTGACGGGCCAGCGGCCCGCCGACACGCTGCGCATGACCGAGCACGACATCCTGGACGGACACCTGGTAATCACCCAGGAGAAGACGAAGCAGCCGCTCCGGATCCAGATCACGGGAAAACTGGCGGACTTGCTCGAGCGAATCCAGGCTCGAAAGGACGGACACTCGATCGTCACGGCAGCGCTGCTGGTGAATGAGCATGGCCGGCGCCTCACCGGCCCGGCGCTGCGCTACCAGTTCGACCGGGCGAAGGCGGAGGCCGCGGTGGCGGCGCCGGGCCTGGCCGACTCGCTGAGCAAGTTCCGCTTTTATGATCTCCGGGCGAAGGCGGCCGACGACACTTCCGACGACCGCGGCGAACAGGCGGCAAGCGATCTGCTCGGGCACGACAGCGTCAAGACGACCCAGCGCCACTACCTGCGCCGCGGGAAGATTGTGGCGCCTACGAAATAATTGCGGAGCAACCACGGAATTGCGGAGCATTTGGAGGGGTGAGGAAAGGGGCATTTCCCCTATGGAGCGGGTGAGGGGAATCGAACCCTCGTCGTAAGCTTGGGAAGCTTCTGCTCTACCATTGAGCTACACCCGCGGCACCCGCATTCTACGCGGGATTCCCCTTCCCTGACAAATCCCCGTTCTGTCAGTTGCGAAGGGGAACGGTCTTCCCCCCTCGCTGTCATAGCATTTTCAATTGCTCGCCGATTAATACAACCAATCAAGCGCGGGCCCATCCTGTTGTATCATGTTTCCAATGAGTTCTTCTCATTCGATAGTTTTTATTAACCGACTCCCAGACCACGAGGATATCCCCATGTCGCTGATCAATACGCAAGTACCTGCTTTCAAAACCCAAGCTTTCCACAACGGTAAATTCGTTGAAGTCTCGAACGAAAGCCTGCAAGGCAAATGGTCGGTCATCATCTTCATGCCTGCCGCGTTCACCTTCAACTGCCCTACCGAAGTGGAAGATGCAGCGGACAACTACGCCGAGTTCCAGAAGGCCGGCGCCGAGGTGTACATCGTTACCACCGACACCCATTTCTCGCACAAAGTGTGGCACGAGACGTCGCCAGCGGTCGGCAAAGCCCAGTTCCCACTGGTTGGCGATCCAACCCACACCCTGACCCGCGGTTTCGGCGTGCACATCGATGAAGAAGGCCTGGCACTGCGCGGCACTTTCATCGTTAACCCGGACGGCGTCATCAAGACCCTGGAAATTCATGACAACGCCATCGCACGCGACGTCAAGGAAACCCTGCGCAAGCTGAAAGCTGCCCAGTTCGTCGCCGCCAACCCAGGCCAGGTTTGCCCTGCCAAGTGGAATGAAGGCGCGAAAACCCTGACCCCGTCGCTGGACTTGGTCGGCAAGATCTAAGTTTGTCACTGAGAAGGGCGCTGCCTTGCCGCCCTTCTCATTCCAGCTTAACTGCAAGGCACTTTTTTACGGATACTGACATGCTTGACGCCACCCTGAAAACCCAGTTGCAGGCCTATTTGCAGAACCTGCGCGCCCCGATCACTCTCATTGCCACGCTGGACGCCAGCGACAAGAGCGCGGAACTGCGTGAGCTGTTGGCCGAGATCGCCAGTCTGTCCGACAAGGTCACGCTCGACGAATCGGGCACCGACAACCGCTCGCCCTCGTTCGTGATCGCCAAACAAGGCGAAACACGCGGCGTACGCTTTGCCGCCATTCCGCTCGGCCATGAATTCACCTCGCTGGTGCTGGCCCTGCTGTGGACCGGCGGCCATCCACCGAAAGTGGAAGCGGATGTAATCGAACAAATCAAGTCCCTGGACGGTGGCAATTTTGAGGTGTACATGTCCCTCTCCTGCCATAACTGCCCCGACGTGGTGCAGGCAGCCGCCCTGATGGCAATCTACAACCCGAATATCAATACCGTCGTCATCGATGGCGGCATGTACCAGGCCGAGGTCGAGGCGCGCCAGGTCATGGCCGTGCCAATGGTCTTCAAGGACGAAGTCCTGTTTGGCTCCGGCCGCATGACGCTGGAAGAAATCGTCGCCAAACTGGACGTGAACGCCGGTGACCGCGAAGCAACCAAACTGAATGAAAAAGCGCCGTTCGATGTGCTGATCGTCGGCGGTGGCCCCGCCGGTGCCGCTGCGGCCGTGTACGCCGCGCGCAAGGGCATCCGGGTCGGCATTGCGGCCGATCGTTTTGGCGGCCAGACCAACGACACCATGGCCATTGAGAACTACATCTCGGTGCTGGAAACGGATGGGCCGAAGTTTGCCCTCGCCCTCGAAGCACAGGTGCGCCATTACGATGTGGACATCATGAATCTGCAGCGGGCCGACCGCATCGTGCCGGCAGCAACGCCAGGCGGCCTGGTCGCCGTGCACATGGATAACGGCGGCGTGCTCCATTCGCGCAGCGTGATCGTCTCGACCGGCGCGCGCTGGCGCAATGTGAACGTGCCCGGCGAAGCCGAGTACAAGAACAAGGGCGTAGCGTATTGCCCGCACTGCGACGGTCCGCTGTTCAAGGGCAAGCGCGTGGCGGTCATTGGCGGCGGCAACTCCGGCATTGAAGCCGCCATCGATCTGGCCGGACTGGTCAAGCACGTGACGGTAATTGAATTTGCCGATGCGCTGAAAGCCGACGCCGTGCTCGTGAACAAGCTGAAAAGCCTGAACAACGTGACCATTCATGTCAACGCCCAGACCACGGAAATCACGGGCGACGGCCAGAAGGTCAATGGCATCAGCTACAAGGACCGCGTCAGCGAACAGATCCACCACGTGGAACTGGAAGGCGTGTTCGTGCAGATCGGGCTCGTGCCAAACACGGAGTTCCTGAAAGGCACGCTGGAGCTGAGCAAGTTCGGCGAAATCATTATCGATGCCAAGTGCCACACCAATCTGCCCGGCGTGTTCGCAGCAGGCGACGTGACCACGGTGCCGTACAAGCAGATCGTCATTGCTGCGGGGGAAGGATCGAAGGCGGCGCTGAGCGCGTTTGACTATTTGATACGCCAGCCGGTCGCAGTGGCTGCGGCACCTGCCGAGGAAGCGGTCGCGGCCTGAGTGGCTTGCACTGCTGGCCGTGTCGTCCGGGGTCGAGACTGTCTGGTCGGAACCGCGGACGGGACGGCGGGTACTGCCGGGTATCGATCAGCGGCGTGCGCCTGGCGCGCGCCCGGATCGCCCGGGAACTACCTGAAACTTACTAACTGTGCGTACTGGACTGCGGCCTTGCCGTTGCTTGCGGTGCGTATAGGCCCAACCAGCCACAGCTGACCACCATACTCGCCATCGTACTGGCGATTGAGCGTCAGACGCATCTGACGATCGGTTGATACAAATTCGTTGCGCGCCGCCGCAACCAGCAGCCTGGGCGCCTGATTCCCCACCGTCGCATAGAGACGATTTCCCACGTGACGCAAACTCATCCCCTCACCAGTGGACAGGTCATACGAACCCTGAAAGCGCTGCAGATCATCGGCAAAAAGATGCACCGATTTGGTCGGCAAGTCGATCTGGTACCCGCGGATAAACACGGCTGGTTCTGGATTGTTTTGCGCGTTGGACGCGAGCGTTAGCGAACCCAGTAATGCACATAACATAAGGCGTTTCATCGTAGCTCCTTGAGTGCAGTTTTGATGACGGACAGCGGACGCGATGTCCGCGCCGCTGACGCGTCCGGCCGGGCCGAACGCGCTCTTTAAATATAGTCATCGATTGGCCTCGGCGACAGGAGTTTTTGCGGTTCAGTTCGCGAATTTTGACCGATATAAATATACATATCGCGACAATTGATACAATAATGACCGAAGTTCTCCCTCCGGCGTATCGCTAGCTTGCAGTGCCGGAGCACCATTTATCGCTTATTCGTGCGGCCCGTTCGCGGCCGCAAAAAGAAGTCCTTATGGCGGTACATACCCGCCCCTTTTTTGCCGTGTTTACCCGTTGTATTTATGCACTTCTTGTCGTCCCGCCACGGAATGAATAGACATCTTTTCTGTCTGTCTATACATTGTTAGCGGCATGGTAAGTCCATGGATGCGTTGCATTCGCTCGCGGGGATGCACGAATTCAGTGGAGACAGATCAGGGATTTTGCTCACAAAAATACGCTCCCCCAGGAGCGAAGAAAAATCCAAGAGTTCTATTTTTTTGAAACGCATTGCCTAAGGAAGAACTTCATGACAAAAGCAACAGCAATCCACATCGCAGTACTCCTTCTCTGCAGCAGCGCGGCAGCAACCGCAGCCACCGATGAAGCGCCCCAGGCGGCGCAGACGGCACCTTCAGCCGACGTCACCACCGATGAAATCCAGAAAGTCGTTATCGTCTCGACCGGTAGCCGCGGTTCCCAGCGCACCGTGATCGATACCCCGGTGCCGATCGACATCCTGTCGAGCCGCGAACTGACCAAGACCAGCCAGAACTCGCTGGACAAGGCGCTCGGTTTCCGCGTGCCTTCTTTCAATACCGTACAAACCCCGGTCAATGACGCCACCTCCCTGCTCGATCCTTACGAGATCCGCAACATGGGTCCGAGCCGCGTCCTGATCCTGATTAACGGCAAGCGCAAGAACTCGAGCGCGCTGGTCTACACCCAGACTTCCCCAGGCCGCGGCGAAAGCGGCGCGGATATTTCGGCCATTCCTGCCGACGCCATCAAGCGCATCGAAGTCCTGCGCGACGGCGCCTCGGCCCAGTATGGCTCGGACGCCATCGCCGGCGTGGTCAACATCATTTTGAAGGACAGCCCGAACGAAGGTTCCTTCACGGCCCGTATCGGCCAGACCGGCGAGCGTGACGGCAAGAGCGGCAGCGTCAGCCTGAACGACGGCGTCAGCATCGGCGGCAAAGGCTTCCTGAACTACACCATCGAAGCGTCGAAAGTCGGCCTGGCCAATCGTCCTGGCACTGTCAGCGCACGCGGCGAGGCGGCCACCTTCGGCGCCGATCTGGCAACCCAGGTGCAACCTTTCCTGAACCAGTATCCGGATGCAGGCAATATCAACGGCTCGCCTGAAACCAAGGCCGCCAAGTTCCTGGTCAACGCCGGTTACGATATCGACGACACCACCCGCGCCTATGCGAACTTTGCCTACATCAAGAAGGACATCTTCAGCTTCGCCAACTACCGCACGCCATACTGGCAGCCGACCGACTACGGTCTGCTGACGCCAGCTGGCCAGCCGTATGTCGGCTATGGCCCGCACTTCAACGGCACCCTGCAGGACTTCAACGCCACCGGTGGCGTGAAATCGGAAATCGCCGGCTGGAACTCGGATGTCAGCCTGACCTTCGGCGGCAACAAGCAGCGCTACCAGGTCGAGAATACGGTTAACCATTCGCTGGGCGCCGCGTCGCCAACCGTCTTCCGCCCGGGTGGCGTGGAGTTCAGCCACACCGTGTTCAATGCGGACTTCTCGAAACAGGTCGCGCCAAAGGTCAATACCTACTTCGGTACCGAGCTGCGCGGCGAAGAATATGAAACCAATGCCGGCGACGAAGCGTCGTATATCAATGGCGGCGCCGATTCCTACGCCGGCAACGATCCTGCCAATTCGTTCAAGAAAACCCGCCGCAACTACGGCGTGTATCTGGGTGGCCTGTTCGACGTGACCGACAGCCTGCTGCTGGACGCGATCGGCCGTTACGAGAAGTACAGCGACTTCGGCAATGCCTTCGTCTGGAAGCTGAGCAGCCGTTACAAGTTTACCGACGCCTTCACCGTGCGTGGTTCGGTGTCGACCGGCTTCCGTGCCCCGTCGCTGCATCAGATCTACACCCAGAAGGCGCAGTACTCCTTCGTGGACGGCAAGATCCAGCGTTCGGGTCTGTTCAACAACATCTCGCCGGAAGCGCAGGCTGTTGGCGTCAATCCACTCGATGCTGAGAAATCGCGCAACATCACGCTGGGTCTCGGTTACAAGCCGAACGCCAACACCAGCATGACCATCGATTACTACAACATTCACATGAAGAACCGCATTATCCTGGGCAAGGAAATTCGCGGTACGGGTGATCCGACCAACCAGCTCGATATCGAACTGGCAAAGGCCAAGATCGTCTCGATGAGCTTCTTCACGAATGCGCTCGACAGCGATACCTCCGGCCTCGACTATGTGTTCAGCCACAAGAACATTCCTCTGGCGGGCGGCAAGGCCACCTTCAACCTGTCCGGCAACTACACGCTCAAGAACGAGCGTGATGGCGCGGTACAGAACACGGCCTTTGTGGCCGGCGCCGGCCAGTCGGTGCTGGACGCCACCCAGGAAGCGCTGATCTTCACCTCGCGTCCAAAGCACAAGACCATCATCGGTCTGGACCTGGACTACGCCAAGTTCAACTTCTCGTTGAACAACACGGTGTTTGGCCCGACGACCTTCCGTCAGGCTGATCTGGACAGTAACCTGAAGACCGAGTTCAAGACCAAAACGGTGACCGACTTCGGCGTGAACTATCAGGTGACCGACAAGATCACGCTGTCGTTCAACATCAACAATCTGTTTGATGTGACGCCGAAGTGGGAAATGAAGGCGCTCAACCCGACCGGCCAGGCGCTGCTCGACAGCACCACGCTGGACGCCAGCGGCCGCACCCCGACCCAGGTGCAGTCCGATGCGATCACCTTCAACCAGCGCTACGCGATCACGACCTACGATGGCTCGCACTTCAGCCAGCTGGGCCGTATCTTCAACGCGGCACTCAACGTACGCTTCTAAGCACTGGCCTCGCGGCCAACAAAAAAGCCAGCCTGCGGGCTGGCTTTTTTTCTGCCTGTGTTCCGTCCTAAAATAGGTTGTCATGTTTTGCCTTTTTTAAGGAGAACGAGATGGCTGTTGAAGGAAAACGTACCCAGGGTGATTACACCGAGGCTTTTAAGCTGGGGGTGGTGGAGTCGGTGGAAAAAGGCGAAATTTC
>DASWMN010000304.1:0-44546 GCA_036399735.1 Telluria sp. | reverse complement strand
CAAAACGGCTTTTGTGCATACAAACCGTTGTAAAAACCGATCAATCGTGGAGGCGGCGCTGGTGGCGGAAGGTCGTGGGCGACATCCCGTAGTGGCTGGAAAAAGCACGCGAAAAATGGCTGGCATCGGCAAACCCGCATTCGCCGGCGATGTCGACAATGCGCGCGTCGTCAGACAGCAAAGCGGCGCAGGCGCGTTCAAGCCGCAGCTTCATCATGTACTGGTGCGGCGGCAGCCCGACCGCGCGCCGAAATTCGCGCGAAAAATGGGCCGGACTCATGCCGCACAACTCGGCCAGTTCAGCATTGGGCAGTGATTCGGCGCTGCTCTCGGCAATATGTTTGAGTACACGGCGCAGCCGTGCGCCTGCAAGACCGCTGAGCTGGATCTGGTCGGCAGGCTTGCTGTGATGCTCCAGCAGATAACAGACCAGCGTGGTCATCAGCCCGTCGCAGGCTTCGCGCGCCAGGGGACCTGCCATGGATTGCGCGTCCAGCATTTTATGGACCAGATCGAGCACCATGCGGTCTTGCCCGAAGGTGCGCGCACCCAACGATGCATGATCGCGGCCTTCACACAGGCTCGAGAGCTGATCGACCAGCTCCAGCGGGATAAACAGGTTGACGATGTCGCAGCTGCTCAATCGGCTCCATTGGCCCTGCTCGCCTGGCGGGCAAATCCGGAAACGGTTGGCGGGAATCATGCCGCCCCAGACTGGCGCGCGATCAGCCCAGATCCGTGTCTCCAGTGGTTCGAGCATGAGCGAGAGCCTGTAGTTCCCGGGATGGGGACTCAGGGTGCGGATTTCGTGGTCGGCTTCATTGCTGGACCAGCGCACCAGCGACGCTTTGGAGCGCGGCAAGGGGCCAACGCAGGTCTCCAGGGGGCTGGCGACGCCGCTCGCTTCAAACCACTGACGCAGATCTTCTGTGCTCTCAATCATTCCATTCTCGCTGGCAGACTATGCACCACGCATGGCGCAGACGGGATGCTGACATCGATTGTAAACACAAGCTGTATGTTTTTATCAACCTTGACTGAATAGTTAGGCACAATCCAACACGTTAGCGTTATCACCCTCGCCGCCTGCGCAACTGGGGCCAATATCGCCCTGATTGACACCTAGACTCCGTGGCTCGCAACAATTTACCCACCACAGGAGATGAAAATGCCCCAAAGCCAGACCAACGAGGATCGCCGGATGCTGCTGCAAGTTGCCGCAGGAATCGCCGCCGCCGGCGCACTCGGCGCGAGCAGCGCCCAGCCAACAGCCAGCAAACCGGCGCCGGCGACAGGCGCACCCGGTGACTTCGACTTCCTTACCGGCAGCTGGAAGATCGCGAACCGGCGCCTGGTCGACGCGCGCTGGGATGAATTCGACAGCGAAGCCACCGTCATCAGCCTCCTGGGTGGCGTGGCCAGCGTGGAAGAACTGCGCATTCCCGCGCGCAATTTCAGCGGCATGGGCTTGCGCCTGCTGGATGTGGCGCACAAGCGCTGGGCGGACTACTGGGTCAACAGCAAGAGTGGGATTTTGCCCGCCCAGCCAAGCTGGGGCACGTTCAATCATGGGGTCGGGATCTGGGACAGCGTCGAAGAGGACGGCGGCAAATCCGTGATCGTGCGCGGCGTGTGGGATCGGATTACACCCGACGCATGCCGCTGGTACCAGGCCGTATCGCGCGATGGCGGAAAGAGTTGGAGCGAGAATTGGGTGATGCACTGGACTCGTACTTCGGCACGCTAGTCGCTGGTCTGACTTGGCCCCGTCGCGCCGCATGGCGTCACAATTTGCCCTCATCGCCTAGTGCGGTACGCCCACCTTTTCAACTTGTTGTGAAAATTGCTGGCCGGCCGCTCGGTACTTTGCGCCTCGCAAATCGTATTCCAATAGCGGCCGCAATCAGGGGCCAGCTTTTCTCACCAATCCAATCTTCATCTCTTTCAGTGCAATAGAGCCCTTCCCCGACGCCCAGCCGCCAAGTCCGAATGACAGGTTGAAAGGCTCGCCATTGGCCTGGAAATAGATCGTGACGTGTTTGTCAACAGCGCTGGATGACTTAATTGGGAGCAGCATTCTTCGTCCATGAATTGAAATATGTGCCCCATTCGTATCAGCATCTTTGCTGACGACATCCCAATCAAGTGTTGCCTGCAATCTGTACAATCCCGCGGGAAGGACAATTTCACTTGATACCAGGCCGCCGTCTGTGAATGCCAGCGATTGGACGAGTCTTCGGTTCACATCGAAACGCGCATCACCAAATCCATGAAACGTGATATTCGATAAGTTCACGATGTTATCCACGGACACTGGATTGTCCGCATCCTTATAAACGAGATACTGGGCCTCCGCCTGAGGCATCTCGCGCAGCAATCCCTTGATCGTGAATGTATCGCGCTGCACCATCCTTTTTGCCACTGTCGACCGCATTATTTCCCCCAGCGGCGTGACGAGGCCTATCACCAGAAGAATGATCAGCGGCGCCTTGCGAATATCGCTGGGCGCATACATGACCGCGTTTGCTGCCAGCAGCGCCAGGATGCCCAGTGAAGGGATCGATGCACGCATCAGCAGGTCGTTATAGAAACCAAACTGGAACAAGGAAAGGAAAATCAGAAATATAACGGTCAGACATACCAACAGAGACCGTTGTGGCGTCACGATCAGCAGTGCCACAGCCATCGCGACGAACTCCAGCGTCAAGAAAATCAGCCATCCGCCGACATTCCAGCCTTCCACGTTCCATAGCAAACCGCCCGGTATGTCACCCGAACCTTCGGCCAAAAAATGCGCTGCAACGATCAGCAACACTGGTGCGACGATCAGATTCGAGCGCGATAAAAGCGCCCGAAAACCAGCTTTGTACAAGGCCCAGACGAAGATGGGCGCCAGTCCGATCATCGCGAATGGCGACCAGACCGCGACCGCTGCAAGGGTAACCCCCGCATTTTGCACAGCTGCACGGGGATGGCGCAGCACCATGAACACGCCAAGCAATGCCGGCAAGGTGTGCTGAGGCGCCCAGAACAAATTTGTGACAATCGAGCTGAAGGAGCCAAATGGCTTCCACCACCATTCAATGTGCATGACTGGACCGCGCGACAGCCCAGTCAAGTAGGTGCCAATGAGATCGGCGCCGCTAAATAAAATGAAAACGCCTGCCAGCATAAACATGCACGACGCCGGACGGACTGTGCGGCCGAACGCGAATATCAAGGCAAGATAGAGGCCGAGTGTGGTCCATACGAACAGCGCGAACGGCAGAATCGATGCGCCAAACAATTTGCAGACCGCCGCTGGCAACGCGTAGTAAGCAAGCGAGTATCGCAGCGACGCCGTTCCGTTTTCGGTGACGAACTTCGGCGGCCACGGCTGGTCAATGAGACTGTTCAATATTGCGTAGTGTTTGACCCAATCGGTATTTTCCGCGAAGGGCGGCAGCGTGCCCGATAGCCAGACTATTCCGGCCGCCATCGCCAGCAAGGGCCAGGTCGCACGCAAAAGCGGCGGCCGGTGTGACTGTGTAATTTTCGACCTGAGCGATGCCAGGAAGGTGGCTAGCCCAGTCATGAACAGAATCAGGAAAGGCCAGTCAGAGAAATAGAATAAAACGATCGCCGCTGGAGCGAGCAGGTATAACAGCGCCGCCAGATAAAGCGATCCTTGATCCGGGTTCAAAGTGGCATTCGCCAGACAATCGCCGTCGTCCCTTGCCTGTCCCAAATCCGTCTCGGCGTTCACCGCGCCTGTGGCATCCCTGGTTGGCACCAGCATGGGTGAAGAGATAAATCGGAAGAAAGTATCTGTACGCGGTCGCAAAGTCATCGCCCATCATTTTTTGTTATAGAGATAATACACTGACATGCAGCGGCGACGGCCCTCCTTGTCTCGGCTGAGCGCAGTTCATTGAAGATTGGCTGATGCCGCCACGCATACGGAGCAGAGTTGACGTCGCCGCCACCACCTGGCCGCGGCCTTGCCCACCTCTCGTAACTACGCGATGAAGTCTTTGATATTTTGCAGGAGGAATTCCGCAAAATTGTCCCCCTTAATTCTAGAGACCGCCGCCGAGGGACAATCCCAGACTACAACCGGACATTCGCCACGACTGTCGAATGTAGACGTATCTAGGCAGTAGTATTCGTCGCCATCGTTATCTACGAGAATAACGAGGTGCTTTGGAAGCGCGACGTCCTGTCTCAGCTTCTGGGTGTACCAAGCAGCGTCCGGAATACCGGAGTGCACGAACTCTGAATCAATAAGTCCATAGTACTCGATTGGTCCGAACGAAAGTGTCCCCCACTTGCGCAAAAATTCCGAATATGAAACTGAAAAGCGCACCTCAAGATATGCCTCAGCAGCCCTGATCGTCGCTTCGCTAACCCCCGCTGAAGCGTCTGCGAAATCTGCATGTTCAGCTAAAATTCTATCGATGTCGTCAAATGCATGAATCATTTAGTGCGCTTCCTTTGCGCTTTCGAATACACGGAACTCGACGAGAGCGGCTTGTCGCGACAAGCCGACAACTGCTGGCGCTGTTTTCGCTGATCGCGGTAGCGCGCATCAATTACGCCTCGACTTCCATATCGATTACATACAGTCCCATCCCGCCACCGCCGCCCGTTACTTCACCCAAACCACTTTCAACTAACGCCTCCTCCAACGCCTCCTCGATTTCATCTCTGCTATGGAGTCTAACGGAAGATGCATCCTCTGCGCTGATAATCACTTCCAGGAAAATCCCGTGCATCGCATAAGCTCCCTAATTCCTAAATCTCTACCGTTATGCATCGCTTCAGTTGACGGCCATGATAGGCTCATGCGCCGGCGCCGCAGCCGGCCCGCGCCGCAAGCTGGCAATGTCGCGCAACGGCGGCGCACCAAACAAGCGGTGATATTCGCGCCCGAACTGCGACGGACTCTCATAGCCAACCCGGAACGCCGCCGTGGCCGTATCCAGATGCTCGGTCAGCATCAGCCGGCGCGCGTCGTGCAGGCGCAACCATTTCTGGAACTGCAGCGGGCTCATGGCGGTGAGCGCGCGGAAATGGTGGTGGAAGGTCGAAGTACTCATCTGCACCGAGGCCGCCAGCTCGTCCACCCGCAGCGGTTCGGTGGCATGTGCCTTGAGCCACTCAATGGCGCGCGCGATGCGCTGGCCCTGGCTGCCAAGCGAGGCAATCTGCCATAGCCGCGTGCCCTGCTCGCTCACCATCAGGCGGTACAGGATTTCGCGCTGGATCAAGGGCGCCAGCACGGCAATCTCGTCAGGGGCGTCAAGCAGGTCGAGCAGGCGCTGGAATGCCTGAAACAGCGGCAGGCTGGCCTGCCCCACCGTCATGCCGCGCCCGGTCGGCTCGTTGCGTGGCGGGCGCAGATTTCCCTCGACGATCAGCTCCGTCATCACGCGCTGGTCGAGCCGCATGGACAGCGACAGAAAAGGCCGGGCCGGATTGGCTTCGATGATTTCGCCAATGGCCGGCAGATCGACCGAGGTGATCAGCAGCTCGCCGGCATCGTACAGAAAAATGTCTTCACCCAGCAGCACCCGCTTGCGGCCACGCACGATCAGGGTCACGCTCGGGTCATACATGCAGCTCAAGGGCTCCGATGGCGCCGTGCGCTGGAACAGCTTGAGTCCGGGAATCGGGCCGGTCCACGGGTCCTGATCGGGCCCGGCCCAGCGCGCAACACTGGCCGCCAGGGTGGCGCGTGCCTGCTCCAGGCGGTCCAGTTGCTGGGCTTGGGCGTCCATCTGCTTCATCGCTGCTCTCCTCGGTCTGCTTGCCTATATGTTACCTCGGCGCACGTCATCGCTGTCCTGTTGCTCCCGCCCGCCAGAGAATTAGGCAAGAAATTCGTTGCTTTGGACTATCGCCCCCGATCATTCCACCATGACAATAGTTCACCTTCCCCACGCCGATTGGACACCTCCCATGATCACTCTGAATATCAACGGCAAGGCCACCCGCGCCGACGCTGAACCCGATACACCGCTGCTGTGGGTCCTGCGCGATACGCTGCAGATGACTGGTACCAAGTTCGGCTGTGGCATGGGCCTGTGCGGCGCCTGCACCGTGCAGTTGAATGGCGAGGCGGTTCGCTCGTGCAGCACGCCGGTGTCGGCGGCGGTCGGCAAGAAGATCGTCACCATCGAAGGCGCTGCGACCGACAAGGTCGGCAAGGCCGTGCAGGATGCCTGGCAAAAGCTGGACGTGGTCCAGTGCGGCTACTGCCAGTCGGGCCAGATCATGAGCGCCAAGGCGCTGCTGGCCCGTAACCGCAAGCCCACCGACCAGGATATCGACGAAGCGATGGGCGGCAATATCTGCCGCTGCGCTACCTACGTCCGCATCCGCGCCGCCATCCACGAAGCGGCAAAAACGCTTGCCTGAGCCAGGGGACACCATGACAACCACACGCATTGAAAACGAAAGCCGGCGCAGCTTCCTGCAAGGCGCCGCTGGCCTGACGCTGGCCATCTATTTGCCTGCCGTCGCCGCCGCCACCAAAACCGCGCCCAAAGCCACGCCCTTCGAGCCGAATGCCTTCCTGCGCATTGCCGAAGATGGCAGCGTCACGGTCATCTCGAAGCATCTCGAAATGGGCCAGGGTACGTATACCGGCCTGGCCACCATCGTTGCCGAAGAGCTGGACGCCGACTGGTCGAAGGTCCGGGTGGAGGCTGCACCGGCTGACGCCAAGCGTTATAACAATCTGTCCTGGGGCCCGATGCAGGGTACCGGCGGCAGCAGCGCCATGGCCAATTCGTGGGAACAGCTGCGCAAGGCCGGTGCATCGGCACGGGCCATGCTGGTCAGCGCCGCGGCCCAGCAATGGAAGGTGGCGCCGGCCGATATCACTGTCGCCAACGGCGTCGTCACGCACAAGGCCTCCGGCAACAAGGCCACCTTCGGGCAGCTAGCGCACGCCGCCAGCGAGCAGAGCGTGCCCACCGACGTCAAACTCAAGAACGCCGCCGACTTCAAGCTGATTGGCCGGCATGCGCCACGCAAGGACAGCGTCGACAAGACCACCGGCAAGGCCGTGTTCACCCAGGATATTCACATGCCGGGCATGCTGACAGCCGTGGTCGCGCACTCGCCGCGCTTTGGCGGCAAGGTCAAGTCCTTCGACGCTTCCAAGGCCAAAGCCGTCAAGGGCGTGGTCAATGTGGTGCAGATTCCAAGCGGCGTGGCAGTGCTGGCGAAGGATACCTGGAGCGCCAAGCAAGGCCGCGAAGCGCTGCTGGTGGAGTGGGATGACAGCGCCGCGTTCACGCGCGGCACCGACCAGATTCTCAAGCAGTATCAGGCGCTGGCCAAAACACCGGGCCTGCCCGCCGCAGGCGGCAAGGGTGATCCGGAAAAAGCCATCGCCGGCGCCGCCCGCAGTTTCGATGTGTCTTACGACTTCCCTTACCTCGCGCATGCGGCCATGGAACCGCTCAATTGCGTGATCAAACTGGGCAAGGACAGTTGCGAAGTCTGGAACGGCGAGCAAATGCACACGCTGGACCAGGCCATGGTTGCCGGCGTGTTCGGTCTCAAGCCGGAACAGGTCACCATCCACACCCTGTACGCGGGCGGCAGCTTCGGGCGCCGCGCCAACAAGGACTCGGACTACGTGCTGGAGGCGGCCAACATCGTCAAGGCGATCAAGGGCGGCGCGCCGGTCAAGCTGGTTTGGCTGCGCGAGGATGACATGCGCGCCGGTTACTACCGGCCGATGTTCCATCACCGGATCATGGCCGGACTGGACAGCGAAGGCCGCCTGGTCGGATGGCGCCATCGCCTGGTGGGACAATCGATCGTCGCCGGCTCACCCTTCGCAGGCCTCATCAAGGACGGGGTGGACGGCACCTCGGTCGAAGGCGCCAGCAATCTGCCCTACGCGATCCCCGACATGCGGGTCGATCTGCACACCCCGACCGACGTGGGCGTGCCGGTGCTGTGGTGGCGCGCGGTGGGATCGACCCACACCGCGTTTTCCACCGAGACCTTCATCGACGAACTGGCGCAAGCCGCTGGCAAGGATCCGGTCGCATGGCGCCTGACGATGCTGGAACACCATCCGCGTCACGCCGGGGTACTCAAGCTGGCGGCGGAGAAAGCGGGATGGGGCTCGCCGGTGGCCGCAGCCAAGGCGGGCGAACGGCGCGGCCGTGGCATCGCGGTGCACGAGGCATTCAATACCTATGTCGCGCAAGTGGCGGAGGTGACGGTCAAGGACGACGGCAGCTTCCGGGTCGACCGCGTGGTGTGCGCGGTCGATTGCGGCACCGCCATCAATCCGGACGTGATCCGCGCGCAGGTGGAAAGCTCGGTCGGTTTCGCGCTGTCGGCGGCCATGAATGGCGCCATCACGCTGACCGACGGCAAGGTGGACCAGTCGAACTTCCATGACTACCAGCCGATCCGGATCGCCGACATGCCGCGCGTGGAGGTGCACATCGTGCCTTCAACGGCCAACCCGACCGGGATCGGCGAGCCCGGTGTGCCGCCTTTGGCGCCGGCCGTGGCGAATGCAATTGCGGCGGCAACCGGCAAGCGGATTCGCAAGCTGCCGATCAGTACCGAGGCGCTGAAAGCCTGAGTGCCCCCCACATCGTCCCTGCACGAGCGGGGACGATGTTCTACTGCGCCACCACCTGCGACACATAGGCCGCAACAAACTCCGGCGGCATCCTGCGCGCGCGGCCGCTGCTCATCTCGATGCACACCAGCTCCCAGCGCCCACGCAACACGGTCGCCTGGTCGCTTTGCCGGACCAGCTGAAAACGCCGTTCCATCACCAGCTTGCCATCGCCGCCCACCAGCCAGGTGGCCAGCGTCAGCGCTTCCCCGGCAAACGTGGGCAGCAAATAATCGTACTCGCCACGCCGGATCGCCATGGCCCGGTCCAGCCGCCGATAGTCATCGATACCCAGTCCCAGTTTTTCGGAATGGGCCCAGCCGATCTGCTCGCACCACTGCACATACACGGCATTGTTGGTGTGATTGAGTCCATCGATATCCTCGGCCCGTGGCGCGAGGGTTTGTAAAAACGGATTCGGATAATCCCAGCTCAAAATAGCTCCACACGGTGTTGTTGGGCGATAGTGTATCAGCCGCTCCGGCGTCGAAAGGTATTGAGTTTTCGTATCGACATAAGTAAAGTGCAACATTATCTAACACTTACTTTATTCCGCCCAAACCGGCTAAACGGTTTATATCGCTGACCATCGGAGCCCTCCCACATGAGCAAGCAACACCGGACACACCCCAGTTTCAACCTGACGCTCAAGCACGTCGCCGTCGCCGCTGCCCTGCTGGCCCATGCCGGCGCATGGGCCCAGACGCCCGACGCACCGATCGCACGCGTGGAGATCACCGGTTCCGCCATCAAGCAGATCGAAACCGAAACGCCGCTGCCGGTCCAGGTCATCACGCGCGAGCAGATCGACAAGGCCGGTGTGACCACGGCGGCGGAACTGATGTCGCGCATTTCAGCCAACAGCGGTGGCCTGACCGACGGCGCCAGCATCAACGTCGGCGGCGACCAGCGCGGCTTCAACAGTGCCAACCTGCGCGGCATCGGCACCTCGTCGACCCTGGTGCTGCTGAACGGGCGCCGCATGGCCAACTTCGCTTCGCCCGGCGACGATACCGGCGTTGACCTGAACAATATCCCGGCCGCCGCCCTGGCCCGCGTTGAGGTCCTGCTGGACGGCGCGTCAGCCCTGTATGGCACGGACGCCATCGGCGGCGTGATCAATTTCATCACCCGCAAGGACTTCCGCGGCGCCGAAATCAATGCCTACGGCCTCAAAACCAAAGAAGGCGGCGCCGGCAAGCGTGCGCTGACCATCAGCCTGGGCGCAGGCGAACTGGAAAAAGACGGCTTCAACGTCTTCGCGGTGGCCGACGTGCAGCGCACCGACCGCCTGTCGACTACGCAGCGCCGCTTTGTCAGCGATCTGAAAATTCCGGAACGGCTGGGCCACCTGCTGTCCGGCTTTACCAGCCCGGCCAATATCCGCCTGACCTCGGCCCAGCGCGACCATCTGCAGGAGAGCGGCTTCCTGCTCAATGGCCAGCCGATTACCAACCGCACCATCAATCTGTCGATCCCGAACTGTGCGCCCCCGGCCAATCTGTATCTGCCCGAAGGCACCGGCGGCGTCGATGCCTGCACTTACGACTACATGGGCGACACCGAGCTGTATCCCAAGTCGACCAAGCAGAACCTGCTGACGCGCGGCGTCCTCAAGCTCAACGACAGCACCCAGGCCTATGCCGAAGTGGCCCTGAGCCGCTCGCGTACCGACTATGTCGGCTCGTCCGCGCGCGTGACCGGCTATATCGATTACCGCAAGATCCCGGCGCTGGCCGACACCGGTCTGGACCAGCTCGACGACGACATCCCCGGCGAAGTTGAACTGCGCATGCGCCTGAACGAAGCAGGCCGGCGCACCAGTGAGCTGACCAGCGAAAGCCAGCGCTTCGTGGTCGGCGTGAATGGCACTGCCGCCGGCTGGGACTATGACGTTGGCTACAACCACAGCGTCAATACCGTCAAGGACAAGGACACCCATGGCTATGTGCTCTACAACGAACTGCTCGAAGGGATTGCCAGCGGTTTGATCAATCCGTTCGGACCGTCCAGCCCTGCCGGCGTCGCGCTCCTGAACAGCATTCAGGTCAACGACGTGGTGCGGCGCGCGCGCGGCACCATGGATTCGCTCGATTTCAAGGCATCGCGCTCGCTGATGGCGCTCGGCGGCGGCGATCTGGGCGTGGCGTTTGGCGGTGAAGTGCGGCGCGAGCGGACCTCGTTCAACCCGTCCGAACTGCTCATGAGCGACAACATCAACAACGATGCCGCGCCCGAAGGCGGCAAGGCCACCAGCGACCGGCGCAAGGTGTACGCGGAGTTCGGCGAACTGCTCGCACCCTTCAGCAAACAGTGGCAGGCGCAGATGAGCGCCCGCTACGACCGTTACCAGCAAGTGGGCGGCGCGCTCAGTCCCAAAGTGGGGGTTGCCTGGACCCCGAGCAAATCGCTGATGCTGCGCGCCTCGGCCGGCAAAGGCTTCCGCGCGCCGTCGATGTCGGACCTGTACCGCCCGACGGTGTATAGCGCCACTGCCACCCTGCCCGACCCGGTCTACTGCGCCACCGTCGACAACAACTACTCCGACTGCGCCGACAACTGGGATACGCGCCGCTACAGCAATGCCAACCTGAAGCCGGAACGCAGCCAGCAGTACTCCACCGGGATCGTGATCGAGCCGTCGAAGCAGTGGAACGCCAGCCTCGATTACTGGCACATCAAGCGCACCGAGCTGATCAGCGAAATCGGGGACGACATCATCCTTGGCAATCTGGCCAAATACGGCGACCTGGTGCACCGCGACGACGATGGCCTGATCGACTATATCGAGCTGCACAAGGAAAACCGGGGCGCCCAGGTGGCCAGCGGCTTCGATCTGGTGATTGACCTGCACCGCATCGACACCGCCTTTGGCCGCTTCGGCGCGCGCCTGAACGGCACGTATGTACTCGATTCGAAGATCCAGACCAGTCCCGGCGACGCCTACATCAGCAATCTGGGCAAGTTCGTGACCGACAGCGTGGTGCAGCGCTGGCGCCATACCGTAACGATGGACTGGGAACAGGGCGCCCTCTCGGCCAGCCTGTCGAACACCTTCTCGTCCTCGTACGAAGACCAGAATTCGGCCATCAACATCGACGACGGCAGCGTGGTCGACGCCAATCACGTCAAGGCCTACTCGCTGTGGGACGCCTCGATGGCGTATTCGGTATCGAAAAGCCTGAAGCTGCGCGCCGGCGTGCAGAACCTGTTCGACAAGGCACCGCCGTATTCGAATCAGGCCTACTACTTCATCTCCGGCTACGATCCGACTTACACCGATGTGCGCGGCCGGCGCTTTTATGCCAGCCTGAATTACGCGTTCAAGTAAAACCTTGGCGGGCACAGGGGTGCCCGCCCTGTGGTCAAATTAACTGGCGCGCGCGCAGTTCTTCCTTGACGTAGGCATAGAAGACGGGCGCCGCGACCACCCCGACCAGGCCAAATACCGCTTCCCCGACCAGCATCGCAATCAACAGCTCCCACGAGCGCGCATTGATATGGGCGCCGATGATGCGCGCATTGAGGAAGTATTCCAGCTTGTGCAGCACGATCATGAAGGCCAGCGACGCGAGCGCCACATCGAGCGAATGCGACAGCGCCAGCACCACCAGCACCGAGTTCGAGATCAGATTGCCAATCACGGGCAGCAAGCCGGCCACAAACGTGATCGCCACCAGCGTCTTGGAGAACGGCAGCTTGATGCCGGCCATGGGCAGTACCACGAAGATGAAGACTGCCGTCAGAATCGTATTGATACCCGAGATCCAGACCTGGGCAAACACGATGCTGCGGAAAGCATGTGCCAGACGGCGGGCGCGCTCGAGCAGCGCGGCGGCGAACGGCGGGTGCGTCTCCGGCGTGATCGTGTCGTGCAGCGCCACCATGACGCCGATGATCAGGCCAAGCAGGACGCGGGTCGCAGCCATGCCGGCTTCGGCGCTGATCGCGCGCGCCTCCGAGGCGTGTTCGCGCAGCCAGCCGGTCAGCATTTCGCGCACCGCGTCGGCGTCGAGCGGCAGGCGCTCGCTCAGCCAGGGTGGCACCTGGCCGCGTGCGCCGTCGATGATGTCGGCCATTTTCTGGAACATGTGGCTCATGCTGTTGGCGTCGCCCTTGAGCAGCGTGGTGACGCCCCAGACGGCGGCAGCCAGTGTCATAATGATCACCAGCCCGATCACGCCGGCAGCGAGCATGCGCGAGCGCTCATCGCTGAAGCGGCGTCCGATGCGCGGCGCCAGCAGATGCACCAGGGAATACACCAGCAAGCCGGCGAACAGTGCGCCCAGCAAACCTTTGACCAACACCAGCAACAACAGCGCTGCCATGAACAGATACGATGCAATCTCGCTTGCACCAAGTTTTTTGATTGTTATGCCGGGCTGGTCAGTCGCCATGTTTTGTTATTCCCCAGTGAGAAGATGAATGTGCGCCAGCCGGACTGTACCGACAGGAATGAGGCGTAGTGTAACTTTCAAGTTTCAGATATAAAACATGTATTTAATGAAGCGTCACTTCGGAAAAACAGAAGTAGTGTACCGTTCTCATCAGTAAAATCCTATTTTTCCCGGACTGCGGCATTCTTTACGAACAGGCCTTCAAGATGATTATGCTCTACCACTGCGTCGCCGCCCGCTCGTTCCGCCCGCTATGGGCGCTGGAAGAGCTGGGCTTGCCCTACCAGCTCAAGGTGCTGGCCTTTCCGCCGCGCGCGCTCGACCGCGCCTACCTGGACATCAACCCGCTGGGCACCGTGCCGACGCTGCTCGACGGCGCGCTGCGCATGACCGAATCGGCCGCCATCTGTCATTATTTAGGTGTGCAATACGGGCCTTCCGAGCTGGTGGCGGGCGCGCACGAACCGGACTTTGGCGTGTTCCTGAACTGGCTGCACTTCGGCGAAGCCACCCTCACTTTCCCGCTAACGATCATCCTGCGCTACGAGCGCTTCGAGCCGGAAGCGCGCCGCCTGCCACAGGCTGCCGAGGATTACCGGCGCTGGTTCCTCGGCCGGCTCAAGACGCTCGAACCCCTGCTCGCCAAGCAGGACCACATGTGCTGCGGCCGTTTCACGATGGCCGACATCTCGGTCGGCTACGCCTTGCTGCTGGCCGAGTATCTTGGCATGGCCGCGGCCTTCCCGCCGCCAGTACAGCGCTATCTTGAACGGCTCAAGCTGCGGCCCGCGTTCCAGCGCGCCTGCACCGCCGAGCGCAGCGGCGCCGAAGCGCAGGGCATCAGCGCCACCCCCGCGCCGCTGCTGGGCGCACCGTAGCCGACACGTCACGATACATAGATTTACGCAGCGTTACACGGTCTTAACTGAGTTTTACCGCGCACCCCAATATGATGTGCGCATGAACCGACCGCACCATTTTCAAACCTCAGTTGTTGAACAGATTTCGCGCTACACGCTGTACCTGTCGGCCTATCTGCTGCTGTGCCTGAGCTACTGGCTCAACCGCTATTTCGGCGTACCGGATATCGATCAGATCCTGTACCACCTGGACTTCGGCATGCAGGGCCTGGTCGCAACAGACCCGGTTTTGCTCAAGCGCTTCGTGCGCTGGTGCGTGATCGCGCCTGTGCTGCTGCTGATACTGACGTTCTGCTTCGAGCGCAGCCGGACCGCCGTGCCCGTGCTGCGCCGGCGCCCGGTTCGCCTTGCCCTGCCTGCAGTGCTGCTGCTTGGCGCCGTGCTGCACTGGATGATCCAGATCGCGGCGCTCAACCATGTGCTGGCCCGCTACGGGCCGGATTACTTCGGCACCCACTACATCGCACCGCAGACGGTCCCCATCCACGCGCGCGCGCCCAAAAACCTGGTGCTGATCTACGTCGAAAGTCTGGAGGCCGGCTATCGCAGCGAGAGCGCACTCGGCACCAACCTGCTGGCGCCACTCGATGCCCTGGGCGGCGTGCGCTTCCCCGCCTTCCGCCAGGCGCCCGGCACCGGCTGGACCATCGCCGGCCTGGTGGCAACGCAGTGCGCTCTGCCGCTCAAGCGCGTCACGCTGTTCGACGAAAACACCCAGGGCGAGGCAGTCGCTTCCTTCCTGCCGAATGCCAGCTGCCTTGCCGACATCCTGGCCCAGTCGGGCTACCGCAATGTGTTCATGGGCGGCGCCTCGCCGACGTTTGCGGGCAAGGGCAAATTCCTGCGCAGTCATGGCTACCATGAGATCTATGGCAAGGAAGACTGGCTGGCGGCCGGCGCCGGCAAGAACGAGATGAATGGCTGGGGCTTGTATGACGGCGGCCTGTTCGCCAGGGCGCGCCGGAAGCTCGACGCGCTACAGGCCAGCGGCGCGCATTTCAACCTGACCCTGCTCACAGTGAACACGCATGAACCGAACGGCCACCTGTCAGGCGACTGCGCGCGCCGCGGCTACCACGGCTTTTCCGGCGTAATTGGCTGCAGCGCTGCCGATCTGGCGGCGTTTGTTCAATACATCAAACACAGCGGCTACTTTGTCAATACCAATGTGGTCATTCTGGGCGACCATCTGGCGCGCAAAAATCCGCTGACCGACAAACTCGACACCCTGCCCGAGCGCACCATCTACAACCTGTTCCTGTCAGCCGACGCCGCGCAGGCGACGAGCGCAGAGATTGTGCACTTCGATCTGCTGCCGAGCATTCTGACGCTGAGCGGCTTCGACATCGAAGGCGGCCGCCTCGGGCTGGGCTACAGTGCTTTCGACCGGCGCGTGCACGCGCCGCAGGCACGCTTTTCAGAAATGCAGAACGCGCTGATGAACCGCTCCGACATCTATCTGGACCTGTGGGCGCCGACGCGCCCGGTTCACGGACGCGGCCAGCCCGCCAGCGCAGCCAGTTCCGCTTCGCTGAAGCCGGCCAGCCGCCTTGCATCGATATTGAACGGTCCCTTGAGCACCGGCGCCCTGTAGCGCGCGGCCAGCACGTCGTAGGTCGGACCGGGGTCGAGTCCCTGCTCGCGACACAGATGCAGATACCAGTGGTTACCGATCTGCACATGGCCCACTTCATCGCGCAGGATGATGTCAAGAATCGCGGCCGCGGCCAGATCGCCGGCCTGCGCCAGCTTGGCGCGCAGCGGCGGAATCGCATCGAGTCCGCGCGCTTCCAGCGTGCGCGGCACCAGCGCCATGCGCGCGACGATATCGTCGCACGTGCGCTCGACCATTTCCCACAAGCTGTCATGGGCAGAAAAATCGCCGTACTGGTGGCCGAGCGTCCGCAGATGCGCCGCCAGCAAGGTGAAATGGTAAGCCTCTTCGCTGGCCACTTTCAGCCAGTCGGTGTAGTACCGGGCCGGCATGCCCGGAAAGCGCCAGAGGGCGTCCAGCGCGAGGTTGACCGCGTTGAATTCGATGTGCGCCAGCGAATGGATCAGCATGGCGCGCCCTTCCGCCGTTGCCATCGAGCGGCGGCCCACCAGGCGTGGCGGCACCAGTTCCGGGCGCACAGGACGGCCAGGGATGGCGCCATCGGCCTGCAACGCGGCGTCTGACGCGATCACCCAGCCGCCGCCGTGCCAGGCGCGAGCCATGGCGTCGATGCACGCCATTTTATGCGCCGGGTCAGGCTCGAGCAAACAGCGCAGCGCTTGCGCGCGCAGTTCAGGGGAAGGCGCCATCACGAACATCCAGTCAGAAAAAAGCGCCAGTATACCTGCCCTGCTAGCGCACCACCGCCCCGCCCTTCATGACCCACTGCACGCGCTCGAGCGTCGCCACATCCTTGAGCGGCTCGCCGTCGACCGCGATCAGGTCGGCGTATTTGCCCGCCTCAATCGCGCCAACCCTGTCGCTCATGCCCAGCAGCTCGCTGGCGTTCACGGTGGCGCTGCGGACCGCCTGGATCGGCGTCATGCCCAGCTTGACCAGCACCGCGAACTCGCGTCCGTTCTGGCCATGCGGGTACACCGCGGCATCGGTGCCGAAGGCAATCGGCACGCCGGCCTTGATCGCCTTGCCGATATTGACCCTGGCCGCAGGCAGCACGACCTTGGCCTTTTCAAGCAAGGGCTTGGGCAGCTTGATGGCTTCGGCATTGTCGATCAGCCAGGCGCCCAGATACAGCGTGGGCACCAGCCAGGTCTTGTGCTCCTTGAGCAGCTTGATGCCGTCATCGTCGATGTAGGAACCGTGCTCGATCGAGTCAACGCCCGCCAGCACAGCCAGCCGGATGCCTTCGCCGCCATGCGCGTGCGCTGCCACCTTGCGGCCGAGCCGGTGCGCTTCCGTCACGATCGCCTTGAGCTCTTGCGGCGAATACTGCGAGGCGCGCGGATCGTCGCCCATCGACAGCACGCCGCCGGTGGCGCAAATCTTGATGACGTCGGCGCCGTACTTGATGATCTGGCGCGTGCGCTTGATGACTTCCTCGACGCCGTCGGCCACCCCGGTCGCGACCGCGTTGTACTGCGGCGCGTGCATGGTGTCGTCGCAATGGCCGCCCGTGATGCCAAGCGCGGGGCCGGAAGCGACGATCCGCGGCCCCGGTACATCACCGTCATTGACGGCGTCGCGCAGGCCGATGTCGGCGTAGCCTTCGGCGCCCACGTCGCGCACCGTGGTAAAGCCGGCCTGCAGTGTCAGACGCGCGTTCTTGGCACCGGCCAGGGCAGCGCGCGGCACCGAGATGCGCACGCTGGAGTAGCCGGCGTCTTCCGGGTTGCCGGTCAGATGGGTATGGGCGTCAATCAGGCCTGGCAGCAGTGTTTTGGCGCCCAGATCGATCACCGTCGCGCCGGCGGGAATGGCTAGGCCGCTGCCGGCGGCGGTAATGCGTTCACCGCTGATCAGCACCACGGCGTTGCTGACCAGGGCGCCGCTGCGGACATCCACCATGCTGGCCGCCTTGACTGCGGTGATTTGCGCGGGCGCCGTTTCGGCGGCGATGCCACTGGCACAAGTGAGCAGCAAAGCGGGCAGCACGCCTGCGCGGCGTAAAGACATCAGAACTGTGTTCAAGGGCGTCTCCGAATGGATGAGTTAGCCACAAAGTATAGTGCCAATCGTCCCTGCCGGGTTCAGCCTTATTCCACGCGCACGTCCAGCCGCCGGCCCAGTCTTTGTAGCTCGCCGCGCTCGGCGAAGGCGTTGAAGGCACGGTCGAAACGTGCCACGATGGCCTCGTATTCCGACAGCCTGGGAAAGGCAAAGTAGCCGTGCTGGGTGGTGATGATGCGCTCCAGCGGCGCTACCTTGCCCTGCAGTTCCAGGAACGGTACGACGCCTTCGGTATTGCGCCGGTTGGTTGCGAACAGATCGACCCTGCCATGGGCCAGCATGGCCAGGCCTGCCTCCACGGAATTGGTCTGGTGCAGATGCAGGTGCGGGCGCGCAGCATCGAAGGCATCGCCATACGCCCAGCCGTTGATGCAGACGATGCGCTTGTTGCGCAGCGAGGCGAAGCGGCCGTCCCAGATAAACAATTCGCCGGCGCGGGCGTAAAAAACCATCTCGTCGACATAAAAAGCGCGCTCGGAAAATGAAAACAGGGCTTGCCGCTCAGGCGATTTGTAGGGGCCAACCAGCAGATCGGCCTGGCCCTTCGCGACCATCGACTGGGCCCGTGCCCACGGCACCAGGTCGAAGTGCAAGGACTGGCCCAGTGCGCCGGCAAGGGCGCGCAGAATGTCCGGGCCCATCCCGCTGAAGTTGCCGTCCGCGCGTTCGTAGACGCGCGCAAAGTGCCCTCCCACGACCAGCAGTTCGCGCGGCGCCGCGCGCACGGGCAGCAGCGTGACCGCAAGCGTCCCCGCGATGACAGCGCGCCGTATCGGGTTGGGGGAAGGCGGGAACCTGTCCATAGTAAAACAATTATACGACTGAAAATACTCCCAAGGGCAATCGCCGTGCAATTTTCATGCGCTGCGCGCGCGCCGCCGCGCTGCGATCGCGGCGACAAAAGCCGCGCCATCGCGTGGCGGGAAATAGACGGAGCGCTGGCCATAGTCGATACGGTAATGGCCCAGCGAAGTGAGGGTGGTGGTCAGTTCGCGCGCGGGAAAAATCGGCCATAGCCAGCCGCGGACAATCAATTCTTTGCGCGGCGCCTCGGCAACGCCGGTAATGGCATCCCAGGCGATCAGTTTTGGTGAACCCAGCGCGCGGGAAAAGCGGATTCCCTCGGCAACGAGCACCACCTTCGACACGGAAAACAGGGCAAACAGCACGTTGGCGGCGGTCATGCACACCAGCGTGACCACCGGATTGCGGCTAAGCACGTACGCGAGCGCCCCGGGTAAGCCGATCAGTATCAGCACTTGCAGCAATCCCACACTGGCCGTGATGAGCAAATCCGGCAAATTACGGGGTGCGATGCGTGGTTTGAAGATCTGTTCAGTCATAAGCGTGGCACCAAAGAAAGGAAGTCATTGTACTTCTTGCCAATGATACTTCTTTGCCCATTTTGCGCAGCGGGCCAAAGCGTGGCATCGAAACGATTGCTTACGTGTGATACAGGAACGGGACTATCTGGCGAACCCGGCAAGCGTACGATGGGCAGCCTGACCTGAAGGAACCATCATGACCACACTAAAAAAGCTCGTGCTCCCGATTGCCCTGCTGGCGGCGCCATACGCCACCCAGGCCCAGGACTGGCGCGATCAGCGCCCGCTGCGCCGTTACGAGCGAGCGCCGACTGAAGTCTTTTGGGAAGGCAATTGCAGGGTTGAGCAGCGCATCAACCGGCGCGGTGAGCTCATGCAGCGCCGCACCTGCGAAGACGACGGCCCGGACCGGCGCGCGCGGGACGAAGATCAGGACCGGCGCGTGCAAGGTGATGCGCCGCTTGCGCCGCTTGCCCCGCTTGATCCGAGCGACCAGCCCGATGACGGTCCCGATCGCGGTCCCGATCGCGGACCGGTCGCCGACCTTGCACCCGCTGCCCCTGCCCCGCTGCCGCCCTCGCCCGCAGCGCCGGTCGCCGTTTCTCGCCCCGTGGCGACTGTGTTGCCTGCACATGGGACCAGCGCGCCGAAGCCGCTGCCGGTGTTGCGCCCGGTGACCAAAGTGCTGGCCCGCCAGCCGACGAAGGCACTGCCAGCGCCAGTCGCGCCGCGCCAGGTGGCCAGGGTTGTGCCGCCGCCGGTGGCCCCGCGCCAGGTGGCCAGGGTTGTGCCGCCGCCGGTGGTCCCGCGTCAGGCCGCCAGGGTCGTGCCGGCGCCAGTGGTCCCGCGCCAACTGGCCAGGGTCGTGGCGCCGCCGCGTCAGACCGGCATCTTGGCCAAAGCAGCGCCGCAAGCGACGCGCCTGCCTGCAACGCAGGCAAAACCAGCCGCGCCGTCAGAAGGCGTACGCCTGGTAGCGCATGTGCCTGCAAAGAGCGCGCCACGCCGGCTGGCAAAATCGCCTGTCGCGCCTGTAACGGCCCGGGTCCTGCGCCAACCGGTACTGGTGAAAAAGAGCGTGCCCGTGCTGGCACGGTTCGCGCCCGCAGCGCTGCCCAAGCCGCCTGCTTCCCGAATCGTACTGGCCAATGCAACAGTGCCGAAGAAAATGCCGTTGCCACTGGCGAAATCCGTCCCGACGCCGGCAAAAGCAGCGCTGCCCGCGCTGGTGCATAGCGCGCCGGCGAATCCGGTCAGGGCTGTGACGCGCCCGCCGGCACCGGCCCTTGCAGCTGCCATCGCAAGTGCGCCCGAGCCTGCGCCAGCGAGCCCGAAAATGGAGACGGCGGTCAGGAAATCAGGCAGTACCCGGTCCGAATGGCTGGTCGTGCTCAAGCCCGAACAGCCAGCTGCCGAAGCCCTGCCCAAGGTGCCGCCAGCGCCGCCCAAAGCCGAGCGCTCCATGGCGCAGCATGATTACGACGCCTACATCGCCAAAAAGCGGCGCGACCCGTTCAGCAATCTGTAAGGCATAAAAAAGCGGCAGGGGCACAACGAAAACGTTGTGGCCCTGCCGCCATCCTGAAGCAGCGATACGCTGCGTCTGCTAAACCTGCCTTACTTTACTGGGAACAGCGCCGAGCACTTCGGATATGAACCGGTATCGACTGGACCGGTCAGGTCCACGATCGCGATCATCTGCGCAGCGTAGCGCACCATGTCGTCTTCGGTGTTGGCAGCTGCCATCTTGTCCAGTGGCAGGATCGCATCCTTGCCGCTGTTGGCCTGCTCCCAATCCGCGCGTGCCTTCTTGAGCGCTGGCTGTTCCTTGGCCCTGGCGTAGCTGTCATTGAGCTCTTTGTATTTCTTCTGCATGGCGGCCAGACGTGCCGCTTGCGGAATGCCGGAGCTGCCGGTCAGGCCGACAACCAGTGCCAGCTGTTTGACCGAAGCGGCAGGATCGAAGGACATTGCAGCGCAAGCAGGCAAGTCTTTGGCCGCACCCATGCCACACTGGGCCCAGGTTTTCGGTGCAGCTGCCACGCACGCGGTGCCCACGCCTTCGTAACCGGCGGCGCAAGCGGTGTAGCACAGACCACCTTGCAAGACTTCACCCTTGGCGCAGCTCCCGTTGGCTGGGAAGCAACGGCCACCATTGCGGGTTTCGCCTGCTTTGCAGACCATGGCGTCGGCGCCGAGCGTATCGGCAGCGCGGGTGCAAGCCTCACCGGTATTGGTGTAGCCGGCAGCGCATTCGGCGATGCAGCGGCCCTTGCTGTTTTTCTGATAGCCAGACTTGCACGACATGTTGTCGGCGCCCAGGGTGCTGGCGGCACGCACGCAATTGCTGCCACTGCTGGTGTAACCCGCTTCGCAGCTGCGGAAGCAACGCGCCTCGATTTTGGTTTCACCGGATTTGCACGTCATGCTGCTCGCGTCGAGCGGCTTCGGTGCCGACAGGCGGAAGCATTCACCAGCGGTATTGGTATAACCGTCCGGGCAGTCGGCCGGACGCGAATTGGCGTTGGCCTTGGTGCTGGCCGGACGTTCGCAGGCATTGCCGCTGTTGTTGTAACCGGCCGGGCAATCGGCAGCGCGCGATGGCGCCGCGATCGTGTCGGCGGTGCGCTTGCAGCTGCCGCCGCTGAGCGAGTAGCCAGCCGGGCAATCAGCGATGCGGCCCGGGATCGTGCCAGCCGGACGCAGCAGTGCATCGGTCCAGCAGTACTTCGGTTTTTCTTCCACGACCGTGATTGGCACGCCCGAAGCGCGCTCACGGGTGGTCAGCGGACCGACCGGACGGAATTCTTTCGACGCGGCGGCAGCATCGACCGGCACTGGCGTGGCGGTTGCCGACTGTACGTCGTAAACAATTTCACGGCGGCGGCTGACCGAATCGATCGAGGTGACTTTGCGCGCACGTACGTCCACTTGCAGCGTCACGCCGCGCGAATTGTCGATCAGATGGATCGAGGAATCGTCACGCTTGACTTCGTCATACTTGAAGACCGCCACGCCACTGGTATCGAACTCGATCCAGTTGACACTGTTGACTTTGCGAAGCACGCCGGCGCTCTTGCCGCCCTGGCTCACATTGACCACGGTCGCGGTGCGGCCATTCACGGCGGAAGCGCTCGCGGCAGCGGCGATTCCCGGTTGCATCTGCGCCTGGGCCGGGCTGGTACTCACCAGCCCCATCATGATCAGCGCAGCGACGCGCAGTGCGCGTCCAAGATATTTCTGAGGCATTTTTATGGGCTTTCTGTATTGAAAATGGCGCCGAACCGGCAGATGTTAGTCTTTTCCTCAGGATTGTTGCCAATTCCCAAGTTACACGTTGTGATTGTAAATCCAGAACGACATGATGGCAAAGAATTGATTCACGTCAACTGTTGGTAAATGGGGAATCTGTCCATTACTCATAGGGAAGCTCCTTGTTGCATAGAACTCACGCTTGCGAGCTTTTGTGAACTGGATGTTAACTCCATCGAATCAAGTGCTTGTAAATATGTAAATATTTGAGCGCAGCTTGCGTTTCTTCTTGCACTGCATGCCGAACGCATCCTGCCTTCACACAGCCACGCTACGCTGTCTCCTTTCTTGATCAACGGGAGAATCCCATGCCAACGCGCCAGTCCTTGCCTTCGAAAACGCCACTCACCCTGGGTAGCAGTGTCGCCCTGGTCTTTCTGCTTACGCTCGCCATCCTGATGCTTCCCCTGACGGCCATGCAATTCACCGATGAGGTGGTGTGGACCCTGTCCGATTTCCTTGTTGCCGCTGTGCTGCTTGTGAGCACCGGCCTGCTGTATGTCGCGCTGTTCCGGCTGGTACGCGACCGGCTCTACCGGTCGATCCTGGGGGCCTTGCTCGGGCTGGCGTTCTTCCTAATGTGGGCTGAGCTGGCCGTGGGTCTGTTCGGGACGCGCTTTGCGGGATCGTGACGGCCTTTCCTGCGGCCCCGCCGGCATCGCTGTGCACCCCGACTTTGCAATACCGTGTATCGTCATGGTGCAAAAGTAGCTATAGACAGCAAGGAAGGCGAGGCAAGATGACCAGCGGAGCACCACTGTACAAGAACCATGTGCTGATGTTGTCGCAGACTTTTTTCGTCAAGGACAATGCACCCGAGCTGCTGCTTTGCGCGCACAAGTACGACTTCGACATCGTCTTTTTTAACGAGATTCATGCCTTCGTCAACGCGGTCGAACAAGACACAGGCAATGCCCTGTTCGTCATCGATCTCGATGCCTTGCACAATATGCAGTCGGACATGCAAGACAGCCGCAAGACCTTGATGCTGAGCGAGCTGCTCGCGCGTCTGCCTGCAGATCAGCACTATGTTTATCTGCAAACGGTACGCCAGGGTGGGCGTTTTCTACTGCAGCAACGTCTGGTGGACAGCAATTGCCTGGCCTACGCGGAAAAGCCGATTGCCAACGATGTACTGGTCGACAAACTGTTCACCCTGTTCGTGCAAAAACGCCGTGGCGATCTGGTGCGTCTGGTCTACCTGGGCGAACCGGTTGGCCTGGACGCGGCCGATCTGCTGGCGCGCCGCATCGAGCTCGTCTATCACACCGATCCCCATACCCTGCATGTGCGCGTCAAGGAACTGCAGCCCGATATCGTCCTGATCACCGATGCCGAGTACGCGCGCACCGAAGCTGTCGTGCGCGTCCTGAAAAAGAATATCGAAGCCGACCCGGTGCGCGAGATCACGCTGCTGCAGCGCGAAGCGGACATCGCCCTCACCCGGCGCGCGCTCGCCAGCGGCTTTGACGCCGTCTTGCCCATGACCGACGCCGAGGTGCTGGCCAGCCAGCTGGTGAATCGGGCCGACAAGATTCGCGTCAATAAAGATCTGATCGGCAAGGACCGCGCAACCGGTCTGTTGAACAAGATCGGCTTGCAGAAAAAGGCGCAGGAACTGATACGCCAGGCCAGCCACGAAGGGCTGCCGCTGGCGTTTGGCGTGATTGATATCGACAAGTTCAAGACCATCAACGACACCTGGGGCCATTATTTCGGCGATATCGTCATCAAGCGACTCTCGCTGTGCCTGTCGCCGCATGTGGGGGAACGCGATTTGCTCAGCCGCTTTGGCGGCGAAGAATTCGTGCTCGTCTTCTGGAATTGCACCCTGGAACAGGGGCGCGAGCGGCTCGATGGCATGCGCACTGCCTTCGGCGCCATCGCCTTCGATATCGGCAATAGCGAGCAGCGCCATTTTTCTTTCAGCGGCGGTGTCGCCGCCTTCCCGGAATACAAGAGCGAGAACGAGTTGTTCCTGCGCGCCGACGCCATGCTGTACGAGGCCAAGCAAGGCGGTCGCAACCGCATTTGCATGGGCCCGGTCAGCGCCTGATTCCCCGCGCCCGGACTGCGCCGCCTTCCACCGCCGGCGTACGTACGACAAAAATGCTGTAGTTGCGTTACAATCAACTTTGCATAGAAATCAAGCCGGAGATTCAATGACTCAAGTTCGTAGCGCCAATATTGCCTATCTCGATGGCTGGCGCGGTCTCGCCATCGTTGGCGTGTTGGTCGGCCACTTCATCCTGCGGCCGCGCTTCTCCTGGATGGCGAACGTGGGCGTGCAGCTGTTCTTCGCGCTGTCGGGCTACCTGATGGCCTATCTGCTGTTCATCAAGCAGGTCGGCATGGCGGATTTTTTCGCGCGGCGGCTGTCGCGCGTGATGCCCACATTCATCCTGTTCATCCTTGCCATGGCAGTGGTCAGCGCGAACCTGGGACCGGCGCCCTACAGCGTTCCGGTCCAGGAGCTGATCGCCACGCTGACCTTCCTGCGCACCTACTTCCCGCCCGGCGCCAGCATCTGGGAAGCGAACTGGCCGATCGGCCACGTCTGGTCCCTGAACGTGGAAGAGCACAGCTATATCTTCCTCGCGCTCGGTGCGCTGTGGGCAAGACGCAGCGGCAGTCAGGCGACAGCCCGCGTGTTCCTGCTGGCCAGCGTGGCGGCAGTGGTGCTGGTCTGCATTGCTTACACGCAGGCGCCGCCGGCGGGCGCGGCACCCTGGTTCATCCGTACCGAATGCGCCGCGCTGGGACTGATAGCCGCTGCTGCCATACGGGTCGTGCGCCACGGTTCCGCCCTGCCCTGGCTCCGGACCGTGCCGGCCTTGCTGCCCGTACTGTGGGTGGTGATGGCGGCCGCCGCCATTTCCACCTTCAAACAATATGGGGGCCAGTACATCATCGCCCCTCTGTGCCTGGCGCTTGCGGTCAACTATCTGGACTGTGCGCCGCGCCTGCTCCACGCCGCCTTCTCCAACCCTGTGCTGACCTGGTTCGGGAAATGTTCGTTCTCGCTCTACCTGTGGCAGCAACCCTTCTTCCTGCTGGCGCTGAAGAATCAAATCACCCCGCTGCAAGGCTGCGCGATGGGGATTGTGGCCGGCACCGTTTCGTTTTATGCATTCGAAAATCCGCTCCGGGTGGCGCTCAATAATGCCTGGGCGGCGCGGCGCGAACGGATACCGCCGGCAGCGACCGGCGCCTGATCCCGTATTGCTAGCACAGCCGGGCAGCGCGCACGGCTGGCATGACTAGAGCGGGGTCATGGCGCCCGTACACGGCTCGGCTATGCTCATCCTCGATCCCCAGCTGAACAGAGGAATGGCATGCGACTGGTTTCATGGAATATGCAACGCGGGCGCGGCGTGGACGGGCGCTGCGACGCCGCTCGCGCAATTACGCAATTGCGTCAGGCGACCGACTTTGACGTTCTGTGCCTGCAAGAGGTTTCCGCGGGCTACACCGACCTGTCTGGTTTGAACGGCGCCGACCAGTTCGCCCAGCTGCGTGCCTTGCTGCCCGAATACGAGGCGGTGACCGGCATCCTGACTGATATCCAGCCCGGCATGGCGCCGCGCCAGCTGTTCGGCAACATGCTTTTTTCGCGCTACCCGGTGCTGCAGGCAACCCGCCATATTCTGCCGTGGCCACTCGACGCAGAGGTCAAAAGCACGCAACGTGGTGTCATCGAAACCACCCTGCAAACCTCGCTCGGCCCCCTACGCGTGAGCACCACGCATCTCGAATATTTTTCTGTTCTGCAGCGCACGGCCCAGGTCGAGCGGCTGCGTGAGCTGCACCGCGAGAACGCCCTGCATGCGCGCAGACCGCACCCTGGCCAGGCCGGCGACGGACCGTTCTGCGCCATCCCGCGCGCCGTGCCGGCTCTGCTGGCCGGTGACTGCAATTTCCTGCCGGGCGGACCGGAATACCAGCGCCTGCTGGCGCCATTCGACGATGATGTGGCGCCGTATTGCGATGCCTGGTCGCTGCGTTACCCGGGTCAGCCGGCGCCACCCACCGTCTGTCTGCACGAGCGCAACGCGGCGCCCTGGACCTTCGATTACCTCTTCGCCACTGCTGCACTCGGGGAGTACATCACGCAGATCCGGGTGCTGCCAGAGGTGATGGGGTCGGACCACCAGCCCTTGCTGATCGAATTACGCGCGCGGGCCTGCTAAAGGCCGACAGCGCGGCGCACCTCGCCGCGCCAAGTTCTGCCCACACTCGACAACGTCGCCATCGGGACCAACTGCTGGGTCGAACCGAACCGGTAAGCCAGCAAAACGCGCCGTCCCCGGCGCGTTTTCTTATTTGTGCAGCAGCGAGCGCTTGCGCGAGTAGCCGAAATACACCGCCAGACCCAGCAGCAGCCAGATGCCGAAAGCGATCCAGGTCGTCTTGCTCAGGAAAGTCATCAGGATCACGCAGAACACCACGGCCAGTGCCGGCACCACGGGCACCCACGGGCAGCGGAAGGCGCGCGGCAGTTCCGGACGCGTTCTGCGCAGCACCACCACCGCAACCGACACCAGGCAGAACGCCGCCAGCGTGCCGATATTGATCAGCTCCGCCAGCACATTGAGCGGTACCACGGCAGCGATCAAGCCGAATACGATACCCACCACCCAGGTCGCAAAGAATGGCGTGCCGAAGCGCGGGCTCACGTGTGACAGGCGCTTGGGCAGCAGGCCGTCGCGCGACATCGCGAAAATCACCCGGGTCTGGCCGTAGGCCATGACCAGAATCACGGTCATCATGCCAAGAATGGCGCCCAGGTCGACAAAGCCGGCGACCCAGTTTTCTTTGGCGACCTGCAAGGCCAGCGAGACCGGGTGATCGACCCCGGCAAACTGGGCAAACGGCACGATGCCGGTCATGATGCCGGCGACCAGCACATACAGAATGGTGCACACCAGCAGCGAGCCGATGATGCCGATCGGCAGATCGCGCTCGGGCCGTTTGACTTCTTCGGCCGCAGAGGTGACCGCATCAAAGCCGATGAACGCGAAAAAGACCAGTGCGGCAGCACTCATCACGCCGTTCATTCCGAACGGCATGAAGGGTGTCCAGTTGGCCGGCTTGACGTGGCCGACGCCAACCACGATAAACAGCAGGACCACTGCGATCTTGATCACCACCATGATGCCATTCAGGCGCGCAGATTCACGCACGCCCCACGACAGCATGGCGGTCAGCACCAGCATGATCAGCAGCGCAGGCAGGTTGATCAGCGTATCGACGCCGGGAATGGCGCCCGGCGCCGCGCTCAGCGCCACCGGAAGATGCAGACCGAAGCCACTGATCAGCGACTGGAAATACCCGGACCAGCCGACCGACACCGCCGACGTCGCCAGGCCGTATTCGAGCAGCAGATCCCAGCCGATCATCCAGGCCACCAGCTCGCCCATGGTCGCGTAGCTGTAGGTGTAGATGGAACCGGCCACCGGCACGGCGGAGGCAAACTCGGCGTAGCACAAGGCGGCAAAGCCACAGGCGAAGGCCGCAATGACGAAGGACAACGTGAGGGCCGGCCCGGCCGTCACGGCGCCCGTCCCGGTCAGGACGAAAATGCCGGTGCCAACAATGGCACCAATGCCCATCAGGACGAGATCGAGCGGGCCCAGCACTTTGCGCAGGGCGCTGTCGCCGCGCGCGTGCGCGAGCATATGATCGATATTTTTTGTACGAAACAGGCTCAAGATGGACTCCGCTTGGTCGGTGGACACGCCGCGAAGGCGCGTAAAAAAAACACCTCCGGTGAGGGAGGTGAGAAAGAGCCGAGGCCCCTTTGCTATGCGTCTCCGCAGTGGCCCGTATTGTATCAAATGAAACTTTGAGCGGGTGAAGAGAGTCGCGCGATATTTGCGCTGCCAGCCACAGACGATACGCAGCATGTTGCCGCGCAGGATCTTTAAATTAGGCAACTTTCATACCGTCTCTCCTTCACCGGACCCAGTCACAGGCGCACGGCATCGGCCTCTTCGCGGCGCAGCTGGTCGCTCAGCAGGTCGCAGCTCTCGCTCCATTGCAGCACCCACGCCGGCACCTCCGGCGAGGCGGGATCGACCCCGAGCGCGCGCGCCAGAGCGGGCGGTGCGATCGGACCGTCCTGGTTGACCAGCATGCCGCGTATCACGACCACGCCCACCACCCGGCCGAGCCGGACGAAACGATGTTCGAGGAAGCTCCAGCGCGCATTCCAGCCGAGCGAGCGCGACTCGACCGTAAAACGTTCGAACGGCTTCAGGCCGCGCCGGAATTTTGCGACCGCGTCACCGACGATGGGGCGGGCGCGCATGCGCAGCGCCACGCGCGCCGTACCCGAACGCAGCATGTAATCCATGCGCGCCACATCGGCCAGCGTCAGATAGCGGCCGTTATTGACGTGCCCGTTGAAATCCAGATCGGTCGGCAACACCGTCATCTTCAGCGCGGCCGACTCGAAAATCGTCACCTTGCTGCGCCAGCGCACGGTCAGCAGCATCCAGATCAGTCGACACCATAAATTCATTGCTCATACCCCTGCATGGCGGCCATGAAGTGGCCGGGACATGCAGTGTACTGCGGCGTTTACACTGCAACAGAAAAAATAGAATGACCGTGCGAATTCGTAAGCAATCCGTAACGGACGACGGCCTACAGTTTGATTTCCGTGCCTAACAGCACCAGGAACTGCGCCAGCCATTGGGAATGGGCGGGCCATGCGGGCGCGGTGACGAAGTTGCCGTCCGTGATCGCCTGGTCGACCTCGATCTGCGCGTATTCGCCGCCGGCCAGCCGCACCTCCGGCGAGCAGGCCGGGTAGGCGGAGATTCGTTTGCCACGAATCACGTCGGCCGCTGCCAGCAACTGCGCTGCATGGCAGACCGCGGCGATCGGCTTGTTCGCCTGCGCGAACTGGCGCACGATCTCGATCACGCGCTCGTTCAGGCGCAGGTATTCCGGCGCACGGCCGCCAGCGATCATGAGCGCGTCGTAGCGGGCAACATCAACGTCGTCGAAGCTGGCATTCAGGGCGAACAGGTGGCCGGGTTTTTCGGTATAGGTCTGGTCGCCTTCGAAATCATGGATCGCTGTTTTTATTTTCTCGCCCGCCTTCTTGCCCGGACACACCGCGTGCACCGTGTGGCCGACCATCTGCAGCGCCTGGAACGGCACCATGGTCTCGTAGTCTTCAGCAAAATCACCGGTCAGAAACAGAATTTTCTTTGCGCTCATGTTTATTTTCCTTGCGAAAAAATGATGTGCCAAGACACGCGGATCGCCGTGCCGCCGCTGCCCGTCCAGTATGTCACAGACCGCGGCGGGTTTGCTGCCGGCGCTTCAGGCCAGGGCCGCACTGCAAGGCGGACGCAGCGGCGTTTTCTCCGTCGTGAATGCATCATTGCTTTCCATTCCGTAGAGCGCGGCTTGTTTCTGGTTGTGATATTGCAGCAGCAGGCGCAGCGTTCCGGCGTGCTTGTGGAAGCCGCTGCGGTCGGCGCTTTCCACGCTCAGGGCCATGCGCGCCAGGACGCCTTGCAGCTGGCGCTGTTCTACCCGCAGCATGGCCGTCGGCATCGCAGCCCGGTCCGCCGCGCCGTCGCAGGACTGCAGCACGGCTGCCGCCTCGCGCTCCAGATGGCGGCCGAGCGCGCGATCGAGTTCACTCAAGGCACTGGCAGCGCCGCGCCACTCGGCCTGGCGAACGCGGGTACAGGCGCGCATGAACAGCACCCGATGAATGGCATGATCCTTGGCCAGCATGTTCAGCACGGTCTCCATGTCACCTCCTTTGCACATGTCACCATTGTGGCCTTCCTACTATTACAAAATCCTTAAAGCAGGTTAAGGAAGCGCATGCGCTGGACAAGCTACAGTTCGGCTGGGGCTGGCAATGGGCCCGCCCCGCCCTCTTCGAGCATCCATCACATGAACCTGTCACAGGCACTTCTCCAGGCCCTGCATGAGCACGGCGCGCGCGAGCTGTTTGGCATCCCCGGCGACTTCATTCTGGCCTTTTTCCGCCAGGCCGAGGCCTCCGGTCTTCTTCCCATCTATACCCTGAGCCATGAGCCGGCGGTCGGCTTTGCCGCCGACGCTGCCGCGCGCTACCACCGCCGTCCCGGTGTCGCCGTGGTCACTTACGGCGCCGGCGCCCTGAACATGGTCAACGCGGTGGCGTCCTCCTACGCGGAAAAGGTTCCCCTGGTGGTCATCTCCGGCGCGCCCGGCGCCGCCGAGCGGCGCAGTGGCTACCTGCTGCACCACCAGGCCCGCACACTCGATTCGCAACTGGCCATCTACCGTGAAATCACCTGCGACCAGGTGGTGCTGGACGATCCGGCGCGGGCTCCTGCCGACCTGGCACGCGTGCTGGCCAGCTGTCTGGCCCAATCGCGTCCGGTCTACATTGAGCTGCCGCGCGACATGGTGCTGGCGCCTTGCGCGCCGGTGCCACGCCTGCCCGTTGCGGCGCCCGACCCGCACGCCGTGAGCGACTGCGTGGCTGCGGTGCTGGGCCGCCTGCAGCGTGCGCGCGCCCCGCTGCTGCTGGTCGGCGTCGAAATCCGCCGCTACGGCATCGAAGACAAGGTTGCGCGCCTGGCCCGCCTGCTCGACATCCCGGTGGCTACCACCTTCATGGGCCGCGGCGTACTGACCAATACCGACTGCGATCTGCTTGGCACGTATCTCGGGGTGGCCGGGCCGGCCCCGCTGGCGTGTGCAGTGGAACACGCGGATGCCCTGCTGATGCTTGGCGTGATCGTCTCGGACACCAACTTCGGCGTTTCGGCCAACAAGATCGACCTGCATGGCCGCATCCTGGCCTGCGACGCGACCGTCACCGCCGGCTACCAGACCTGGCCTGGCGTGACGCTCGAAGCGCTGGTCGATGGCCTGCTGGCGCACGGGCGCCGCCTCGGTTCTGGTGGCGCACGGCCCGCGCCCGCCAACTATCCTTTACACCTGCAGCGCGACACTGCACCGATTGCCCCGCATGACGTGGCGCGCGCGTTAAACGACCTGCTGGCCCGGCACCCCGGCCTGCCACTGGCGGCCGACATCGGTGACTGCCTGTTCACCGCGCTCGATGTGGCCCACACCGATCTGGTGGCGCCGGGCTACTACGCCAGCATGGGGTATGGCGTGCCGGCCGGGCTGGGACTGCAGGCCGGCGGCGCCGGCCGGCCCGTGATCCTGGTGGGCGACGGCGCGTTCCAGATGACCGGCTGGGAACTGGGCAACTGCCAGCGCTATGGATGGGATCCGCTGGTCATCGTGTTCAACAACCGCAGCTGGGAAATGCTGCGCGCCTTCGAGCCGGAAGCGGCCTTCACCGACCTGAGCGACTGGCACTTCGCCGACATGGCGCCTGCGCTGGGCGGCATCGGCTGCCGGGTCCACACCCGGGCCGAACTGGGCGCCGCGCTGGACAGCGCCATGTCACGCCGCGGCCGCTTCGAACTGATCGAGGTGATGATACCGCGCGGTACCGTCTCGGCCACGCTCGAACGTTTTGTGAACGGCGTACGGCGCCTGCAGCAGCCTGCCGCCGCGCCGGCAGCAGCTGTGCTGGAGGCGGCATGATGGCCGCCGCCCCGGTCAGGAAAACCGGGATTCCCGAACTGGTATGCCCGGCCGGCAGCCTGCCGGCGCTGAAGGCCGCGGTCGATAACGGCGCCGACTGCGTCTACCTGGGCTTTCGCGACGCGACCAACGCGCGCAATTTTGCCGGCCTCAATTTCGACGACCTGGCAGTCGAACAAGGCATCGCGTATGCCCACCAGCATGGCCGCAAGGTCCTGGTGGCGCTCAATACCTACCCGCAGGCGGACAACTGGCGCGCCTGGCGCAGTGCCGCCGACCGCGCCGCCGGCGCCGGCGCCGACGCCCTGATCTGCGCCGACCCCGCGCTGATGGCCTATGCGGCCGAACACCACCCGGCACTGCGCCTGCACCTGTCGGTGCAAGGTTCGGCGACCAATGCCGAAGCGATCAACTTTTATCACCGCCGCTTTGGCATTGTGCGCGCCGTGCTGCCGCGCGTGCTGTCGCTGGCCCAGGTACGCCAGCTGATCGGCCACACCCCGGTGGAGATCGAAGTGTTCGGTTTCGGCAGCCTGTGTGTCATGGTCGAGGGGCGCTGCGCCCTCTCGTCTTACGCCACCGGCGAGTCGCCCAACACCCACGGCGTCTGCTCGCCGGCCAAGGCCGTGCGCTGGGTCGACAAGCCGGGCGCGCTGGAGGCGCGTCTGAACGGGGTGCTGATCGACCGCTATGCGCCCGGCGAGAACGCCAGCTATCCGACCCTGTGCAAGGGCCGCTTCGAAGTCGAAGCCGAAAGCTATTACGCAATCGAGGAACCGGCCAGCCTGAACACGCTCGAACTGCTGCCGCAACTGATACACGCCGGCGTGCGCGCGGTAAAAATCGAGGGACGCCAGCGCAGCCCGGCCTATGTGGCCCAGGTCACGCGCGTGTGGCGCGAGGCGCTCGATGCCTGCCGCAGCAATCTGGCGCGCTACTCGGCACATCCGGCCTGGATGGCTGCTCTCGGCAAAGTCGCCGAAGGCCAACAACATACTCTGGGCGCGTATCACCGCGCCTGGAAATAGAGCGCAACGGAGTCCGCAACATGCTACAACTCGCACTTGGTCCTATCCTGACTTACTGGCCACGCGCCACGGTCTTCGACTTCTACCAGCAAGTAGCCGAAGGTCCGGCCGATATCGTCTACATCGGCGAAACGGTGTGTTCGCGCCGCCACGAACTGAAACTGGCCGACTGGCTCGACGTCGCCGATCTCCTGGCCGACGCCGGCAAGCAGGCCGTACTGTCCAGCCAGGCCCTGATTGAATCGCAGGCCGAAGTGGGGACCATGCGCAAAATCGCGGGCAACGGGCGCTACCTGATCGAGGCCAACGATTTCGGCGCGGTCCACAGTCTGCCGCCGGGAACGCCGTTCGTGGCCGGCCCGCACCTGAACCTGTACAACGGGCCGGCGCTGTCGGTGCTGGCCGAACTGGGCGCCACGCGCTGGGTGCTGCCGCTGGAGATGGGCCGCGAACAGCTGGCCGCCGTCATGCGCGACGCGCCGGCGCGGATCGAAACCGAGATCTTCGCCCATGGCCGCATGCCGCTCGCGTTCTCGGCGCGCTGTTTCACGGCCCGCAACCGCAATCTGCCCAAGGATGACTGCCAGTTCAGCTGCCTTGAGCACCCGGACGGACTGCTGCTGCGCACGCGCGAGCACGCCCCCTTCCTGGTGCTGAACGGGACCCAGACCCAGTCAGCCGGGGTGCAATGCCTGATCGGTGAACTGGCGCAGCTGAACGCAGCGGGCGTGGACATCGTGCGGATCAGCCCGCAGGCCAGCGGCACCCACGAACTGCTGTCCATCTACGATCAGGCGCGGCGCGGTGCGCTCGACGCCGAGTCCGCGCGCGCGCAACTGGCGCCGCTGCTGACGGGCGCGGCGTGTAATGGCTACTGGTACGGCCAGAGCGGCATGCTGCAGGTGGCCGCATGAGCTGGCGCCAGCGCCATCAGGCGCTCTCCCCCTTTCCTTCCATCGGCCAGATCACGTCGCGTCTGCCCGCCTATCCGGGCTCATGGCTGTTCGCCCGTGCCTTGAGCAGTGTGCTGGCGCCCCAACTGCCGGCTGACACCCGCGCCGCGCTCGAGGCCAAGCACCTGCGCCTTTGCGTGACGGACCTGGGACTTGGCTTCGACGCGCGCTGGCACGGCAACCGCTTCGCGCCGACAGCCTGTGGTCCGACACCCGACCTGGCCATCGGCGCAAGCCTGCACGACCTCTGGCTACTGGCCCGGCGCGAAGAAGATCCCGACAGCCTGTTCTTCAGCCGCCGCCTCACCCTCAATGGCGACACCGAGCTGGGTCTGATCTTCAAGAACACCATGGACGCGTTCGACGGCGGCGTGTTCGAGCAGTTTCTGTCACGGCTGTCAGCGGGTTCCCGAAAGGAAGCGTCATGAGGCTCGACCCCACACCGCTTCTGATGCTGGTGCTGCTGGCGCCACCAGCAGCCCTTGGAGATGAAACCCACGCGCACGGCGCAGCAGGTTTGGCCGCAACTGATGCCGGCGAGGCGGGCCGCGCCGACGCCGTGCGGCGTACGGTACGGGTCGGGATGCATGATGCGATGCGCTTCTCACCCGGTGTGCTGAGCGTGCGGCGTGGCGATACCGTGCGTCTGCTGGTACGCAATCACGGCCAGATCATGCATGAAATCGTGCTGGGAACACCCGCCGAGATCGAACAGCACCGCCTGGCCATGCGGCGCGACCCGGCCATGGCACATGGCGCGCCTTACATGGCCCATGTGGCGCCCGGCGCGCAGGCGCAGATGCTGTGGCGGTTCAGCCGCGCCGGAACAGTGCACTATGCGTGCCTGCTGCCTGGTCACTATGAGGCGGGGATGACGGGAACGATCGAGGTGCGCTGACCAAAGTGGCGCGGGCCTTGAGCATGCGCGCCACCAGCGGATAGAAGGCATTCTGCTCCTGCAGGTGATGGTGGGCGAGCAGCTTGCGCAAGTCGTCGGCGTGCTGCAGGAACTGCTCGCGCTGGCGGCCAAGGACCGCCTGCTCCATTGCCGCCATCGCAGCGCTGACCCGGGCATGCTCAGCGCGCAGGGCATCGGTGACGATAGCGCCGCCCTGCATCACGGTGTCGTAGGCGCCGAACAGATATTGCTCTTCCAGTAGCAAGTGGCGCGCCAGCGCAGCGTTGGCAATGGCCAGCGCGCGTGTGCCGCTGCTCCACGCCATGGCGCCGACGTCCGCGCATGCCTGCGCCAGCAGCGCGTCGCAGCGCTCGCTGTCCTGCATCAGATGGGTACAGATGGTGATCATCGAAATCTCCTCAGATAGATATGCCTGATTGTGGCCGTCACGATCTGCCCGCGTCCTTGACCCAGTTTATGAAACCGGCGCCCGGACCGGTGCCCGGAAACTTAGCCTGCATTAAGGCAGTTGTGCGCTGCCTCGCGCATAGTCGCCTGAGCTGGCGCCATGGTGGCGCCCAGTGCCATCGGATCCAGGAACAGAATGAACGCAAACGAAAATATGTTCGGCAAAACGCTGCCAGCGCAAGAAGTGGCGGTTGACGTGTTGTGCGAAAAGTACGCCAAGGGCAGTGAACCGACCGTGGAGGCGGTGCAGGCGCGCGTGGCGCGCGCACTGGCGCAGTATGAGATCCCGGAACTGCGCGCGGCCATGGAAGAGAAATTCCTGTGGGCCCAGCAGGCCGGCTTCATCCCGGCCGGGCGCATTAACTCCGCCGCCGGCATGGGCATGAAGGCCACCCTGATGAACTGCTTCGTGCAGCCGGTGGGCGACGCGGTCACGGGCTGGCACGATGGCCTGCCCGGCATTTATACCGCTGTGGCCGAGGCGGCGGAGACCATGCGCCGCGGCGGCGGCGTCGGCTATGACTTCAGCGCGATCCGCCCTTGCGGCAGCAAGGTCAAAGGCACGCATTCGCGCGCCTCCGGTCCGGTTTCCTACATGGAGGTGTTCGATGCCTCATGCAAAACAGTGGAGTCGGCCGGCGCCCGCCGCGGCGCCCAGATGGGCGTGCTGCGCATCGACCATCCCGACATCGAACGCTTCATCAGCGCCAAACACGCCGGCGCCTTCACCAATTTCAATCTCTCGGTCGCCGTCACCGATGCCTTCATGCTGGCACTTGAAGCCGGCGCCAGCTTCGAACTGGCACACGCCGCCGAGCCGGCCGACGACCAGATTGCCGCCGGCGCATTTCTGCGCGAGGATGGCCTGTGGGTCTACCGCACGCTGGACGCGAGTGCGCTGTGGCACGCCGTCATGACGTCCACCTTCGACCATGCCGAACCGGGCGTGCTGTTCATCGACCGCATCAACGCTGAAAACAATCTCTATTACGCCGAACGCCTGTGCGCCACCAATCCCTGCGGCGAGCAGCCCTTGCCCGCCTACGGCTGCTGCGACCTCGGCTCGGTCAACCTGACACGCTTTGTGATCGCGCCCTTCACACCCGAGGCGCGGCTCGACTTCGAACGCATGCGCGCCGTGGCCGCGATCGGCGTGCGCATGCTCGACCTGGCGCTGGATGCCACCGAATGGCCATTGCCGCAACAGGAACAGGAAGGCCGCACCAAGCGCCGCGTAGGACTGGGCTTTCTGGGTCTGGGCAGCGCGCTGGTCATGCTCGGCATCGCATACAACAGTGACCAAGGCCGCCAGATGGCCGCGATGATCGCCGAACAGCTGCGCGACGCCGCCTATGACGCCTCGATCGAGCTGGCACGCGAAAAAGGTCCTTTCCCGCTGTTCGACGGACCGGCCTATCTGGCCGGCCAGTTCACCGCGCGGCTGCCGCAGGCGCTGCGCGACCGCATCGCGACTCACGGCATCCGCAATTCGCATCTGCTGTCGATCGCGCCCACCGGCAGCATCACCCTTGCTTTTGCGGACAATGCCTCGAACGGCATCGAACCGGCATTTTCATGGGTTTACTGGCGCAAAAAGCGCATGGCCGACGGCAGCACCCGCAGTTACGAAGTGGCCGACCATGCCTGGCGCCTGTACCGCCACCTTGGTCACAATGTCAGCGACGATGCGCGCCTGCCGTCGCAGTTCGTCACCGCGCTGCAGATGTCGGCACGCGACCATCTGGGCATGATGCAGGCGGTCCAGCCTTACGTCGACACGGCCATCTCCAAAACCGTCAACGTGCCGGCCGATTATCCATATGCCGACTTCAAGGACCTGTACCGCGACGCCTGGCACGCCGGTCTGAAGGGACTGGCAACCTATCGCCCGAATGCCGGCCTGGCCAGCGTGCTCAGTGTGACGAAGAGCGACGCGCCGGCGACGCTGCCGGACGAGGACCCGCTGCGCAAGCGCTTCGACAACCGGGCCCCTGGCGAACTCGAATCGGTCACCTGCAAGATCCGCTACTCCACCCAGGAAGGCACCAAGGCGGCCTACCTGACGGTGAGCTTCATTCGCGCGGAAGGCCGCATGAATGGCCAGCCGGTCGTGATCGAGCGCCCGTTCGAGTTTTTCATGCCTGCCAACCAACGCAGCGACGGTCAGCAATGGATTACGTCGACCATGCGCCTGCTGTCGCTGGCCGCGCGCGCCGGCGGCTCGGTTGCCAAGGCACTGGCCGACATGCGCGAAGTGGTGTGGGAAAAGGGACCGGTACGCTGCGGCAGCGTTACCCGGGAAGACGGTACCGAAGTGCCGGCGTTCCATGATTCGGAGGTGGGCGCGATCGCCTTCATGCTGCAGCGGGTGCTGATACGGCGCGGTTTCCTGGACCGCTTCGGCAACCAGGTGCCAGTGGCCGATCTGGCGCGCCAGCTCGAACGCAGCACTGGCGTGGCGCCTGCCATACCCGTTGCGCCTCCCGCCGCGGTGCCGTCCGGCGCCTCGCGCAAGTGCCCCGGATGCGGCGCCCAGGCATTGCACAAAGTCGACGGCTGCAGCCATTGCAGCGAATGTCACTACATCGGCAGCTGCGGCTGATGCGCATGGACCCGGCATCGCTGCCGGGTCTTTCTTCCTTACTTCTGCGCCAGCACCCACTTTGCCAGTGACGTGGCTTCGTCCGGGCTGACCGCGTTTGGCGGCATCGCCATCGGGCCCCAGACACGGGTACTGCCCTTGGTGATGCTTGCCACCAGCTTGGCCTGTGCATCCTTCTGCGCGCCGTATTTGGCCGCTACGTCGCGAAACGCCGGTCCAATCACCTTCTTGTCCAGCGCGTGGCAGCCCATGCAGTTCTTGGCCTTCGCCAGATCGGCGCTGGCATGCGCGTGCACAGTCGTGATGACGCCGGCGCAGGCCAGCAAAACAGTTACCAAGGTCTTCATGTAGATCTCCTGAGAAAAGCCGCAACTGCGGCAAAAATAATTGTAGAACGGCGGCGGCGGCCCTGAAAGCTGCGTCTGCATCGACCTGGAAAATCCTTGAACTGCTTTAAGGACGCACGTCGCGCCCAACTCGATAATGAAACATCAGCCCATTTCAACCAGGAGAAAACCATGATTCACCATAGTCTGCAATTGGCCAGCGTTCTCGATGTCGCCGGCGTCATCAAAGTCATGGACGCGCTGCGCGCCATCCCCGTGTGACGCGGTGGAAGCCGTGTCCGGCGAACGCGTGGTCGAAGTACGCTTCGACCAGAACCGCACCTCGCCGCAGGAACTGGGCACCGTGCTGACCCGCTCCGGCTATCCGCAGCAAGCCACCCGCCATGGCGGCGGCAGCTGCTGCGGCAGTTGCGGCGGCTAGGGCGGCAAGGCGCTGCTCAGATGGTTTTCGAGTAGCGCATGCGCTGCAGCGGCACGTCGTTCGACGTGCCGAAGTACTTGTCGAACACCATGCACAGATTACGCACCAGCAGACGGCCACGGGCCGTTACGCACAGCGCCGAATCCGATACCGTCAGCAGGCCATCGGCCTCGAACTCGCGCAGGCGGGCCAGTTCTCTTTCGAAGTAGACCGCAAACTCGATGCCGTGCGCGTGCTCGACCGAGCGCACGCTCAGGCTGAAGTCGCACATCAAACGGCCGATCACATCGCGCCGGATCACATCGTCGCGCGTCAGCTCGATTCCGCGCGCCAGCGGCAGGTGGCCTTCGTCCAGCGCCGCATAGTAGCGCTCCAGCGACTTCTCGTTCTGGCAGTAGGACTGCCCGACTGCGCTGATGGCAGACACGCCGCACGAAACCATGTCAGTGTCGGCATGCGTCGAATAGCCCTGGAAGTTGCGGTGCAGCTGGCCGCTCTGCTGGGCGATCGCCAGTTCGTCGCCCGGTTTGGCGAAATGGTCCATTCCGATATACACATAGCCGGCGGCCGTCAGGCGTTCGATGCACAGGCCGAGCATGGCCAGCTTGTCCTGGTCGCTCGGCAGCTCGGCGTCGACGATCAGGCGCTGCGACTTGAACAATTGCGGCATGTGCGCGTAGTTGTAGATCGAGATCCGGTCCGGACTGGCCGCGACCACCTTGCTCAGGGTCTGGTCCATGGTGACCAGGGTCTGGCGCGGCAGACCGTAGATCAGATCGATGCTAATCGAGCGGAACCCCGCTTCGCGCGCAGCCCGGATCGCATCCAGCGTCAGCGCTTCGGGCTGGATCCGGTTGACCGCTTCCTGCACGTCCGGATCGAAATCCTGTACACCCAGACTGATGCGGTTAAATCCCTGGCGCCGCAGCGAGAAGATGCGCGCCGCATCCACCGTGCGCGGATCGATCTCGATCGAATACTCGCCTTCCAGGTCGTCCGCAAAGGTGAAGCTGGCGCGCAGGTACGCCATCAGATCTTCCATCTGGGCGTCCGACAGGTAGGTGGGCGTGCCGCCGCCCAGGTGCAGCTGCTCGACCCGTTGGCCGGTGCCAAGCAGTGCGGCCTGCATGCTGATCTCGCGTTTCAGGTAACCGAGGTAAATGGCAGCCTTGTCGCGCTCTTTGGTGATGATCTTGTTGCAGGCGCAGTAGTAGCAGAGCGACTCGCAAAACGGGATGTGCAGGTACAGCGACAGTGGCAGGCGCTGGGGCGCAGGTCCCAGTGCCGCCACCACGGCCGCATACTCCACATGGCCATAGCCGGCGCGGAAGCGGTCTGCGGTCGGATAGGAGGTGTAGCGCGGGCCCTGCTGGCTCATTTTGGCAATCAGGGCGGCATCAAAATCGACGGCGGTGCTTGGATTGTGGTTCATTGAATACTCCATGGTTGTTCGGTCAGCCTTCGCGTCCATCGATGCGCGGCGCCAGCAGGCGCGGTCCATACACGGCAAGGTAAATCAAGAATGTCAGGGTCCAGCTGACACCGGCGAGCAGCAGCAAGGCGTCGCGCTGCCAGTCGGTCAGCGCCGCAGCAAGGCGCGCCAGCACCGCGATCTGCATCAATGCATACATCAAGGTGTCGATGCCGGACGCCGCCAGTGGCCGGCCGGTGTGGCCCAGTGCCGTACGCGTGATCATGCCGACAATCAGACCGGCGAGCGCGCCGATGGCCAGCAAGTGCACGGCAGCGCTGGTGGTCACCAGTCCCAGTTGGGCCAGGCCGAGCATGGCCAGGCCAAGCGGTATCCAGGCATACGAAATGTGCAAAATCCACAGCAGGGGGCGCGTGGCGGTGCGCCAAGGCTGCCAGAGCGCCAGCCGTGCGCCCTGCGCCAGGGCGGCGCCAAATGCCAGCGGGGCGGCCAGCAAGCCTGGCAGTTGCAATACCCAGGCCAGGCCGGCCAGAATGGTCAGCGCCATCGCACCCCGCTCGAGCAAGGGACGTGGCACCGTCTTGACGCCAGGTACGGCGTTGGCGGTAAAGTTGGGGATCACGCGCCCGCCAATGATTGTTTCAATCACCACGATCAGCATGATGGCCGCGTACACGGGCTGCATCGGGCTCAGTGCCAGCATACCCAGCTGGGCCGCATGAAATGCCAGATTGGCCACGGTCAGCAAGACAAGCACCACCACCAGCACCATGTTGCGCTGGTTGCCGGAGCGCGCCAGCACGCGGTACATCGGCCAGGCGGCCAGTGGCAGGAACAACGCGTCCAGCGCCGCCGTGGCCAGCGAAGGCGGCAGGAGCAGCGCCACCCTGCCCGCCAGCCAGACCGTGGCGATGCAGGCCAGCCAGGGGCCGCGCGGAGTCCACAGGCCGGTCCAGTTGCGACCGGCCGTATACATAAAGCCGATCACGATGGCGATCACAAAACCGAACACCATTTCATGCATGTGCCAGGCCACGCCCAGATTGATACCGGGCAGACGGCCGTAGTACACGGCCAGCCAGAGCGGAATGGCAAGCGCCGCAAACGCGGCCCCTGCCAGGTAGAACGGCCGAAAGCCCAGTGCCAGCCAGGCCGGCCCGGTATAAGTGTGGGGCGCAGCCCCGGGTTGATCAATGTGCAGCAGTGCCATCACGGCTCCTTAACATGTATTCTTTATGCATGTTAATGACCGTGAGCGAACTGTGCAATGAGAAAAGCGGGTTTGAAAAGTATATTTGCAGACAACGCTGCTATTCGGAGAAATTTGATCTACATCATGGGCAGAACGCTCGCCTGCCCGCTAAGATCGGCCTGCAACTGCTGTCCTCAGCCCCGTTTCGGGGGTTTGAAATGCAGTTCAACGGTTTTGGCGTTGCCGCGTGCAGTCTTCTTTGGCGCCGATGCAGCAAGCACGCCTTCGAGCGTGGCGGCGTCGAGCACCGCCAGGAAGGCCCGCGTGGCGGCGCCGAGGGTGCCCTGCAGGCTGCACTGCCCGGCATAGATGCAGCCGGCCGAAGCGGTATCGAAACAGGCAGCCATGAAGAAGTCGGTTTCAGTCTGGCGTACGACCTCGCCGATATTGATGTCGGCCGGTTCGCGCCCCAGGCGCAAGCCCCCGCTGCGGCCGCGCAGGGTCTCGATGTAGCCGAGTTGTCCGAGCTGGTGGACAACCTTGGTCAGGTGATTTTTGGCGATCCCATGCGCTTCGGCGATTTCCTGGATTGTCACCAGGCGTTCGCGATTAGCAGCAAGGAACATGAGAGTACGCAGGGAATAGTCGGTGTAGGAAGTCAATCTCATCGGGTGATCCGGGCCGCAGCGCTGAAATTTTAATTTTACCCGTTCAGACAATTCACGTCGAAACCTAAACTGGATCAACTTTAAGGAACCATTCGATTTACACCTCTTAAAACATACAAATAAAATGCACCTTAACGTTTCACCCCGTTTCACTTCACTTCATCGATAAGGAAAACTGTCATGCACGCCACGCGCAAACTATGGACCTGGCTAGCTGTCATCTGCGTACTTTCGTTCGCCGCCCTTGGCTGGGTTGGCCGCGAAATCTACCTGGAGGCGCCGCCGATCCCCCTTCAGGTCCGCACCGCGACCGGGGATACCCTGTTCACCAAAGAGCACGTCCAGCACGGCCAGCAGGCCTGGCTCTCCGCCGGTGGCCAGCAACTTGGCACGGTCTGGGGTCACGGCAGCTACGTGGCGCCCGACTGGTCGGCCGACTGGCTGCACCGCGAAGCGCTCGCGCTGCAGGACCTGATCGCCGAGCGCGATCTGCGCCGTCCGTATGCGGAACTCGACACCGGTGACCGCGCCCGTATCGACGTGCTGGTCAAGCAGGAACTGCGTACCAACACATATGACGCCAAGACTGATGCCCTGGTCCTGTCAGCGATCCGCGCCGAAGCCGTGCGCCGTACTGCGCGCCATTTTGACGACCTGTTCGGCGACGCCGCAGCACTCGACCATCTGCGCGAACAGTATGCAATGACGCCCAACGCCCTGCCTGCCGCGCTGGACCGCAAGAGCCTGACCGGCTTCTTCTTCTGGACCTCGTGGGCCGCCGCCACCAACCGCCCAGGCAAGGAAGACCTGTCCTACACCAGCAACTGGCCGCATGAACCGCTGGTTGGCAACACGCCGACGGCCGGCGCCGGGATCTGGTCGATCGCCAGCGTAATCCTGATGATCGGCGCCATCGCCGGCATGATCTTCTTCCATTCGATGCACAAGGAAGAAGACGATCCTGCGCCGCCAAAGAACGATCCGCTGTTCGACCTCAAGCCAACCGCCTCGATGAAAGCGACCCGCAAGTACTTCTTCGTGGTGGTTGCGCTGATCCTGGCCCAGATCGGAATGGGCATCATCACGGCCCACTACTCGGTCGAAGGCACCAGTTTCTTCGGCTTCCCGCTGGCGCAGATTCTGCCATTTACCGTCAGCCGCACCATCCACACCCAGTTCGCGGTACTGTGGATCGCCACTGCCTGGCTGGCCACTGGCCTGTATATCGCCCCTGCCATTTCTGGTCATGAGCCAAAGTACCAGGCGCTGGGCGTGAACGTGCTGTTCTACGCGCTGCTGTTCATCGTGGCCGGTTCCACCCTGTTCGGCTGGCTCGGCACCCTGCAAAAGCAAGGCACCGAATTCGCTTTCTGGATCGGTAACCAGGGCCTGGAATTCACCAGCATGGGCCGCGTATGGCAGATCCTGCTGTTCGTCGGTCTGCTGTTCTGGGCCACGCTGCTCGGCCGCGGTCTGTGGCCGGCACTGAAAAAGCCTTCCGACAGCCGTGGCCTGATCGCCATGGTGTTCCTGGCCGCGGTCTGCATTGGGGGCTTCTACGCTACCTCGCTGACCTGGGGTCCGCGCACCCACTATTCGATGGTCGAGTACTGGCGCTGGTGGCTGGTCCACCTGTGGGTGGAAGGCTTCTTCGAAGTGTTCGCCACTGCTGTCATCGCGCTGCTGTTCACCCGTCTGGGCCTGATCCGCGCCGCGTCGGCCAACACCGCCATCGTGCTTGAAACGATCGTGTTCCTGTTCGGCGGCATCCTGGGCACCTTGCACCACCTGTACTTTACAGGCACCCCGACCTCGGTGATTGCCATCGGTTCGATGTTCTCCGCACTGGAAGTGGTGCCACTGTCGATCATCGGCGTGGAAGCCTACCGCAACTACCAGCGTTCGAAGGCAGCGCCGTGGGTACAGAACTACAAGTGGGCCATCCTGTGCTTCATCGCAGTCGGCTTCTGGAATACCGTCGGTGCCGGTCTGCTGGGCTTTTCGATCAATACCCCGATCGCCCTGTACTACATGCAAGGCATGAACATGACGGCAGCGCACGGCCACGCCGCCCTGTTCGGTGTGTACGGCATGCTCGGTATCGGCCTGATGCTGTTCTGCCTGCGCGGTCTGTCCGACCGCCTGGCCTGGTCCGATGCGGCCCTGCGCCCGATGTTCTGGCTGCTGAATCTGGGCCTGGCGATGATGGTCTTCATCTCGCTGGTCCCCGCCGGCATCTACCAGGCCTGGGCCAGCGTGACGCGCGGCGTCTGGTATGCACGTTCGGCCGAAGTGGTCCATTCGAGCTTCATGGAGACCATGGTCTGGCTGCGCGTGCCAGGTGACATCGTGTTCACGGTGGGCGTGCTGTTCCTGGTGTTGTTCATGTGGCGCCTGGTGTTCCAGAACCGCGCCGCACGCAGCAGCGCCGCCGCTCTGGCAAACGCGTAAGCACTGCATGACGGGCGGCCGCCGCAACGGCGGTCGCCCGTTACCACCAACTTCACGGAGAACCCCATGGCACACAATTGTTCCCAGCCTGAGACCGAGGCCGGCACTTACGAATTCGATGCGCGCGGCGTTGCGCGGCGCTTCCGGCATGCCGCCATCTTCGGCGCCCTCGGCGCGCTGTCGCCAGGCGAGACGATGCGCTTTTATAACGACCACGATCCGCTGCCGCT
>DASWMN010000303.1:0-4259 GCA_036399735.1 Telluria sp. | reverse complement strand
CGCGATGCTGCAAACGGAGTTGCTGCTGCCGGAGTCCGCGCTGGCCGCAACGGTGCTGGTGATTGGCGTGCTGCTGGCCGCGGCCCGCCTGTCTGCAGCGGCGGCATGCGCCATCGTCGGCCTGTTCGCGCTGCTGCACGGCCAGGCGCACGGGCGCGAGCTGCCGGCACTGGCCAGCGCGGCCGGCTATCTGCTGTCGAGTGCAGTGCTGCTGATGGCCGGGCGCGCGATCGGGCAAACGCGCCGGGTCGGCGCCTTGATCGCCAGCGCAGGACTATGCCTGCTTGCCGGTACCGCTCTCGCTTGAGCGGGGCGGGGCCAGCTTGAAGGGCGCCGCCATTTCGGGGTGGTAGCCCAGGTGGCCCTGATAGGCTGCCGCAATGGCGGCCATGTCGCGCTCCTGGTCGCCGCTCAGGCGGATCACATCAACCACGCCCAGTTCCTTTTTCGGATAGTCGAGGTAGACCAGCAGCAGGGGCACCTTGGCTGTCAGCGCCAGGTGATAGAAACCGCTGCGCAGATGCGGGCGGTAGCTGCGCGTGCCTTCCGGCGCAATGGCGAGCCAGAACCAGTCTGACTGGCGCATGGTGTCGGCCAGGCGCTGGGTCGATCCGCTGGTCGAGCGACGGTCCACCGGCACGCCGCCCCAGGCGCGCAGCATGGTGCCAAACGGGCCCTTGAAAATCGAATCCTTTGCCAGCCAGCGGAAGGGCAGGCCGAGCGCCCACTTGCCGAACAGGCCAACAAAAAAATCCCAGTTCGAGGTATGCGGATAGACGATCGCCACACCATGCGGACCCGGCAGCGGTTTGTAGCGCACCTTCCAGCCAAACAGCTGCAAAATGCGTAAGGACAGGCGCTGGCCAAAACGGGGCAGGGTAGCGGCGCGCAGCTCGTAATTGCTCATGATGACTCCGGAATAAACGCACCCGAGGCAAAACAACTTGCGCCACGGAAAAATGTGCGTTGCATTCTATAGTGCGCCGAGAAGTCTGTACATGCAAAAAAACTTGAGTCACTTGGCGATGGCAACGTGCGCGATGGACGACAGCCGCCCTAGCCGGCGAGGGAACGTTCGACATCCCAACCGTACAGAACCGGCAGCAGCCGGTCGCCCGCGGCCATTCTCCCCGCATATTGAACCTGTATCGCTGCGTGCGCGCGCTCGTTCAGCCGATCGGTGAGCGCCCTGCAGGTGCCGGGCCGCGCACACGAATTGGTGTGGCATGCTTGACAAGCTCATTGTTCTGTATTATTTTACCTATAGGTTAATTAACCTTCAGGTTTAATATGCAGCACGATCATCTCAGCAATACCTTCGCCGCCCTGGCCGATCCAACCCGGCGCGCCATTCTGGCGCGTCTGGCCGATGGCGAGACCTCGGTGACCGAACTGGCCGAGCCTTTCGCCATGAGCCTGCCGGCCGTGACCAAGCACCTGAAAGTGCTGGAACGCGCCGGTCTGATCACGCGTGGCCGGCAGGCACAGTGGCGCCCATGCAAGCTCGACGCGCAGCCGCTGCGCGAAGCGAGCGACTGGATGTCGCAGTACCGCGCCTTCTGGGAGGGCGGCCTCGACCGTCTCGAACACTACCTCACTACCATCCAAGCCAAGGAGAACAACAATGACAAGCCCTGACAGCAGCGTCGATTTCGTCATTCAGCGCACCTTCAACGCGCCGCGCGATCTGGTCTACCAGACCATGACCGAGACGCGGCACCTGCAAAAATGGTGGGGGCCGCAAGGCTGCACCATCGACGTGATCAAGAATGAACCGGTGGCTGGTGGTGTTTTCCATTACTGCATGCGCTTCGGTCCCGGCGTGGAAATGTACGGCAAGTTTGAATACCGCGAGCTGACGCCGGTCGAGCGCATCGTGTTCATCAACGGCTTCGCCGACGCCGAAGGTAATCGCATCGCCTACGCGATGAGCCCGACCTGGCCCCTGGAAGTGCTCAACACCGTGACGCTGGCCGAACAGGATGGCAAAACCCTGATGCACCTGCGTTCCACACCGGTCAATGCCAGCCAGATCGGGATTGACACCTTCAAGGCCGGTCACGCATCGATGCAGCAAGGCTTTGGCGGCATGTACGAAGTGTACGAACAATACCTGGCGAGCCTGTAAATGGAGACCAAACCCGAACTGGTCATCGAGCGCACCATCGGCGCCCCGCGCGAACTGGTCTATGCCGCCTTCACCGACCCGAAGCACATCGACATCTGGTGGGGACCTGACGGTTTTCGCACCACCACCCATTCCATGGACGTAACCATCGGTGGCCAGTGGCGCTACACCATGGTTGCCGCGGATGGCACCGTATTTGAAAACCTGGTGACCTATACCGAGATCGCGCGGCCCGAACGACTGTGCTACGACCTGGGCGAGCCGGATGATCCGGTCCAGTTCAAAGTCATTGCCACCTTCGAGCAGGCCGGTGCCGGCACGGCGCTTACAATGCGCATGCTGTGCCTGTCGAACGCGCAGCTGGAAAACATGAAGAAGTATGGCGCCGTCGAAAGTGGCCAGCAAACCCTCGCTCACCTCGAGCACTACCTCACAAGCAAGGAGACAAAATGAAAAAACTGGTACTGATGTCGTTTCTGAGCCTGGCGTTCGGCCTGGCGGCCGCTGCCCCGGCCACCTACAAGATCGACCCGGCGCACACCTTCCCGAGCTTCGAGGCGGACCACATGGGCATCTCGGTCTGGCGCGGCAAGTTCAACGCCAGTTCAGGCACGGTCACCCTGGACAAGGCCGCCGGCTATGGCATGGTCGACGTCAGCATCGACACGGCCAGCGTCGACTTTGGCCACGATGTGCTCAATACCTGGGCGGCCGGCAAGGAGTTCTTTGACGCGGCCAAGTACGGACCGGCGCGTTACAAGGGCAAGCTGACCGGCTTCAAGGATGGGGCACCGACCCAGGTGCAGGGGGAATTGACGCTGCACGGGGTGACCAAGCCGGTCAATCTGCAGCTGGTGCTGTTCAAATGCATCCAGCATCCGATGCTCAAGCGCGAGATGTGCGGCGCGGACGCGATGGGCAGCTTCAATCGTGACGATTTCGGCCTGGTGGCTGGAAAAGACTACGGCTTCAAAATGGAAGTCGCATTGCGCATCCAGATCGAAGCCGTGATTGCCGAGTAAGCATTGCATCGTCCCCGCCTGCGCGAGGACGACGGCATTACAGGGCAGGGTAGTCGGTATAACCTTCCGACGTATGATGGTAAAAGCGATCCGGCCGCGCCTCGTTCAGCGGGGCGTCGGTCTTGAGACGCTTCGGCAGATCCGGATTGGCGATGAACCATTTGCCGAACGCGACCGCATCAGCCTTGCCCGACTTGACCAGTTCTTCGGCGCTTTGCTTGGTCAGGCGCTCATTGGCGATATACACGCCGCCAAATTCCTGCTTCAGGTAAGGGCCCAGGCTATCCTCGCCCACGCCTTCGCGTGCGCAGATGAAAGCGATGGCGCGCTTTTTGAGCTCGCGCGCCACATAGCCGAAGGTCGCTTTCGGATCCGAATCGCTCATGTCGTGCGAGTCGCGGCGCGGCGCCAGGTGCATGCCTACGCGGTTTGCGCCCCACACCTCGATACAGGCGTCGGTCACTTCCAGCATCAGGCGGGCACGGTTTTCCACCGAGCCGCCGTAAATGTCGGTACGGTGGTTGGTGCCGTCCTGCAGGAACTGGTCGAGCAGGTAGCCATTGGCGCCATGGATTTCCACGCCGTCGAAGCCGGCCAGCTTGGCGTTTTCCGCACCCTTGCGATAGGCGGCGACGATGCCGGGAATTTCTTCCAGGTCCAGCGCACGCGGCACCACATAATCACGCAGCGGACGCAAAATGCTCACGTGGCCCTTGGCCGCAATCGCGCTTGGCGCGACCGGCAGTGCGCCGTCCAGCAGGTCCGGGTCGGAAATGCGCCCTACATGCCACAGCTGCAGGAAAATGCGTCCGCCCGCCTTGTGGACGGCGTCCGTCACCTGCTTCCAGCCTTCGACCTGCTCGTCCGACCAGATGCCGGGAGTATCGGCGTAGCCCACGCCCTGGGCGGTGACCGAGGTGGCCTCGGACAGGATCAGGCCCGCGCTGGCGCGCTGCACGTAGTACTGGGCCATGAGCGCGTTCGGCACACGGGCGCCGCCAATGGCACGCGCACGGGTCAGTGGCGCCATGATGATGCGGTTTGGAAGTTCGAGATCGCCGACGGTGATCGGGTCAAATAATGTACTCATGCGCTGCTCCTAAAGTCCC
>DASWMN010000302.1:0-16524 GCA_036399735.1 Telluria sp. | reverse complement strand
GTCGAACTGCGTCACGTGCGGGATCATCACCCAGTTGCGGTGCAGGTTGGGGCCACTGATCTTCTTGATGCGCGACAGCGGTAGCAGTTCGGTCGGACCGAACTTGCTGAAGTCGAGCGACGGCCATGGGAGCAGATCGAGGCCGACGCCGGAGCCGCCCTTGGCAGCTTGCGTGCCATTGCCTGGCGAAGCGCTGGCCATCACGCCTTTGACGAAGTTCTGTACGTCTTCCTGGGTGATGCGGCCTTTCGGGCCGCTGCCGGCAATGCGCATCAGATCGACGCCAAGTTCGCGCGCGAACTTGCGGATCGAGGGCGAAGCGTGGGCGTTCGAGTTCGATGGTGCAGGCGCGGCGGCTGCGGGTGCTGCGGCAGGCGCTGGTGCCGGTGCTGGTGCGGCGGCTGGAGCGGGTGCTGGCGCGGCGGCTGCAGCAGGTGCTGCGGCCGCTGGCGCAGGTGCAGCTTCAGCCGGCGCGGCTGCGCCTTCGGACGCTTCCAGAATCAGCACCAGCGAACCTTCGGCAACCTTGTCGCCAACCTTGATCTTGAGTTCTTTCACGACGCCCGCGTTGGACGACGGGATTTCCATACTGGCCTTGTCGGATTCGACGGTGACCAGGGACTGATCGACCTTGATGGTGTCGCCTACCTTGACCATCAATTCAATGACTTCGACTTCCTTGAAGTCGCCGATATCCGGGACTTTGACTTCCACTGTGCTCATAGCAGCTCCGTTATTCTTAGTTATCGTCGTCCTCGCGAAGGCGGGGACCCATAGCACGCTGCCGAATTCGGCAACATGGAATAGGCCCTCCCCTGCGCGAGGGCGATGTCGTGGTGATTACTGGGTCACTGGATTCGGCTTGTTCGGATCAATCCCGTACTTGGCAATCGCATCTGCCACCACGGACGTCTTGACCTTGCCTTCATCGGCCAGCGCCTTGAGCGTCGCCACCACGATGTAGTGACGGTTCACTTCGAAGAACTCGCGCAGCTTGACGCGGCTGTCGGAACGGCCGAAACCGTCGGTACCAAGCACCTTGTAAGTGCGGTCCTTCGGCATGAACGCGCGGATCTGCTCGGCGAACAAACGCATGTAGTCGGTCGTTGCGATGATCGGACCCGAAGTCTTTTCCATCAGCTGCGTCACGTAAGGCAGGCGTGGCGCATCAAGCGGGTGGACCATGTTCCAGCGCTCGGCGTCCTGGCCGTCGCGGGCGATCAGGGTCAGCGACGGCGCCGACCACACATCGGCGGCGATGCCAAAGTCTTTTTCCAGCAGTTCAGCGGCAAAGATCGACTCGCGCAGGATGGTGCCCGAACCAATCAGCTGCACGCGCTGCGCAGCGTCCTTCTTGCCTTCCTGGAGCAGGTACATGCCTTTCAGGATGCCGGCTTCGGTGCCAGGCTTCAGGCCCGGCATCTCGTAGTTCTCGTTCATCAGGGTGATGTAGTAGAACACGTCTTCCTGCTCGGCCACCATGCGGCGCAGGCCGTCCTGGACGATCACTGCCACTTCGTGGGCAAAGGTCGGGTCATACGGCAGGCAGTTCGGGATGGTCGCGGCCATCACGTGGCTGTGGCCATCTTCGTGCTGCAAACCTTCGCCGTTGAGCGTGGTGCGGCCGGCGGTGCCGCCCATCAGGAAGCCGCGTGCACGCATGTCGCCCGCCGCCCAGGCCAGGTCGCCAATGCGCTGCATGCCGAACATCGAGTAGAAGGTGTAGAACGGGATCATGATCCGGTTGTTGGTCGAGTACGAAGTCGCCGCAGCGATCCACGAGCTCATGCCGCCGGCTTCGTTGATACCCTCTTGCAGAATCTGGCCGGCCTTGTCTTCGCGGTAGTACATGACCTGGTCCTTGTCGACCGGCTCGTACAACTGGCCCTGCTGGTTGAAGATGCCGATCTGGCGGAACAGGCCTTCCATACCGAAGGTACGCGATTCATCGACCAGGATCGGTACGATGCGCTGGCCCAGGTTCGGGTCGCGCAGCAGCGTCGAAATGATGCGCACGAACGACTGGGTGGTCGAAATCTCGCGCCCTTCCGCGGTGGCGTCCAGCACGTTCTGGAAAGCCGACAGTGCCGGCACCGGCAGCGTTTCAGCCGCTTGCGGACGGCGCTGCGGCAGGTAGCCGCCCAGCGCTTCGCGGCGCTTGTGCAGGTAGACCATTTCAGGCGCGTCGTCGGCAGGCTTGAAGAACGGGATCTCGGCCAGCTTGTCGTCGGGAATAGGAATGCCGAAGCGGTCGCGCATTTCGCGGATTGCTTCATCGTCCAGTTTTTTGGTCTGGTGCGCGGTATTGCGCGCTTCGCCAGACTTGCCCATGCCGAAGCCCTTGACGGTCTTGACCAGCAGCACGGTTGGCGTGCCCTTGTTCTCTTGCGCGATCTTGAAGGCGGCATAAATCTTGTGCGGATCGTGGCCGCCGCGGGTCAGGCGCCAGATGTCGTCGTCGGTCATGTTGGCAACCATTTCCAGCAGCTTCGGATGCTTGCCGAAGAAGTGCTTGCGCACGTAGGCGCCGTCCTTGGCCTTGTAGTTCTGGTATTCGCCGTCGACGGTTTCCATCATTACGCGCTGCAAAATGCCTTCCTTGTCCTTGGCCAGCAGGGCGTCCCAGCCCGGGCCCCAGATGACCTTGACGACATTCCAGCCGGCGCCGCGGAAGTCCGCTTCGAGTTCCTGGATGATTTTGCCGTTGCCGCGCACCGGACCGTCCAGGCGCTGCAGATTGCAGTTGACCACCATGACCAGGTTATCGAGGCGTTCGCGCGCGGCCATGCCGATCGCGCCCATCGATTCCGGTTCATCCATCTCGCCGTCGCCGCAGAACACCCAGACCTTGCGGTTTTCAGTGTCGGCGATCGAGCGTGCATGCAGATACTTGAGGAAGCGCGCCTGGTAGATCGCCATCAGCGGGCCCAGGCCCATCGACACGGTCGGGAACTGCCAGAAGGTCGGCATCAGTTTCGGGTGCGGGTACGAAGACAGGCCCTTGCCGTCAACTTCGCGGCGGAAGTTCAGCAGCTGGTCTTCGGACAGGCGGCCTTCCAGGAAGGCGCGCGCATAGATACCGGGCGACGAGTGGCCCGGGATGTACAGCAGGTCGCCGCCGTGCTCGGCCGACGGGGCGCGCCAGAAGTGGTTGAAGCCGATGCCCAGCATGTTGGCCAGCGAAGCGAAGCTGGAAATGTGGCCGCCCAGGTCGCCATCGGCGCGGTTGGCCTTGACCACCATGGCCATGGCGTTCCAGCGCATCCACGAGCGCAGACGCTCTTCGTACTCCAGGTTGCCGGGGCAGTGTTCTTCGAGGTGGGCGGGAATGGTATTGACGTAAGCGGTGTTGCTGGAAAACGGGATGTGGGCGCCACGGCGGCGTGCCAGATCAACCAGTCGTTCCATCAGGTAATGGGCGCGTTCCGGGCCCTCGTTTTCAATGACGGCCTCGAGCGCTTCGAGCCATTCTTTGGTTTCGAGCGTATCGGGATCATTGGCGGCCTGGGCCGTCAACTGGTCGAGTTGAGCTGACATTAATGCGTCTCCTTAGAATTTTGCTGACAATTTACCACTACCCAAAATTAGTGCATGAATTCTAACAGCGTTTTTGTGCTTTTTCAAATTACGATATTTCATTTCATATTGTGGAAAATGCCTATGCCGAAAGCATCAGCGCCTCGGTGAAAATGGTGCCCCGGCCTTATAATTCTGCTTCCCCCTCCTCCTACCGGCAAAGAACAACCATGTCCGCACAACTGATCGATGGCGTCCTCCTCTCCCAACAACTGCGCACCGAAATCGGCCAGCGCGCGACCGCACTGACTGCCAAGGGCAAACAGCCCGGGCTGGCAGTGATTCTGGTGGGCGAGGATCCGGCCAGCCAGGTCTACGTACGCAACAAGGTCAAAGCCTGCGGCGACGTGGGCTTCCATTCGCTGCTGGAAAAATATGACGCCGACCTGACCGAGTCTGCCCTGTTAGACCGTATCGCGGCGCTCAATGCTGACCCAAAAATTCACGGCATTCTGGTGCAGATGCCTTTGCCCAAGCACATCAACCCGCACAAGGTCATCGAAGCAATCTCGACCAGTAAAGACGTGGATGGCTATTCCGTCCTGTCGGCCGGCGAACTGATGACCGGACTTGCAGGTTTCCGCCCATGCACGCCCTACGGTTGCATGAAACTGATTGAAAGCACAGGCTACGATTTGCGCGGCAAGCACGCTGTCGTGATCGGTCGCAGCAACACGGTCGGCAAACCAATGGCACTGCTGCTCTTGCAAGCGAACGCCACCGTGACCATATGCCATAGTGCGACCCCGGATCTGGCTTACCACACCCGTCAGGCCGATGTGGTGGTGGCAGCGGTCGGACGCCGCAACACGCTCACCGCCGATATGGTCAAGCCAGGCGCGATCGTGATCGATGTTGGCATGAACCGCGACGATGCCGGAAAACTGTGCGGCGATGTCGATACCGCCCAGGTGCGTGAAGTGGCCTCGCACATTACGCCGGTGCCGGGCGGGGTGGGGCCGATGACGATTACCATGCTGCTGATGAACACCGTCGAAGCAGCCGAACGACACTGAAACAGGCGCGCAGGCCGCGCCGCGAACAGACACCATGAGAGATGACCATGAACACTGTAACGAACAACCCCCTGCTCGACTTCAGCGGCCTGCCGCGCTTCGATGCCATCTTGCCCGAACACGTTTCGCCGGCAATTGACCAGCTGATCGGCACCGCCGCCGCCGTGGTGGCAAAACTGGAAGCGGCCAGCGCCGACGTCACCTGGGAAAACTTCGTGGTGCCGCTGGAAGACGCCACCGAGCAGCTGGCGCGCGCCTGGGGCATCGTCGACCATCTGAACAACGTGGTCGACACACCGGAACTGCGCGCTGTCTACAACGAAAACCAGCCGCGCCTGACCGAGTTCTGGACCGCGCTGTCGCAAAACGAAGCGCTGTTCGCCAAGTACAAGGCGCTCAAGGACAGCCCGGCCTACGCCTCGCTGTCGGATGCGCGCAAGAAAATCCTCGAAAACGAACTGCGCAATTTCCGCCTGGGCGGCGCTGAACTGCCGGCCGACAAGAAAGAACGCTTTGCCGCGATCCAGGAACAGCACGCCGCCGTCTCGACCCGTTTCTCGGAAAACGTGCTGGACGCCACCAACGACTACAAGCTGCTGGTCGAGAACGAGGCCGACCTGTCGGGCCTGCCCGACGATGTGAAGCAGGCTGCAAAAGCGGCCGCCGAGCGCGATGGCAAGAGCGGCTGGCAGTTCTCCCTGCACTTCCCGAGCTACTTCCCCATCCTGCAATTTGCCGACAAGCGCGAGCTGCGCGAAACGATTTACCGCGCCAACGCCACCAAGGCGTCCGAAATGGGCAGCGTATTCAGCCAGCTCGAGCAGTGGGACAACACCGGCAATATTGCCACCCTGCTCAATCTGCGCAACGAAGAAGCCCGTCTGCTCGACTACCGCAATTTCGCCGAAGTCTCGCTGGTACCAAAAATGGCGCAAAGCCCGGAGCACGTGATCGCCTTCCTGGAAGACTTGGCCCGGCGGGCACGGCCTTACGCCGAGCAGGATCTGGCCGAAGTGCGCGCCTTTGCCCGTGACGAACTGGGCATCGCCCAGCTCGAAGCATGGGACTTGACCTACGCGTCCGAAAAACTGCGCGAACAGCGCTATGCGTTTTCCGCTCAAGAAGTGAAGCAATACTTCCCTGAACATAAAGTGATCGACGGCCTGTTCCGTCTGGTGCAAAAGCTGTTCTCGGTACAGATCCTGCCGGACACGGCCGCCACCTGGCATCCGGACGTGCGCTTCTACCGCATCGAACGCGACGGCGCCCTGGTCGGTCAGTTCTATCTCGACCTGTACGCCCGCCCGGGCAAACAGCAAGGCGCGTGGATGAATGATGCACGCGGACGCCGGGTGCAGTCGAACGGCGCGCTGCAGACGCCGGTCGCCTATCTGACCTGCAACTTCACGCCGCCCGCCAGCGTGGACGGACTCGCCCAGCCCTCGCTGTTTACCCACGATGAAGTGACTACCCTGTTCCACGAATTCGGCCACGGCCTGCATCACATGCTGACCCAGGTCGAGGAACTGGGCGTGTCCGGTATTTCGGGTGTGGAATGGGATGCGGTCGAACTGCCTTCGCAGTTCATGGAAAACTTCTGCTGGGAATGGGACGTGCTGCAGCACATGACGGCCCATGTGAACACCGGTGAACCGCTCCCGCGTGCCCTGTACGACAAGATGCTGGCCGCAAAAAATTTCCAATCCGGCATGCAAACCCTGCGCCAGGTGGAATTCTCGCTGGTCGACATGCATTTGCATTTCGACTACGATCCGAGCAGTTCGAAGAGCGTTCAAGCCCTGATCGATGACGTTCGCGCAAAGTTCTCTGTCATGACACCGCCCGCATTTAACCGTTTCCAACACTCTTTCGGACATATCTTTGCAGGTGGGTATGCCGCCGGGTACTATAGCTACAAGTGGGCAGAAGTCCTGTCCGCCGACGCCTATGCCGCTTTCGAGGAAGCGCTCGAGGCGGGTGGCGGCCAGTTGTCCGACGATACCGGCAAGCGGTTCCAGCATGAGATTCTCGCTGTCGGAGGTTCGCGTCCAGCGCTCGACTCGTTTAAAGCCTTCCGGGGCCGCGAGCCCAGCATCGACGCCTTGTTACGCCACAGTGGCATGTCGTCCGAATAGACGCTGCCCGCAGGAGACTAGTATGAAATTTGCAACTTCGCACGCGCGCAGCGCTACTTTGGGCCTGGCCCTGCTGCTGTGCATGGGCGCCGCCAGTGCGCAGATGTACAAATGGGTCGATGCCGGCGGCAAGACCCATTACACCGACACCCCGCCACCGGCAACGGCCAAAACGGCGCCGATCAAGGCTGGCGCCGGCGGCAACATCGCGGCCAGTTTCCCGTATGCGCTGGCGGACGCCGTGGCGCGCAATCCCGTCACCCTGTACACCACCGGCGATTGCGCGGCCTGCGATTCCGGACGGGCGCTCCTGCGTCGCAAAGGCATTCCGTACACCGAGAAAACCGTCACCACCAATGCCGACCAGGACAAGCTGAAAGAACTGGGCGGCGATGGCCGCCTGCCGATCCTGATGGTCGGCCGCAGCAAGTCGGGCGGCTTCCAGGCTTCCGCCTGGGAATCGGCCCTGTCGCTGGCGTCGTATCCGGAGCGCTCGATGCTGCCGTCGAACTACCAGTATCCAAGCCCGACCGCACTGGCCCCTCGCCCAAGCAATCCTGATGCGGAAGCCGTGCGCGTTGCCGCTGCAGCGGCGGAAGCGGAAGCCGCGCGCAAGAAGGCCGAAACGGCCGCGCCTGGGTTCCAGTTTTGAGCGACAGCATGACGCGGGTCGACTTTCATACCAATATTGCGGATAAAGTCAGTTACGCCTGCCGTCTGGCACGCAAAGCCTACGGCGCCGGCGGCAAACTGGTGCTGCTGGCGCAGGATGCGGAACAGGCCGCCATGCTCGATGCCGCGCTGTGGACTGTCGGCGACACCGACTTTCTGCCGCACGCCATCGGCGGCACGGCGCTGGCCGCGCACTCGCCGATTGTCGTTACCGACAACATGAATGGCCCCTTCCCGCACCACGACATGCTGGTAAACCTGACCCGCGCCAGGCCTGAGGGCATCGAGCGCTTCCAGCGCGTGTTTGAAATCGTCACGCTCGACGAAGACGACGCGGCAGCGGGTCGCCAGCGCTACGTCGCCTATAAGCAGCAAGCTTTTCCTCTTACCCATTTTGTCGCCGCTTCAGCATGAGCCAGTTCGATCAAACCATTCCGCTCCTGACCGAGGTCTTCAGCGAGCAGGCAGATACCCCGCCTGACGCGCCGCCGGCTGCGGCCGCCCCGGCACGCGATGAAGTCAACGCCCATCTGGAAGAACGGGCCATCGACACCTGGTCTGGACCGGAATGGAATCTGCTGGAACGGCGTTTGTCCGAACGCGTCCTGCAGCAACTCCAGGGACGGGTCGACTTCGTCCTCGAACAGCGCTTGCGCGACAGCATGGAGGACGTGCTGAAACAAGCCGTCGCCGGTCTGACCAACGAGATCCGCACTGGCTTACACGACACCATCGAAAAGATCGTGGTACGGGCCGTGGCGCAGGAAATCGCTCACCTGCAATCGCTCAAAAAATAGCGCTACAGTCGACAGTGCGCTTGCAACTGCTTACAAAATCACCAGTTCGATGGCCGTCGGGCGTGCACCATGCACGCCCTTCTGCGTTTACCGGGCAGGCGCCTTGTTTTCACTTGCCGATAAGAAGACAATCGGCTTTGCGTTCCTGATATATTGTTGTACCTTTTGCCTACGTAAAATTTTTGAAATCCGGCGCCACAAGCGCCGCTGTTATCAATCCATTGGAGAATGCACATGCAGTTCACGACCAAACTCATTCCACTCGCCATTGCCATGGCATTTGCCGGCACGGCTAGCGCGCAGGAAGTCGTCAAGATCGGTCACGTTGGCCCGATTTCCGGCGCCAGTGCACACTTGGGTAAAGATAACGAAAACGGCGCGCGCCTGGCCATCGAAGAACTGAACGCCAGCAACTTCCTGATCAACGGCAAAAAAGCCACCTTCCAGCTGATCACGGAAGATGACGGCGCCGATCCGAAACAGGGCACCGCGGTGGCCCAGAAACTGGTCGATGCCAAAGTACAGGGCGTGATCGGCCACCTCAATTCCGGCACCACGGTACCGGCCTCGAAAATTTACAACGACGCCGGCATTCCGCAGATTTCCCCTTCCTCGACCCAGCCGATGTACACCAAGCAAGGCTTCCCTGGTGCATTCCGCGTGGTCGCGAACGACAACAAGCTGGGCGGCACGCTCGGCAAATACGCGGTGACCAAACTGGGCGCCAAAAACATCGCCGTGATCGATGACCGTACGGCCTATGGCCAGGGCGTTGCCGGCGAATACGTCAAGGGTGCCAAGGGCGCCAATATCGTTGCCAAGGAATTCACCACCGACAAGGCGACCGACTTCACCGCCATCCTGACTTCTCTGAAAGCGAAGAAGCCTGATCTGGTCTTCTTCGGCGGTATGGATGCGGTGGGCGGTCCGATGCTCAAGCAAATGAAGGCACTCGGCATCAATGCCAAGTTCATGGGCGGCGACGGCGTCTGCACCGAAGGCATGATCCGTCTGGCTGGCGATGGTCTGGGCGAAGGCAACGTCACCTGTGCCGAAGCGGGCGGCGTGATGGGCCCGCAGGAAAAAGTGCTGGCAGACTTCTCGGCCCGCTTCAAGAAGCGTTTCAATGCCGACGTTCAGCTGTACGCACCGTATGTGTACGATTCGGTGATGACCATGGCACATGCCATGCAGAACGCCAAATCGTCCGATCCTGCCAAGTACCTGCCTGAGCTGAAAAAAATCAAGCACCAGGGCGTGACCGGTCTGATCCAGTTTGACGACAAGGGCGACATCAAGGATGGCGCGCTGACGCTGTTCACCTTCAAGGGCGGCAAGCGCACCAAGATGGAAGTGATCAAGTAACAATCACAGGCCCCCGCATTCGCCGGGGCAATCCAGCAGTCTTTTCGAAGGACCAAAAAAAACGCGCTGACTTGTCAGCGCGTTTTTTATTGGAACGGCAGAAATTACTTCTGCGCCAATACCCACTTCACGAGGGTGCGAGCTTCCGCCTCGCTCACCTGCGGGTTCGCTGGCATCGGGACGGCGCCCCAGGCGCCGGAACCGCCCTTCATAACTTTGGCTACCAGTTTGTTCTCTGCATCTTTCTGGCCAGCGTATTTTGCCGCGACATCTTTGTACGCGGGACCAACCAGCTTGGTGGCAACGGCGTGGCAAGCCATGCAATTTTTAGCTTTTGCCAGGTCCGCATTGGCCATCGCGCCCGACGATGCCAGCGCCGACAACACCACACACAACATCAACGAACGTTTCATGTATCTCTCCAGAGTGACGACTGCAAGTATTTTACCGCGTTTCGCGAAATGGAATGGCGGCACTGGGCATACAACGGGCCAACACCGCGCGCGGTTGACGCAGGGATGCCACGTGGCACGAGATAAATACCCACAAGCAACCGGAAACTTTGTAAGATGCTGGTTCAACCGGAGTCCTCATGCCTATCATTCTGTTAATCCTGGCCCTTGGCCTACTCAAATATTTCGAAGTATGGAAATTTGGGGAAATGTCCTGGTGGTGGTGTGGCGGCCTGATGATCGTCGCGTTCATCTGGTTCGAATACATCGAAAAGATTTTCGGCCTCGACAAGAAAAAAGCGCACGACGAAGACCGTGAACGCCGCGAAGCACGCCGCAAAGCCACCTTCGACCAAAACCGCCGCAAGAAATAAGCGCCGCTGCCCATCGACGGGCCGCCCCAAGCGGGCGGCCGTCCCCGCTTTCCTTACTCGCAACCAATTCCCCGCGTCCCGGCGTAAAATACCGGGCATTGCGCCCGCACGTCTGCGCCATTTCGACTGTTTAAGGAAGAAACACCATGCTGATTCACCCCATGCCGGATCCGGTCGCCCTGCACCTGGGTCCCGTTTCCATCCACTGGTACGGTCTGATGTATGTGCTCGCTTTCGCCATGTTCCTAATGCTGGGCCGGGTCCGCATCAAGCAGCCGCACATCGCGGCGCTGGGCTGGAAGAATCAGGATCTGGACGACATGCTGTTTTACGGCATGCTGGGCGTGGTGATTGGCGGCCGTCTGGGCGAAGTGCTGTTCTACCAGCCCGCCCACTTCTTTGCGCACCCGATTGATATCTTCAAGATCTGGCAAGGCGGCATGTCCTTCCACGGCGGCTTCCTGGGCGTGGTGATCGCCATGGCGCTGTGGGCACGCAAAGCCAAACGCAATCTGGCCGACGTCTACGATTTCATTGCCCCGCTGGTGCCGCTCGGCTACGCCGCCGGGCGACTGGGCAACTTCATCAATGCCGAACTGCCGGGTCGCGTGGCGGACCCGAGCCTGCCATGGGCCATGATCTGGCCAGGCGTGGAAGGCCCGCGCCATCCATCGCCGCTGTACCAGATGATTGTCGACGGCTTGCTGGTGTTCGTGCTGCTGTGGATCTATTCACGCAAATCGCGGCCGCGCCTGGCGGTTGGCGCCATGTTCACCTTCCTGTACGGCTGCGCCCGCTTCTTCACGGAGTATTTCCGCGTGCCGGACTGGCAGACAACGGTGGCCGGCCTGCCGATTACTTCCGGTCAGGTACTGTCCCTGCCGATGATCATTGGCGCGCTGGTGCTCCTGGTATGGGCCTACAAGTACAATACCCGTACTGTGCCCGCCTGAACGCTTACAGTATCCCTGCCGTGGCCGCTGACTTGTACAGCATGTAGGCGGCCAGGCAGTACAGGATCACGGCAAAGATCCGTTTCAGTTTGGCGACCGGCATCTTGTGCGCCGCACGCGCGCCGAACGGCGCCATCGTCATGCTGGCCGCCGCAATCACCACCAGTGCCGGCACGTAAATATAACCGAGCGACCATGCCGGCAAGCCCGGCTCGCGCCAGCCAAAATACATATTCGACAGAGTGCCCGCGAGTGCGATGGGGAAGCCCAGCGCCGCGCTGGTGGCGACCGCGTTGTGCATCTTGACGTTACACCAGGTCATGAACGGCACCGAGAGAAAGCCGCCGCCCGCCCCCACCAAGCCCGATACGATACCGATGCCGGTGCCCACGGCAAACATGCCTGGGGCCGGCGGCAGTTCGCGCGCGGCGGAGGGTTTGCGGTTGAGGATCATCTGCGTGGCCGAAAAGGCCACAAACAGCCCGAACACCAGCGCCAGCAGCGCCGTATTGAGCTGCTTGGCCAGCCAGGGGCCAATCAAGGAGCCCAGCACAATGCCGGGCGCGAGCATCAGCACGATCGGCCAGCGCACCGCGCCATGCGCGTGGTGGGCACGCACCGACGACAGGGACGTAAACAGGATGGTGCCGAGGGAGGTGGCAATCGCCATGTGGACCACGACCTCGGGCGGAAAGCCGCGCGCGGTAAAGATCATGGTGATGAACGGCACCAGCACCATGCCGCCGCCCACGCCCAGCAAGCCGGCCGCAAAGCCGCCGCAGGTTCCCATCACCAGCAATATCAGCACCAGGCTCCAGTCCATCTTCCGGCTTCCATGCAAAACGGGCAACACCCGGGTGCCAGCATTTTACATCGATGGCATGCCTGCGTTTTTTCAGCGTCAGGAATGGGCCAGCAGGGCCAGCTCGCGCCCGTCGCTCAGCTTGAAGGTGTCGACCAGTTGCGACAGCTGCGACGCCTGTTCCTGCATGGCGGCGGCCGCAGCGGCCGCCTCTTCCACCAGGGCCGCGTTCTCTTGCGTGATGCCATCCATCTGGGTGATGGCCACATTGACTTGCTCGATGCCTTGCTGCTGTTCTTCGCTGGCATTGCTGATGTCGCCGACAATGGCGCTCACCTTGCCAATGCTTGCGACCACGTTTTCCATGGTGGCCCCGGCCCGTTCCACCAGGCGCGAACCGGCGTCGACCTTGTCGACCGAATCCCCAATCAGCGCCTTGATTTCACGCGCGGCAGCGGCCGAGCGCTGGGCCAGGTTGCGCACTTCACTGGCCACCACGGCAAAGCCGCGGCCCTGCTCGCCGGCGCGGGCCGCTTCCACGGCCGCGTTGAGCGCAAGAATATTGGTCTGGAAAGCGATGCCGTCGATCACGCTGATGATGTCGACGATCTTGCGCGAGGAGTCATTGATGGCGCCCATGGTGGCGACCACGTCCGCCACGGCCTCGCCGCCCTGGCGCGCCACGGCAGAGGCGTCAATGGCCAGTTCGTTGGCCTGGCGCGCGTGCGCGGCATTATTCTTGACGGTGGCGGTGAGCTGCTCCATCGAGGCTGCGGTTTCCTCCAGCGAACTGGCCTGGGCCTCGGTGCGGGTAGACAGGTCCATATTGCCTGTGGCAATTTCCCCGGACGCGTTATTGATGGTGTCGGTGCCGCTGCGCAACTGACTGACCAGGTTCACCAGGTTGCCATTCATGGTCTTGAGGGCGGCCATCAACTGCCCGGTTTCGTCGGTGCCGCGCACCTCGATGTGGCTGCGCAGGTCGCCCAGCGATACGGCAGTGGCCACGCGCACAGCCTCGGCAATCAGCAAGATAATGCTGCGCGTGATGACCAGCGCACAAATGGCGCCCAGCACCACCGCAAACACACACAGGGCGATCATGATGAAACGGCCGCCTTCATTGTTGCCTTTGACCTCGACCCCGGTGGCATCGAGCAGGCCGCGCTGTACTTTGGCCAGCGTGGCCAGGCTGTCCAGGTAAATTTCGCGCTTGGCCACCATGTCGTTGTCGAAGATGCCCTTGGCCACATCAAGATTGCCTGCGGCTTTTTCCTTGAACACACGGGCGCGCGCCTCGGTGTAGGCCTTGCGGGTATTGAGCACGCCGTCCAGCGCCGCCTTGGCGGACGGGTCGGTAATGACGACTGCCAGCTTTTCCTGGATTTCAGTGGCGCGCGCCGACGATTTTTTCATCAGCGCTTCGGTCGCCTGCTGCGCGGCCGGATCAACCGCCTGCCAAGCCGTGGTGGTGCGCGCGGCATTGACTTCAATGATTTTGACCCACTCGTCGACCATGCGTTCGTGTTCGAGCTTAGTCTTAATGAGTTCGTCGGTGAGCGCGCTGGCACTGTTCATGCGCCACACGCCGGTCGCGGTAAGGGCCAGCAGCAAGGCCAGCAACAGGGCAAAGACAACGGAAAGGCGCGTTCCGATCGAGTACTGATTCATGGTGCTGCCTTTACGCTGTATGGACGAACTGATCCTAGCAGCAATTTTTGGTACTGTCAGTCACAGTCCATGTGGCAACGCAGCAGACGATTCAAGCCTTCAGGCGCTTTTCGATAAAGCGCCATTCGGCCGCTTCGACCGGCATGACCGACAAGCGGCTGCCCTTGGCCAGCAGGCGCATCTGTTCAAGTTCGGGAAAGGTGCGCAGCTCTTTCAGGCTGAGCAAGCGCGTCTTGCGCACGGCGCGCACATCGACGCTGATCCAGCGCGGCTGTTCGGGCGTGGCTTTGGGATCGTGGTAGTGGCTGGCAGGGTCGAACTGGCTGGCATCCGGATACGGCGCGCTGGCCACTTCCACGATGCCGGCAATGCCAGGTTCGGCGCAACTGGAGTGGTAGAACAGCACCAGGTCCCCTTGCGCCATCCCGTCGCGCATGAAATTGCGGGCTTGGTAATTACGCACCCCGAACCATGCCACCGTTTGCGCTGGCGCGGCCAGCACATCATCGATGCTCACTTCATCGGGTTCGGATTTCATTAACCAGTAGTGCATGTGCCGGCGCCATAAAAAAAGCGGTTGCGCACCGAATGCTTGCAACCGCGTTTAGGTAATCAGAGCCCCGCATGTGCCGTCTTCGCCGGCATCCTGAACCTAATGGTTCAAGGCGGTCACAGTTAGTTCAATTTCGGGTTCGTCAAACGAGTGACGCTCACTCCCATCAAACAAAATTCCGCAACCTGTGCACATAAATGGTTCAAGGAATATATGGCAATCGCGAACACCGCAGGGTGGAACGGAGTTTACTCTGATATGTCGATTAGTCAAACGAATTTGGCCGATCAGAACAGATTTTCCTGTGGCGTGAGGGCGCTGTCCAAAACCGTATGCATTGCACCCAATTTTTGCTTGACTTCCAAAATGGATAAATCGGACAGCGGACCCTGCGGCGCTTTCACGCTGAGGAATTCCGCCGCCATGCTCAGCGCGGCCATGACAGCGATGCGGTCATTGCCCTTGACCTTGCCGGAGTCGCGCAGCGCCACCATTTTGCCGTCGAGGTAGCTGACTGCTTCCTGCAGCGTTTTCTGCTCGCCCTCTTTACAGGCCAGCCGGTACGGGTTGCCCATGATGGTGACATCGAGATGAATCATTGTGCAGCCTCGTCGTGGTGGTCGGCGTCATCGCCCGGCAGTTCGGCGGACTCGTCGGGAATTTGCGCCAGCAAGGCCTCGACCCGGCGCTGGGCCTCGGACAGGCGTGCCATATAAGCCAGGTTTTCGGACGCCAGCAAGGCATTCGACTGGCGCAGGGTCGCGTTCTCGCGGCGGAGGGACTGGGTCAACTCGGCAAGCCGGTCGATTTTGTCGGACAGGTCGTGGAATTCAGAAATCATCCCAATACTATAGGGCTGTGAACGTTTTTTAGTCAACCGATTCAGCGACTTAGCGCAGGTTTTTGATGCGCTGCATCATTCTCCGGCTGGCGCCAAGTTTGTTCCATATCAAGCTTCGAAATGAAATAAAGCACATGACGCCTTGAAAACAAGCCCTACCGTCCCTATAATTAGCACTCGTTAGCAGAGAGTGCTAACAACGAATTTCAGCTGCTGCAGACCCCTGCCGCGGCCTCGAATAGCAAGTCAAACCATTGAATTTAAAGGAGTTTTGCATGAACCTTCGCCCATTGCACGATCGCGTTATCGTCAAGCGTCTCGACCAGGAAACCAAAACTGCATCCGGCCTGATCATCCCTGACGCAGCCGCCGAGAAACCAGATCAAGGCGAAATCCTCGCCGTTGGCAACGGTAAAGTCCAGGACGACGGCAAAGTACGCGCGCTGGAAGTGAAAGTTGGCGACCGCGTCCTGTTCGGCAAATACTCCGGCCAAACCGTCAAAGTCGACGGTGATGAACTGCTGGTGATGCGCGAAGAAGACATCATGGCCGTGCTGGTCAAGTAAGTCGCACGCTTCCCTATTGAATTCCACGCATTCCACGCATTCCACGCATTAAAACGGAGAACAAAACATGGCAGCTAAAGATGTAGTATTCGGCGACGCAGCGCGCGCCAAGATGGTTGAAGGCGTGAACATTCTCGCCAACGCAGTGAAAGTGACCCTGGGTCCTAAAGGCCGCAACGTCGTCATCGAGCGTTCCTTCGGTTCGCCAACCATCACCAAGGACGGCGTATCGGTTGCGAAAGAAATCGAACTCAAAGACAAGCTCATGAACATGGGCGCGCAAATGGTCAAGGAAGTCGCTTCCAAGACCAGCGACAACGCCGGTGACGGCACCACCACCGCAACCGTGCTGGCACAAGCCATCGTGCGCGAAGGCATGAAGTTCGTTGCCGCCGGCATGAACCCAATGGACCTCAAGCGCGGCATCGACAAGGCAGTTGCTGCCACCGTCGAAGAGCTGGCAAAAATCGCCAAGCCATGCACCACCACCAAGGAAATCGCCCAGGTTGGCGCGATCTCGGCCAACTCCGACTACTCGATCGGCGAGCGTATCGCTGAAGCGATGGAAAAAGTCGGCAAGGAAGGCGTCATCACCGTTGAAGACGGCAAGTCGCTCAACGACGAGCTCGACATCGTTGAAGGTATGCAGTTCGACCGCGGCTACCTGTCGCCTTACTTCATCAACAATCCAGACAAGCAGGTCGCTATCCAGGACAATCCGTTTGTCTTGCTGTGCGATAAAAAGATTTCG
>DASWMN010000301.1:0-6053 GCA_036399735.1 Telluria sp. | reverse complement strand
CCTTCCCCATGCATCAGCATCCCGGCGAGGAGATCGCGTACGTACTGGAAGGGATATTGGAGTACCAGCTCGAGAACCAGCCGCCGGTCACGCTGCGTGCAGGCGAGGCGCTGTTTATCCCTGCGGGAGTGTTTCACTCGGCGCACAACCCGGGCAGTGTCAAAGGCGCGGAGCTCGCGACCTATCTGGTTGAAAAAGGCAAGCCCCTGGTCGTAAAGAAGTAATGAACAAGGTTCGCGCGCCGGTCTGGCGCGAGCCCGATCGTTTGCACACTTCCTCAAAGCGCACGTGAGCCGCGCGACTGCACCGGCTTTGTCAGTGCCAGCTGGGCGCTCAGGAAATCGACAAACGCGCGCACCCGCAGCGACAAGTGGCGCGCGTGCGGATACAGCAGGTAAAACGGGCGCGACGTACCGCCGTGCTGCGGCAGCAATTCCACCAGGCTCCCCTGCTCCAGGTCGCGCTCCACAATAAACCGGTAGGTCTGCACGATCCCGGCGCCGGCGCGCGCCAGCGTGACGATGCCCAGCACGTCCTCGGAACAGGTATAGCCGCCACTGGTCACCAGGTCGAGCGGCTTGCCGGCGACGAGAAACGGCCACGCGATCTTGCGGCCCGTGCGGGGCAGATCGAACTGCAGGCATTCGTGCGCCTGCAACTGCTCCAGCGTGCGCGGCGTCCCGGCCCGGCGCAAGTACGACGGGGATGCCACCAGGACCAGTTCAGCGTCCTCGAGCTTGCGCGCGATCAGCGAGGAATCGGCCGGATCGCGCCCGCGTATGACCATGTCGTAGCTTTCGCCCGCAAAGTCAATGTTGCGGTTGCTGATGTGCGCCTCAACCGTCACGTCCGGATATTGCAGGCGAAACTGGGGCAGCAGGGGCAGCAGACGGTAATGCGCGTACGGAGTCGGCATACTGATGCGCAAAGGCCCCGACGGCGCCGCCTGCCCGCCAGTGACTTCCCGCTCCGCCTCCACCAGTTGCAGCAGCGCCTGGCGGCACTGGTCGTAGTAGCGCCGTCCGCCGTCCGTCAGGCGGATCTGGCGGGTGGTGCGCACGAACAGGCGCACTCCCAGGCGTTCCTCGAGCCGGCCCACCGAGCGGCTGACCGCCGCCGGCGTGACACCGGCACTGGCCGCAGCGGCGGTAAAGCTGGCCAGCTCGGCCGCCAGGCAGAACAGTTCAATGCTTCCCAACTGCATGTCGTCGAAATTGCGTTTCATCGCCACATATTACACGGTGTAATAAGAAATTTGCCAAAAACCGTATTTATCAATCCCGGCGACATAAGTATTCTGATTGCTCACCCACCACATCGGAGTACAAAAATGAACGCGAACCAAACCGTCATCGTCACCGGCGCATCGAGCGGCATCGGCTTTGCCGTTGCAAAAGCTTATCTGGCGCGCGGCTACAACGTCGTGGGCAATGCCCGCACGCTGGAGCGCCTGCAAAGCGCGGCGCAGCAACTGGGCAACCCCGCGAACTTCCTGCTGGTCCCCGGCGACATTTCCAAGGCAGCTACCGCAACCGCCCTGTTCGACCGGGCCATCGCGGCCTTCGGCAAGGTCGACATCCTGATCAACAACGCGGGCATTTTCCTGGCCAAGCCCATCGGCGACTACACCGAGGAAGACCTGGAGTCGATCGTGAGCACCAATCTCAAGGGCTTTTTCTACCCGTCGCAGCAAGCGGCCACGCACATGGCCAAGAACCGCAACGGCCACATCGTGACCATTACCGCGAGCCTGGCCTTGCAGCCGAACGCCAAGGTGCCCGCGCTGCTGCCGATCCTGATCAAGGGCGGCTTGAACAATGCAACGCGCGGCCTGGCCATTGAACTGGCGGGCGCGAATGTGCGCGTCAATGCCATCGCGCCCGGGATTATCAAAACGCCGATGCACAGCACCGACGAAGGAACCCAGTCTTTCCTGAGCACCCTGGCACCGAACGGCGTGACGGGCGACACGCAGGACGTCGTCAACGCCGTGCTGTACTTGACCGACTCGACCTTTACCAGCGGCAGCGTGATGGCGATTGACGGCGGCGCATCGGCCGGCACCTGGTAAGCCCCTCCCACTACATTAAGGAAACTGCCATGCCATACGTAAATATCCGCGTCACCGAAGAAGGCGTGACCCCAGCGCAGAAACTTGCGCTTATCGAGGGCGTCACCGATCTGCTCAGCGAGGTGCTGAACAAGGATCCGGCCACCACCTTCGTCATCATCGATGAAGTGGCCACAGATAACTGGGGACTGAACCGCGAAAATATTACCACCCGCCGCAAGCGCGAAGCGGCCAGGTCCGGGAGCGCGACATGAAACTGGTCTACGTCGCCGACCCCATGTGTTCATGGTGCTACGGCTTTGGCAAGGAGCTCAGTGCGCTCACCGCGCTCTATCCGGCCCTGCCGCTGGAAATCGTGGTGGGTGGCGTACGCGCCGGCGCGACCGACATTCTCGATGATAGCGGCAAGCAGTTCCGGCTCGGGCACTGGGCCCGGGTCGAAGAGAACAGCGGCCTGCCGTTCAATCGCGCCGCATTTCTGGCGCGCGAGAATTTCGTCTACGACACCGAACCAATCTGCCGCGCCGTCGTCACCACGCGCCAGCTGGCGCCGCAGGCGGACTTGCTGGCCGTGTTCCGCGCACTGCAGCGCTCGTTCTATGTCGACGGCCTCGATACCACGGACGGACTGGTACTGGCCGACGTGGCCGTGGCAGCCCTCGCCGGGGCCGGCCACGCTGTGACTGCGGCGGCTTTCTACCGCAACTGGCAAGCGGCAAGCACCATCGCGGCGACGCAGGCGCAATTCGCCAGGGCGCGCGCACTCGGGGTACGCAGTTTTCCGGCGCTGCTCCTGGAAGTGGATGACCAGTTCATCGAAATCAGTCCCGGCTACGCTGCCGCCGCTGCATTGCAAACCCGGCTTGACGCGGTTCTGCTGCAGGCGGCAGCGGCATGAGCTGAGCAGCACTCCCCTGATCCGCCAGCGGGCCCAGCGCGCGCCTGCTGACGGACCGATCCAATTGTCCCAAAAGGCGCTTGCGCAAGGCGCGAACATGAATCACGCAGAACCAATGGTGCCAGCACCGTCACGCGCCATTTTGCTGGCGGCCAGCTTTGCCTTCATCATCGTCCAACTCGATGTCACCATCGTCAACGTGGCGCTGCCGCAAATCGGCAAGCAGCTTGGTGCGGGCGTCAGCGCCTTGCAGTGGGTGGTCGACGCGTATACCCTGGGGTTTGCGGTGCTGTTGCTCGCTGCGGGCGCAATGGGCGACCGCTTCGGACCGAAACGGGTATTCCTCGCTGGCTTTGCCTTGTTCGCTGCCGCATCGATAGCCTGCGCGCTGGCGCCAACAGCCCTGGTACTGAACCTCGCGCGTGCCTGCCAGGGCATTGGCGCCGCACTCCTCGTGCCCAGTTCGCTGTCAATCATCAACGCGGCCTATGCGCACGACAAGAAGCAACTGGCGAAAGCCATTGGCTGGTGGACCGCTGCTGGCGGCGTGTCCATTGCAGCCGGTCCGGTGATCGGCGCTTTGCTTGTTTCGACGGCGGGCTGGCGCAGCATTTTTTGGGTCAATGTACCGATTTGCATCGCCGGCTATTTCCTCACACGGGCCGTGGTGCCTGACCTGGGTGGCAAGGTTCCTGCCCGTTCGTTCGACCTGGCCGGCCAGTTGCTGTCGGTGTTGGCCATTACCGCGTTCATCGGCGCGGTCATTGAAGTACAGCCGCTCGGCTGGTCGAATGCCTTGGTGCAGGCTGGTCTGGCCGCTGCGCTACTGTGCGGCGTCGCTTTTCTGCTGGTCGAACGCCGCACGGCGGAGCCGATGCTGCCGCTGTCCATGTTTCGAAGCCGCTCCTTTTCCGGCGCAGTCCTGTTCGGCGTCCTGGTGAACTTTTCCTATTACGGCGTGATATTCGTACTGAGTTTTTACCTGCAACAGGTCCGTCATTTCTCCATCATGGAGACGGGACTGACATTTCTGCCGCTGACAGCGACGTTTATTTTCTCAAATATCGCCAGCGGATGGATGGCTGCCCGTACCGGTTTGCGTGCGCCCATGATCCTGGGCGGCTTGATCGGCGCCAGCGGCTACGCCCTGCTCGGCATCTTCGGCATGTCGCCGACGGCCAGTGTGATCGACATGCTGCCCGGCCTGGTACTGATCCCTGCCGGAATGGGCTTGGCCGTGCCGGCAATGACCACGTCCATTCTCGGCAGCGTGGAGCGGCACCTTGCAGGCACCGCCTCGGCCGTGCTGAACGCGGCTCGGCAGATTGGCGGCGCGACCGGCGTGGCCGTGTTCGGCGCCATGGCCGCCGCCGGTCACAACCCGGTCCCAGGCGGCGTGCGCAGCACCATGGCGATCGCCGCGCTGCTGTTGACGATCGCCGCCGCTTTGGCCTGGTGGTGCAGACCAGGACCGGGCCACCAGGCGGCATGCGCCACCGCCCGCCGCTGATGTCCCCTTAGCCGGGCTGCGCGAGCAGGCGCTGGATGGCCGCCTCGGTCTGCCCGTACTCGCCTTCGCCGAAATGCGTGTAGACGATCTTGCCGGTCTTGTCGATCAGGTAGACGGCCGGCCAGAACTGGTTACGGTAGGCTTCCCAGGTCGCGTAGCGGTTATCTTGCGCAACCGGATAACGGATGTCGAATCGTTTGAGTGCGGCCGTGACATTGGCGGTCGAACGTTCGTGCGCGTATTCCGGCGTGTGCACACCGACCACGACCAGCCCCTTGTCCTTGTACTTGTCGTGCCACTGCTTCACGTAGGGCAGCGTGCGGATGCAGTTAATGCAGGTGTAGGTCCAGAAATCGACCAGCACCACCTTGCCGCGCAGCTGCTGCAAGTTGAGCGGGGCCGAATTGAGCCAGGTGTCGATGCCGGCGAATGCCGGCGCTTCTTGCGGCATCACTGGCGCTGCCTGCGCCGACACCGCGCCGGCCAGCAAGGTCACGGCGAGCAGTTGTTTGATCAATGAAGTCATCTCAAATTCCTATCAGATTGGTGGGGAAATCGGCGAGCCAGGCATAAGCGAGCACGTCGTATTGAAAATAGATCGCGCCGGCAGTGAGCATGACGAGCAATCCGAAACACTGTTGCAGGCGCACGGTATGGCGTGCCAGCTGGCGCACCCGGCCCCGCATGAACTGGCCGCCGTAAGCGATGGCAAGCATGGGTATGCCGGCACCCGCCGCGTACAGCACCAGCAGCGTGGCGGACCAGCCAAGGTTCTGCGCCTTGGCCACCAGCGACAGGATCGAGGCCAGCACCGGCCCCGCACACGGCGTCCAGACCGCGCCCAGCGAAATGCCGAGCACAAAGCCACCGGCGTTGCCCGGCCCGGCATGGTCGCCACCCGCACCCAGGCGCTGCAACGGGCCGCCAAGCCTGGCCATCAGCAACCGGTATGGCGCCGGCCAGAGCTGCATCAGGCCCGCCAGCGCGAGCATGCCGATGGCCACATTACGCAAGGTGGCCTGGGCCAGGTCGACGGCGCTGGAAACCACGCCAAGCAGCATGCCCAGTGCGGCGAAGGTCAGCACGAAGCCGGCGACAATAAACAATGGCCGGGTACGGCTGGACTGCGCCACCGCCGTACCGAGCAGGATCGGCAAAATCGGCAGGATGCACGGAGAGGCAATGGTAAAGACGCCGGCCAGCAGGGCCAGCGACGCTTCGATCGGGTTGTGCATGGCAGGACTCCGGTGGTGGTATCAGTACTTACCTGGCTAATTTATCGCGCGCGCCAGGCACGGCACGGGCGATGGAAAAGGCCGGCGTCGCGTCGGTGATCGGCAGCTCGCCGGCAACACGGGCGCGCACCGCCTCAGCAAGCACCTCGGCCCGTGTGACAGCCGACTTCTCCATGGCGATCGGGAACGGGAACGTGCTTTCGGTTGCATCCAGTTCCCCTGCGGCGCGGGCACGGATGACTTCCGCTTTGACCTCGGCGCGTGTCAGGGTCGATTTCGTGCTGGGGAATTGGGGCGGATAATTTACTTCGGTCAGGTCGAGCGTACCGGCGGCGCGTG
>DASWMN010000300.1:0-1563 GCA_036399735.1 Telluria sp. | reverse complement strand
CATCGCCAGGCGCAGCAAACCTTTGCTCATGGCGCAACCGCCTTGTCGGCCTCGATTGCGACGCTAGGCTGCGCCGGCCAGCGCCAGTCGGCCGCCAGCCGCCATTCACGTTCGGCCCCCTCCACCGTTACCCCCCAGCGCGCCCGTTCCAGTGGCGCGATCGCCACGCTGAAGCGGCCCTCGGCATCCGGCTGCACGCGCAACGACAGATCTTTTTTCGGCAGGGTCGAGTGGCTCATGCTGATTCGAAGTGGCAGCAAAAGCGGCCGCCCGAAACTGCTCACGCGTCCGCGCAGCATGCCCGCGTCAGCATCGTAATGCGCCTCGAAAGCGAGCTGCATGGCGCTTGCCGCCCGGTCGCGCCGTAAATCCTGATTGATCGCCTTGCCTTGCTTGTAATAGTCGTCGACCACCATGGCGTCCTGGCGGGTATAAGCCAGGTAGCCGGTGATGATGCCGGCCACCACCACGATGGCGGGGCCGAGCATCAGCAGCCACGGCCAGCGCTGGGCGTACCAGGGCACACTGGTGTTCAGGGAATGGGGAATGGTGGTTTGCATGCTGCTTCCTCGCTTATCTGGGTACGATGAACACGGCTTTTTCGGTCACGTGCAAGGACGGGTCGTCCTCGGCCGTCAGGATGAATCGGATTTCATTGGAGCCCTTGTGGGCCGCGCCGCGCGCAGCCTGCACCCGCACCGGCACCGCACGGGTACTGGCCGCGTCCAGATCCGCCACGCCGCCGTCGGCCAGGGTAATACCATCGATGCCGGCCACCTGGATGGTAAACCGGTGCGCTGTTTCGGCCGTATTCATGATCTGCAGGCGATACACGTTTTCAATCATGCCGTCGCCCACTTCACGCCCCATCGAGCCGCGGTCACGGATCACATCGAGCTTGAGCGGCGTGCGCGCGTACAGCGAGAACAGGAAGCCGATCACGATCACAGCCAGCAGCGAGGTATAAATCAGCACGCGCGGGCGCGCCACGCGGCGGGCGATCTGGCGCGCGCTCCATTTCTGGTCCAGCGCGCGGTCGGTGGAATAGCGGATCAGGCCGCGCGGCAGATCGATCTTGTCCATCACACTGTTGCAGGCGTCGACGCAGGCGGCGCAGCCGATGCACTCGTACTGCAAACCCTTGCGGATGTCGATCCCGGTCGGGCAGACCTGCACGCACATCGAGCAGTCGATGCAGTCGCCCTTGCCCTCGCGCTGGGCGCCGGCTTGCGGGCCGCGCGGCTCGCCGCGCGCGCGGTCATAGGTGACGATCAGGGTGTCCTTGTCGAACATGGCGCTCTGGAAGCGCGCATAAGGACACATGTATTTGCAGACCTGCTCGCGCAGCCAGCCGGCGTTGCCGTAGGTGGCGAGCGCATAGAACGCGATCCAGAACGCCTGCCACGGGCCCAGCGCGAGCGTGGCCGCCGCATGGCCCAGCGTGCGCACCGGCGCGAAATAGCCGACGAAGGTGAAGCCCGTCCACAAAGCGACCAGGCCCCACGCCAGGTGCTTGCTGCCGCGCCGCGCGATCTTGTCGGCGGTCCACGGCTGGCGGTCCAG
>DASWMN010000299.1:0-6112 GCA_036399735.1 Telluria sp. | reverse complement strand
CGTTGAAATACTCGGCTTTGTCGAACGGCCAGCCAGACTGCTGGTCCAGGCCCGCCAGCGCCGCGGGCACGGTCGAATGGGTGCCGCCCCAGTCCGACATGACATAGCCGCGGTAGCCCCAGTCGCGCTTGAGGACCTGGTTAAGAAGGTAGTCGCTTTCGCACGCGTACGGACCATTCACCCGATTGTACGAACACATGACCGATCCCGGGTCGCCGCGCTCGATCGCGATCTGGAATGCCAGCAGGTCGGACATGCGGCCAGCCGCATCATCAATGCGCGCGTCGATGAAATTGCGGCTAGTCTCCTGGTCGTTGAAGGCAAAGTGCTTGATGGTGGAGATGACATGATTCGACTGGATGCCGCGAATCTGTTCACCGACCATCACGCCCGCCAGCAGAGGATCTTCGCCGGCGTATTCGAAATTACGGCCATTGCGCGGGTCGCGCATCAAATTCACACTACCGCCCAGCATGATGTTGTGGCCGGACAGGCGCGCTTCCTTGCCGATCATCGCCCCGCCCTGATAGGCCAGCTGCGGATTCCAGGTGGCGGCGGTGGCAAGGCCGGACGGCAGCGAAGTGCGTTCGCGCGGCGTTGGCGAGGGCTGGGTCGATACGCCGATGCCGGAATCGGTCTGCCACTGGCTGGGCACCCCAAGCCGCTCCACGCCCTGGATATAGCCGGCGGTGTATGGCACGCCTTTTTCCGGATGCTTGACACCCTTGATGTCCGATGAAAAATAGCCGAACACCGTGCGGATTTTTTCATCCAGCGTCATCTGCGAGACCACTTGCGCGGCGCGCTCGTCAGGATTGGCGGGGGCTGCATGCACCGGCAGGCAGAATGCCGCCGCGATCGATAGGGCAAGTATTTTCATTGGATCGTAAGCCTTTGAAGGGGTCGGAAAAGGTTAGCGGCGAGCGGAACGTGTGACCACGTCGACCCATACCGCCAGTGTCAGGATCAGCCCTTTGACGATCATCTGCCAGTAGCTGTCCACATCGAGCATCGACATGCCGTTGTCGAGGCTTGCCATCACAAGTGCGCCAATCAGCGCGCCGTACACGGTGCCGGAACCACCGCGCATCGAGGTACCGCCGATGAAACAGGCCGCAATCACGTCCAGCTCGCCGGAGGTGCCTGCCGATGGCGAACCGGCCGCCAGCCGCGCCGTGTTGATCAGGCCTGCCAGTGCGCACATCAGGCCCATGAGGCCGAAGATCCACAGCTTGACGGCGCGTACATCGACCCCGGACAGCCGGGTCGCTTCCATATTGCTGCCCACGGCGTAGATGCGGCGCCCGAATACGGTCTGGGTTGCCACATAGCTGAACGCGCCCAGCAACAGCAACAGCAGCAGCACCGGCAGCGGAATGCCTTCGTAACTGTTCAGCGTGCGGACAAAGGCAAACAGCACGGCGCCAATGGCGGCCAGCTTGACGCCATCGCGCCAGAGCGGCGCCACCGGCAGGTGATGCAAGCGCAGGTTGGCGCGTTGGCGCCAGGTCAGGATCGCCGCGAGCACAAACAGCAGCAGGCCAAGGGCAATGCTGAGTGACGGCGACAGATAGCCCTGCCCGAGGTAGACCATGTCGTCGGAGACCGGCGCGGCGGTCGTGCCACCCGTAATACCCAGCACCACGCCGCGGTAAGCGAGCATGCCGCCCAGGCCCACAATAAAGGATGGAATACCGGCATACGCCACCAGCAGACCGTTGAACAGCCCGAGCAGCAGGCCGCAAGCCAGTACCAGCAGCACAATCAGCGGCAGCGGCAAATGGTGGCTGACGTCGAGCACCGCAGCGGCACCGCCCAGCAGGCCGAGCAGCGAGCCGACCGACAGATCGATCTCCCCGGCGATGATCACGAACACCATCCCGCAGGCCAGAATGCCGGTAATGGCCATCTGCCGCATCAGATTCGACAGATTGCGCGCCGACGTGAAGCCGCCTTCGGTCTGCCAGCTGAAGAACAGCCAGATGAGGGCGATGGCGCCCAGAAGCGCCAGAATTTTGTAGCGGGTGAACAGCTGCCTGATATTGAGTTGGTTCATTGTGCGGCTCTTGTGTAATCGATTCAGTGGTCAATCGCCGCAGCGAGGACCATCTCTTGCGTGAGCGCTTCGTTGACGAAGTCGCCGCGCAGCCTGCCCTCGCCCATCACCAGCACGCGGTCAGAAATGCCCAGTACTTCAGCCAGTTCCGATGACACCATGATGATAGCCATGCCCTGCGCGACCAGGTCGAACATGAGTTTGTAGATCTCGTACTTGGCGCCCACATCGACGCCGCGGGTCGGCTCGTCGAGTATCAGCACCTGCGGCTTCGTGAGCAGCATTTTGGACAGCACCGCTTTCTGCTGGTTACCGCCAGACAGGCTGGTAATCGGCAGGAAGGGGCTGGCCGCGCGCACACCCAGGCGCTTGATCTGCTCCTGCACCGCAGCCAGTTCAGCCTCGCCGTCAATCCGGGTCAGTCGCGAAAAGTTTTTCAGCACGCTGAGGGTGATGTTCTGGCCAACGCTCAGATCGCGCACGATCCCGTGCTGCTTGCGGTCTTCCGGCACCAGCGCAAAGCCGGCACGAATCGCCTTGAGCGGAGTACCCGTATCGACCTGTTTCCCGTGCAGCCAGACCTGCGCCTCCGAACGTCCCGGATAAGCCCCGAACAGGGCCGACACCAGCTCGGTACGCCCTGCCCCCACCAGGCCGGCGATGCCGAGAATTTCGCCCTTGCGCAGCTGGAAGGACACATTGTCCACCCGCTTGCGTTCGGGCTGGTCGACGTCGTAGCAGGTGACGTTGCGCGCCTCGAAAATCACATCGCCCAGAGCATGCTCCTGGCGCGGGTAAAGCTGGCTCATTTCGCGCCCCACCATTTGCGCAATGATCTGCGCCACATCGATCTGCGCCATCGGCGTGGTGGCGATGTGGCGCCCGTCGCGGATCACCGCGATCGTGTCGCAGATGGCGGCGACCTCCTCCAGCTTGTGCGAAATATAGACGCAGGCGACGCCCTTGGCCTTCAGGCCGCGGATGATCTCGAGCAGGACGGCGATCTCGGAGGCGGTCAGCGACGCCGACGGCTCGTCCAGAATCAGCAGGCGCGCGTTCTTGTTCAGTGCTTTGGCGATCTCGATCAGCTGCTGGTGGCCGCCGCCATAGTTCATCACCGGCAGTACGACATTCACGTCGGTGAGTTTGAGTTCGGCCAGCAGCTCGGTGGCGCGGCGGTTCATGGCCGGGTAATTCATGCGCCCACCCGCCAGCGTCAGCTCGTTCCCCAAAAACAGATTCTCCGTCACCGACAATTCGGGCACCAGCATCAGCTCTTGATGAATGATGACGATGCCGGCCGCCTCGGTTTCCCGGATCGACCGCGCGCGCAGCGGCTGGCCGTCCCACAAAATCTCGCCGTCCCAGCTGCCATGCGGGTAGACCGCAGAGAGCACCTTCATCAGGGTCGACTTGCCGGCGCCGTTTTCGCCGCACAGGCCAAGGCATTCGCCCGGTCTGATCCTGATGTCGATCCCGTCAAGCGCGCGGACACCGTCAAACTGCTTGACGATGCCCTTCATTTCCAGCAAATAGTCGGCCATTCTGGTTCTCGCGGATGGATGATTCCGGGCGCACGCGCTCCCCGCGGGAACGCTGCGTGCGCTCCCCGGCTTGCCATGCGGTTGCTGTTATTTGCCCGCGATCTGGGCGCTGGTATAGAAGCCGTCCGTCACCAGCAGGTTGACGTTGGCCTTGGTGAGCATGGTCGGCTTGAGCAGCAGCGTATCGACCTTCTTGAAGCCATTGTCATACTGGGCGTTGTAGGCCGGTTTTTCACCGCGCACCAGCTGCACCGAGAGCTTGGCCGCTTCACTGGCGAGCAGTTTGAGCGGCTTGTACACCGTCATGGCCTGCGAACCGGCGACCACGCGCTTGACTGCGGCAAGGTCGGCATCCTGGCCGGAGACGGACACCTTGCCCACCAGCTTTTGCGACGTCAGGGCCTGGATCGCGCCGCCCGCGGTCGCGTCATTGGAGGCGATGATCGCGTCGATCTTGTTGCCGTTGGCCGTGAGCGCGTTTTCCACGATGGCCATCGCTTCAGCCGGGCTCCAGTCCTTGACCCACTGTTTGCCGACGACCTTGATGTCGCCCTTGTCGATCAGCGGCTGCAGGACCGCCATCTGCCCTTCGCGCAGGATTTTGGCGTTGTTGTCGGTCGGGGCGCCGCCCAGCAGGTAGTAATTCCCCTTTGGCTGAACCTGGACCACACCCCGGGCCTGCATCTCGCCAACCGCCTTGTTATCGAAGGAGATATAGGCATCCAGGTCGGCGTTCAGCGCCAGCCGGTCGTAGGACACCACCTTGATTTTTGCCTTCTTGGCTTCCTTGATCGCGTTGTTGAGCACCGTTGCGTTGTAGGGCACGATGACCAGCACATCCACGCCGCGCGCAATCAGGTTCTCGATCTGCGCGATCTGTTTTTGCTCGCTGGCGTCTGCCGACTGCACGAATACCTTGGCGCCCAGCTCGGTGGCGGAGGCGACGAAATAGTCGCGGTCGCGCGCCCAGCGCTCAACGCGCAGATCGTCGATCGAAAAACCGATCTTGGGATTTTTGGCGTCCGCCAGCGCTTGTCCGCTGGTCAGCAACAGCATGGCCGAGACGGCGGCGGCGCTCAGGATTTTCTGCATGGGGTTTGTCTCCATTGGGGAATTTTATGTAATTTCGCTACTGTGAGCGCTAACAAAGCGGTGATATTGCCACAATTTTATCAAGCTTGAAGTTTTTTCCCTACATCGTCAATGCGCATTGCGCGCCCGACCCTGCCGTGCAGGGCGCATTATGGACGGTCGAAGTCCTCGATGTTGACGTCCGCATCCGAGGTGGCGACCGGAACGCCGTTGCGGATGATCAGTGCCACGCCGTTTTCCTCATCCCACTGCGGCCGGCAATCGAGCACGCACATCCGGCTCGCCACGGCGGCGTGTTCATTGATCCGAAAACCGATCCATTCGACTTTGCGCTCCACGCTGTCGATCCCGTTTTCGAGATAACAAGGATGGCGTGGATCATCGACCGGTATGGGCACGAAACGGCTTTTGGCGAAGCGGCCGAACACCCGGCCAAGCAGGCTGGCGGGTGCGCCGCCGCTGTCGCCATCCTGGTCGCCGAAAGCGACCTGCTGTCCTGTCCTGAGGGCGTGCTCGTACAGCAGCCCGGTAATCTTCTTGCGCGCCGCGCCGTTCATGGAAAGGATATCGGCGATCACCCGGGCCGAGTTTTCGGATATGCCGTGCGGGTGCTTGAGGTCGATCTGGATCGGGAAATGGCGCTCGAAGGCGGGCACGAACAGCTCAAGCTCGCCGTACATGTCCGGCGCCTCACCCTGGATACGGATGGATCTGCCGATTTCCTCGCTTGACGGCAGTGCATGCGCAATGCGCTTCTCTCCGAGGATGCGCTTGAGACCCGATAGAAGACGGTTCAAGTCGGCGCCCTTCAGTTCATGCGCGACGCACGCGATTTGGATGCCGAGCTGGCGCGCGCCGTCGGCCGTGAATACGAATCGCAGCGCACCGCGGGCCACTTCAACGGATTCGAGCGCGCCATAGGCTGCGCGCGCCTGGCCGCGCAGCTCCACACAAAATGCGGTTTTGCCGGCGCCGCCGTCGGGATTGCCGCGCTTGAGCATGAGGTAGTTGCCCTCACCTGAGGTTTTCTCCAGCAGCGCGATGGTAAAAATCCCATTGACCGGAGAAATGGAAATCGCGTGGGCGGTAAAGGAAATTTGCACGGTCAACGTCGTCCGGGGCCAGAAGGGTTAAAAAAACTGCAACGACTTGCAGGCTAACCTGTACTGACAGATTTCGTCAACGTCTTAACATCCGGTGGTGGAGCGGCCGCAGCGCCATCGGGCTGCGGCCTGGTACGACCAATTATTGCTGAGGGAATCCGTATTTCACGGTGTAGGCGCCGCTGCCGGAATACGACTTCACTTCAAAGTAGTAGTAGCCTGCCGTGCCTGCATAGCTGATCGACTCGGTCGAGGTCGGACCGGCGCTGGACGCTACCTTGGTCCATGCGCTGCCCGTCCACTTGAACAGGAACAGT
>DASWMN010000298.1:0-16175 GCA_036399735.1 Telluria sp. | reverse complement strand
GCATCAATTTGCCCGCATCGACGGCGTAGCGCCGATCATGGCCGGGCCGGTCGGTCACGTGCGCGATCAGCTCATGACAGCTCCCCGGACGCGGCGCCGCTTCGTCGACCAGATCGCACAGGGCATGCACCAGTTCCAGATTGCTCATTTCGCAGGCAGCCCCGATGTTATAGGCCTCACCCGGCGCGCCATTGGCCAATACCGTACGCAGCGCGCTGCAATGGTCGCCCACGTACAGCCAGTCGCGCACCTGCAGGCCGTCGCCATACACCGGCAGCGCCTTGCCGGCACGCGCGTTGGCGATCATCAGGGGAATCAGCTTTTCCGGAAACTGGCGCGGCCCGTAATTATTCGAGCAGTGGGTGATCAGGGTCGGCAAGCCGTACGTGTGATGACTGGCGCGCACCAGATGATCGGCCGCCGCCTTGGATGCCGCGTAGGGACTATTGGGGGCATACGGTGACGTTTCGGTAAATGGCGCAGCGTCGGGCGCGAGCGTGCCATAAACCTCGTCAGTGGAAACCTGCAAAAAGCGGAACGCCGCGCGCGCGTCGCGCTCCAAGGCGCCCCAATACGCGCGCGCCGCTTCCAGCAAGGTGAAGGTGCCGTTGATATTGGTGGTGATGAAGTCGCCCGGCTGATCGATTGAACGGTCGACATGGCTTTCGGCAGCAAAATGGACAATTGCACGCGGCCGATACTGCGCCAGCAAGGACGCCACCAGTTCATCGTCGCGAATATCGCCATGCGCAAAAATATGGCGCGGATCGTTTGCCACCGGCGCCAGGTTGGACAGCTTGCCGGCATACGTCAGGCGGTCGAGATTGAGCACCGGTTCGTCCAGAGCGGACAGCCAGTCCAGGATAAAGTTGGAGCCGATGAAGCCCGCGCCGCCAGTTACAAAAATCATGACTTATCCTGCTCGAATTTGGAGGCCAGCTGCAATTTTATGTGAAACTGGCGGATTGATCGCATTTTAAGCTGCCCGCTGATGAAAACATACGCAATTGGAGACCTGCAGGGCTGTGCCCATGAAGCCAGGGTGCTGCTCAACCGGATTACCGAGGACGCCAATGGTCCGGCCCGGATCCTGTTTGTCGGGGACCTGATCAACCGCGGCCCGGAATCGTTGTCCGCCTTGCGGCAGGTTGTCGCCCTGTCGAACGAGACTGGAGGACGGGTCGACGCCCTGCTCGGCAACCACGATCTGCACCTGCTGGCGGTTGCCTGCGGCGCCCAGCAGCGCTCGCGCTCCGATACGCTCGACGAGATACTGGCAGCGCCCGATTGCGACGAACTGATCGCGTGGCTGCGCCAGCGGCCCATGGCAATCATGGCGGCAGGCCATCTGCTGGTGCATGCGGGCGTGCTGCCGCAGTGGGATGCGCCCAAGACCCTGGCGCTGGCCGCCGAAGTGGAAGCGGCCCTGCGCGGGCCGGACTGGGTCGGCTTTCTGGGACAAATGTATGGCAATACGCCGGACCGCTGGGATGACAGTCTGCGCGGCGTGGAGCGGCTGCGCTGCATCGTCAATGCGTTGACGCGGATGCGTTTGTGCACAGCCGACGGGGTGATGGATTTCAAAGAGAAAGAAAGCGCGCACGCGCCGGCCGGGTCGAATCTGATGCCGTGGTTCGAGGTGCCAGGTCGGCTCTCGGAAGGACAGGCGATCGTGTTCGGCCACTGGTCGGCACGCGGACTGGTGCTGCAGAACGATGTGATCGGGCTCGATAGCGGCTGTGTCTGGGGTGGAAAGCTGACCGCCGTGTGCCTGGATGACCGCACATTGCTGGAAGTGGACTGTCCGCAGTACAAGCGGCCGGGGAAGAACTAGACATCGCCCTGGGTATTCAGCGGGGCGTGGCCAGCGCCGCGCTGATCGCCTTGTGCGCCGCCCTGGCCAGATCGCGCCGGTGCGCATTGGCCGCTTCGATCGGCGCCAGGCAGCGCAGGCGTGCCTCGATCGGGCCACCCGAAAGCACCGTCATCATGCTCTGCACGAAAGTGCGCTCGCCGATGTACTCCACACTTGCATGGAACGCGCCGGCAGCGTTCACATAGCGCAGCGCATAGGGCTGCACCGGCACGCCGGCATCCACCGCCGCCTCGAACAGATTGGCATGAAACGGCAGCACCTCGCCCTGCAGCGACGTTGTCCCCTCGGGGAAGAACGCCACCCGCTCGCCCGCCTGCAGCGCACTGACCATGCCCTTGAAAATATGGCGCAGTTCGCGCCGGTTGCCGCGCGCAATGAACACAGTACCGGCCTTGTCCACCAGCCAGCCGAGCACCGGCCACGCGCGGATCTCGGACTTGGCGACAAAGCGGCAGGGATGCAGCGCGTTGATGACGAAGATATCGAGCCACGAGACGTGATTCGAGACGATCATCGCGTGCGCCAGCGCTTCGCCGCCCTCGGCCGCGGCCAGGCGCACCCCGCAGATGCCCAGCAGATCGCGGGACCAGCGTGCCGTAACGCGGTCACGCAGCCCCGGGCCTGCCCATGGAAACACTAGTGCGCAGGCAGCCAGGCCGCCCGTCAGGTGCAGGATGACCCTGCCAATACGCCAGGCAAGGCGTGGTTTCAAGCGCTGCGCTGGTAGGCCACGCGGCCTGCCACGATGGTGGCGCGCACCTGCCCTGCTACTTCAAAGCCAAGGAAGGGCGTGTGCTTGCCCTGGCTGGCAAGGGCCGAAGCCTCCACCTTCCAGCGTGCCTGCGGATCGAACAGCACCACGTCGGCGACGGCGCCGGGCGTGAGCGAACCGGCCGCCAGGCCGGCGACACGGGCCGCGTCGGAAGTGACCTTGGCCAGCGCGCGCGCCAGCGGCGCGCCGGCGCCTTGCTGATTGGCGGCGTAGTCGTCGGCCCACTTGACGGTCAGTGCCAGTAGCAGTTCGAGTCCGGTGGCGCCGGGCGAGGCTTCACCGAACGGCAGCAGCTTTTCGTCGTCGTCCACCGGCGTGTGGTCGGAACAGATGGCGTCCACGGTGCCATCGAACAGGGCGGCGCGGATCGCATCGCGGTCACGCTGGCTGCGGAACGGCGGCGTAACGCGCGCGTTCGAATCGAAGAAACCGATGTCGGCGTCGGTCATGTGCACATGGTGCACGCCCACGTCGCAGGTGACCGGCAGGCCTTCCTTCTTGGCCGCGCGCACCAGCTCCAGGCCGGCAGCGGACGACATGCGGCACAGGTGCACCCGGGCGCCGGTGGCGCGCACCAGTTCGAACAGCGTGTGCAAGGCGATGGTCTCGGACATGACCGGCACGCCGGACAGACCGAGGCGCGAAGCCAGCGGGCCGCTGTGGGCAATGCCGCCGCGGCCGATGTGCGCGTCCTGCGGACGCACCCAGACCGTGTAGCCAAAGGTTTTGGCGTACTGCAGCGCGCGCAGCAGTACGTTGGTGTCGGTGATCGGTTCCTCGGCCTGCGAAAAGCCGATGCAGCCGGCTTCGGTCAGCTCCGCCATTTCTGTCAGCGACTCGCCTCGCAGGCCGGTGGTCAGGGCGCCGAGCGGATGCACGTGCGCCTGCCGCAGTTTGCCGGCACGGTGCTTGAGCATTTCGACCAGGCCCGGCTCGTCGAGCACGGGATCGGTATCGGGCGGGCACACCAGCGAGGTCACGCCGCCCTGCATTGCAGCCTGCATTTCCGACTTCAGCGTGGCCTTGTATTCGTAGCCCGGCTCGCGCAGGCGCGCCGACAGGTCCACCAGTCCCGGTGCCACCACCAGCCCGGCGGCGTCGATGGTGCTGTCGGCCTGAAAACCGGCCGGCGCGCTGCCGACCGATGCGATTTTGCCGTCGGCGATAAACAGGTCCTGCACGGCGTCAATGCCGTTGGCGGGGTCGATCACGCGCCCGTTCTTGATATGTAGTTTCATCCTTGCGTCCCTGCCACAATGCTCATTACCGCCATCCGGACTGCAATCCCGAACGTCACCTGCGGCAGGATGACTGCCTGCGCGCCATCGGCCACGGCCGAATCGATTTCCACGCCGCGGTTCATCGGCCCGGGGTGCATGACGATCGCATCCGGTTTGGCCAGCGCCAGGCGTTCCGGGGTCAGTCCGTAGTTCTTGAAGTATTCCTGGGCCGACGGCAGCAGGGCCCCGCCCATGCGCTCGTTCTGCAGGCGCAGCATGATGATCACGTCGACGCCCTTGAGGCCTTCGTCCATGTTGGTAAACACGCGCACGCCCATCTGCTCCAGCCCACCCGGCAGCAGCGTGTGCGGGCCGATCGCGCGCACTTCCGGCACGCCCAGTGTGGTCAGGGCGTGGATGTCGGAACGGGCCACCCGGCTGTGCAGAATGTCGCCCACAATGGCCACGGTCAGGTTGGTGAAGTCCTTCTTGTAGTGGCGGATCGTGTACATGTCGAGCAGGCCCTGGGTCGGGTGCGCGTGACGGCCGTCGCCGGCGTTGATCACATGCACGTGCGACTGTTTGGTGTCGATCAGGTGCTTGGCGATCAGGTAAGGCGCGCCCGACTGCGAGTGGCGCACCACGAACATGTCGGCATGCATGGCCGACAGGTTGTCGATGGTGTCGAGCAGGGACTCGCCCTTGCTGGCCGACGAAGCCTGGATGTTCAGGTTGATCACGTCCGCCGACAGGCGCTTGGAGGCGATCTCGAAGGTGGTGCGGGTGCGGGTCGAGTTCTCGAAGAACAGATTGAACACGCTCTTGCCGCGCATGAGCGGCACTTTCTTCACTTCGCGGTCGGAGATGCCGACAAAGCTCGATGCGGTGTCGAGAATGTGGTTGACGATCGACTTGGGCAGCCCTTCGATCGACAGCAGATGCTGCAGCTCGCCGTTTTTATTCAATTGCGGATTAAGCATGGTCTTGTTCTGCTCTTATTCTACGGTTAGCGTGAATTGTCCATCCTGCGCGCGCGCCAGCACCAGCGACTGCGCCGCGTCCAGCGTGGCATGGGTGCCGACAAAATCGGCCGCCACCGGCAGCTCGCGTCCGCCCCGGTCGGCCAGCGTGGCCAGCATGATGCGCGCCGGGCGGCCAAAGTCGAACAGCACGTTGATGGCCGCGCGCGTGGTGCGCCCGGTAGCCAGCACGTCGTCCACCAGCACCACGTTGGCACGGTCGACGTTAAAGCCGATATTGGTCGGCTTGACGTCCGGGTGCAGGCCTTTCTTGGCGTAGTCGTCGCGGTAGAACGAAACGTCGATGAAGCCGAGCCGCTGCTGCAGGCCCAGGTCCGCCGCCAGCCGCTCGGCCAGCCAGGCGCCGCCCGAATGGATCCCCACGATGGCCGCATCGGGCACACCGGCCAGGCCGGCGCGCACCTGGGCCAGCAGCACCTGGTAAAGCGCTTCGGCGTCGAAGTTCTTAGTTGTTGTTGGCATGGTCGTCAAAGTATTGTTGCAAAATGATGGCAGCGGCTTTCGCGTCGATGACTTCACCGCGTTTCGACTGGATCACGGCCGACGAATAGCGCTCGTCGACCAGCGTGACAGGCAGGTCGAAGCGGCCGTGCAACTGGTTGGCGAACCGCCGGCAGCGCAGCGTCATGTCGTGTTCGGCGCCGTCGGGATGGAATGGTTCGCCGACCACCAGGCGCGCGGGGCGCCACTGTGCGATCAGGTCGCCAATCTGCTTGAAACGGGCTGCGTTGTCGATGGCCTTGACCACCTCGAGCGGCTGCGCCTGGCCGGTCAGGGTGTTGCCCATCGCGATGCCGATCCGCTTGATGCCGAAATCAAATCCAAAAACGATGTCAACCACGAATGCAGCCAATCGACATGGCACTACGCATGGCCAGCCTCGGAGGCGAGCATCATCGGATCGATTCCCAGCAGCTTGATGGCGGCGTTGTAGCGTTCCTCGATCGGCAGGTCGAACAGCACATGCGGGTCGGCGCCGACGGTCAGCCAGCCATTGCGGCCGATCTCGTCTTCGAGCTGGCCCGGGCTCCAGCCGGCGTAACCGATGGACACCAGCAGGCGCGACGGCCCGGTACCGTTGGCGACCGCTTCCAGCACATCGATCGAGGTCGTGAACGCCACTTCGTCGGTGACAGTCAGGGAAGAAGAGTACGGGGTACCGGGCGTATGCAGGACGAAGCCGCGGTCGTCCTGGACCGGGCCGCCGAACATGATCGGTTCGTTGACGACTTCGCTGTGCAGACCGTCGGAAATGGTCAGGTCGATCCGTTCGAACAGGATCTCCATGGTCATGTCGGTCGGCTTGTTGATGACCACGCCGAGCACGCCCTTGTCGTTGTGCTCGCATATATAGACGACGGTGCCGCCGAAAATCGGGTCCTGCATGGACGGCATGGCGATCAAGAAATGATTCGCAAGGTTGAGGCCGGAAGTCGACGGCGACGTCAAGCTATCGGCAAACCGGCCCGATTCATCCTCGGCCATGCCGGGCATGGGTGGTGTTTTCCCGATTTTGCTTTTCTTCATATGCGTCACTTTCTGTTCCTCGATGCTGCAGGTTTGCTGCTAGTATCCCGCCTACAACAACGGGCTTTTCCATAGTTTACACTGAATTGGGGCCGCCACCCACAGCGAGCGCCATTCCGGCGCTGTCTGACAGCCATGTTAGTAACTCGGAATCGGCCTCATCTTGACCTTGAACACGCCTATGACACTCAGCAAATCCCTCGTCTGGTTCCGTCGCGACCTGCGCGCCTTCGATCATGCCGCGCTGCATCATGCGCTAACATCGTCCAACAGCGTGTATTGCGTATTCATTTATGATCAAGATATCCTGGGCAGCCTGCCGAAGGCGGACCGCAGGGTGCAATTCATTCATGACAGTCTGGCCGAACTCGATGCCGAACTGCAGGCCATGGGTGGCTACCTGATCGTGCGCCACGCGAGCGCGCACGAGGCGATTCCGGCGCTGGCGGCCGAGCTCGGGGTGGACGCTGTCTTTGTCAACGGCGACTACGAGCCCCAAGCCATCTCGCGCGACGCGGCTGTGGCCCAGATCCTGGAAGCGGACGGCCGCAGCCTGTTCAGCTTCAAAGACCAGGTGATTTTCGAAAAAAGCGAAGTGCTGACCCTGCAGGCGCAAACCTTTTCGGTATTCACGCCGTACAAGAATGCCTGGCTGAAACGGCTGGCCCTGGAACCGCAGGCGCTTGATCCTTGGCCGATCGAGCCGCACGCCGCCCGTTTTGCCAAAGCCCCAGCCGGCCACCGCCTGTTGACGCTGGCCGAGATCGGCTTCGAGCCGGCCAGCATGCCGATTGCCGCCGGCATGTCGGGGGCGGCAGCCTTGTTCGAGGATTTCCTGCCGCGCGCTGGCACGTATGACGAAGCGCGCAACTACCCGGCCGTCAAAGGCCCGTCCTACCTGTCAGTGCACCTGCGTTTCGGCACGCTGTCGATCCGCCATCTGGTGCGCACCATGCAGGCACTGATCGGCAACGGCGGCGGTGGTGCCGGGGCGCCGGTCTGGCTGTCGGAGCTGATCTGGCGCGAGTTCTACGCCATGATTCTGTTTCATCATCCGCGCGTGACCGAACGGGCCTTCAAGCCCGCGTATGACGCGATCGAGTGGGAAGCCGGGCCCGCGGCGGAAGAATTGTTTGCCGCCTGGTGCGAAGGGCGCACCGGTTATCCGCTGGTGGACGCGGCCATGCTGCAGCTGAACCAGACCGGCTACATGCACAACCGCCTGCGCATGGTGGCTGCCTGTTTCCTGATCAAGGACCTGGGCATCGACTGGCGCTGGGGCGAGCACTATTTCGCGCTGCTGCTCAACGATTTTGATCTGTCGTCCAACAATGGCGGCTGGCAGTGGGCCTCGTCTTCGGGCTGTGACGCCCAGCCGTATTTCCGCATCTTCAATCCGATCACCCAGTCGGAAAAGTTCGATGCCAAGGGCAAGTTCATTCGCAAATATCTGCCGCAGCTGGACAAGCTGTCGGACAAGGAGATTCATGCGCCGTGGCTGGCTGCTACCAAGGTGGCGCATTATCCTGCGCCGATTGTGATGCACGATGAGGCGAGGAAAAAGACGCTGGAACGCTACGCCGTGGTCAAGGTACAAGCCGCTTAGCAGTCGCAAGCGCAATGCACCAAAAAAAACGCCTCGCAATGCGAGGCGTTTTCACTTGGCCGGTTTTTACTGGGCCGTGACACGTTTACTGGGTGACCGGCATTTCCCGGTTCAGCAGGCCCGAAATCGCGGCGAGCAGCATGTCTTCCTGGAACGGCTTACCGAAGTAAGCATTCACGCCCAGATCCAGCGCGTAGTTGCGGTGCTTGTCCGCCGTACGCGAGGTGATCATGATGATCGGCACGCCCTGGGTGCTTTCGTTGCCGCGGATATTGCGGGTCAAGTCGAAGCCATCCATCCGCGGCATTTCGATGTCGACCAGCATCAGATCCGGTACGGTTTCCTGCAGACGTTCCAGCGCATCCACACCGTCCTTGGCCAGCATGACCTGGTAGCCTTCGCGCTCGAGCAGACGCTGGGTCACCTTGCGCACGGTCAGCGAATCGTCGACCACCATCACGACGTAATCGCGGGCACGGGTTTCCTGCTGCACCACCGCGGCAGCGGCAGCGACGGCAGCGGCCGGCTTCATCTGCGGATGCAGATCGATGTGGTGCGACAGCGCGACCGGGTTCAGAATCAAGACGATCTCGCCCGAGCCCATCACGGTGGCGCCGGCAATGCCGATCATGCGCGACAGCTGCGGGCCGATGTTTTTAATCACGACCTCGCGGTTGCCTTCGATGCTGTCGACCTGCACCGCCAGACGGTCGGTGCCATGCTTGAGCACCAGCACCGGGCAGGAACGCTGCGCCAGCGGGTTCGACTCGCTGTCGCCCAGCAGGCTCGGCAGGAAGTGCACGCCGACCTTGCTGCCCTGGAAGTCGATGGAACCGGCTTCACGCAGGCGGTTCATTTCGGCTTCCTTGATCTGCAACACCTGCTCCACCAGGATCGATGGCACCGCGTGGGTTTTACCGCCACTGGTGATCAGCACCACCTGCGTGACCGACAGCGTCAGTGGCAGATTGATGGTGAAGCGCGCGCCCTTGCCGGACTCGGTGGCGATCGTCACGCGGCCGCCCAGGGCAGTCGCTTCGGAACGCACCACGTCCATACCCACACCGCGGCCGGCCAGTTCGGTCAGCGCATCGGCGGTCGAGAAGCCCGGTTCGAAAATCAGGTCGGCCGTTTCGCTGTCGGTGATCGTGGCGGCCGGATCGAGCAAGCCGTTTTCGATTGCCTTGGCGCGGATACGCTCGAGGTTCAGACCAGCGCCGTCATCGGTGAACTGAATCACCACTTCGTTACCCTGCTGGCTGACCTGCACCAGCAGTTCGCCGATGTCGGCCTTGCCGCTGGCATTGCGCTTGTCGCGTGTTTCGATACCGTGCACGATCGAGTTACGCAGCAAGTGCTCGAACGGTGCAGCCATCTGCTCCAGAACCGAACGGTCGATCTCGACGCCGCCACCACGAATATCGAGGTTGACGCGTTTGTCGATTTCTTTGGCAGTCTGACGGGCCACGCGGAACAGACGCTCCGACAGACTCTGGAACGGCACCATCCGCACACGCATCAGATCGCGCTGCAAATCGCGCGTCAGGCGGGTCTGGACGGTCAAGTCGTCGGTTGCCGCTTCCACGGTACGGGTCAGGCTTTCGTGGAACGACGCAACGTCGTTCACCGATTCGGCCATCATCCGGGTCAGTTCCTGCAAGCGGGTAAAGCGGTCGAACTCGAGCGGATCGAATTCACGTTCGCTGGAAATCGACATGCGCGACGAAATCTGCGATTCCGCCTGCATTTCAACTTCGCGCAGCTGGCGCCGCAGACGACCCAGGTTTTCCGAGAAGTCGTTGAGCGACGAGCGCAGGGTCGATACCTGGTTGTCCAGTTTCGAACGCGTGATCGATACCTCACCGGCCTGGTTGACCAGACGGTCGAGAATGTCGGCACGGACCCGCACCAGCGGCGTACGGGCCTGGGTTGCGGCAGCATCGTCGCCGGCTGCGGCAGGCGCGGCGCCCGGCAGCGCGACCGGCGCCGAAGCGTCGGCAGGCGACTGCAGCTGTTCGAACAGCAGCAAGGCATGGTCGTAGTTGGCCAGCAGTTCGTCGAACGCCGCTGGCGTCGAGGTCCCTGCGTGGACCATGTTTTCGATCTGCGATTCGATTTCGTGCGTGTGCTGACCGAGGCGCATTGCACCAGCCATCCGCGCCGAACCTTTGACCGTGTGCAAAATACGCAGCAGGCCTTTGGCCGAGGCCACGTCGGACGGATTGGCCTGCCATTTGCGCAGGCCATTGCCCAATTCCGGCAGCAAGTCGGTGGCTTCTTCCAGGAACACTGGCAGCAGGTCGGCATCGAGATCATCGCCGAACGGAATCGCGGCAACCGCGTTCTGTACCGCGCTGTCGGACAGTGCCGACTCGATGGCCGCCACTTCGGCTGCCATGGCAACCGATTCAGGGATCGAGATCAGTTCCGGCACCAGCACCGGCGAGCTGTCTTCGTCTTCCACCACGGTTTCCAGCACCGGTTCCGGCTCGGCCACGCTGGCGGCGACCAGTTCTTCCGGCGCGTCGACCACCGCGTCCACAACAGCGTCGACAACATCGTCGGCCACGTCGTCGTGCAGCGGATCGGCAGCTTCGATCGGCAGGTCGATGGCGTCGGCCACCACGGCTTCGGCGACAACCGGGATCTCTTCCACCACCGGTGCTGCATCGACCACGCTGTCGAGCGTTTCAACGAACAGCGGATCGAGCGACGCGGCTTCGGCGGCGGTGATTTCGGAGCTCTCGGCACCGACATACACGGCCGACTCGCGTTCCACCAGGCGTTCGCGCAGCGCGTTCAGACGTGCAACCAGATCCTGATTGGACGGCGCGATTTCACCCAGGGCGAAGCCTTGCAGCATTGAGCGCGCGCTTTCGACGGCTTCGTCGAGCAGGTCGCGTTCGGCCGCGTCCAGCACCGGTGCCGGCGTGTCGAGTGCCATTTCCAGCGCATGCGCGATGTCGCACACGGCGCTGAAGCCTACCGTGGCCGAGGTGCCGGCCAGGGTGTGGGCAGCCTTGATCGCTTCGGGCGAGACGCCGCGATGCGTTTCATGGCGCCATTCGCCGAAGTCCTGGGCCAGCAGGCGCACCAGTTCATCGGTTTCGGCCAGATAGATGTTATACAGCGGCAGCGGGATTTCAAGGTCGCCAATACGCTTGGTATTGTCGTCGGCGGCCTCCAGGCGGCTACCCGGGAACTCGATGACATTGTCCGGCACCAGCTTGAGCAGCTCCGGTTCAGTCATCTCGATCACTTCGTCGACCACGACTTCGTCCGCAGGGACGTCGGCAGTGATCTCGAGCGGCAGATCGATGCCGGTGTCGAGCGGCGCTTCGGCGACGCTCTCTTCTACCTGCGGCGCGTCGTTCAGTTCCGGCAGCGACAGGTCCGGCAGATCGAGCGCATCGGCTGGTACATCGGCCGGCGCATCTGCCAGAACATCGGCTGCAAGCAGTTCCGGTTCGTCCGGCACGGCCAGGGCAGTGATCTCTTCCTCATCCGGCAGTGCCAGCGCGGTCAGTTCTTCTTCCTGTTCAAGCGGCGCGGCAGCTTCCACCAAATCGGCTACCGGCGCGGCTACCGGCGCGGCTACCGGCGCCGCTTCCATCGTGAACGGTGCGCCTTCGAGCATGCGCGTGGCGCTGGCAACGAGTGCATCGCTGCTGCGCGGCGAGCTGCCGGTCGATGCCAGTTCGTTGACCCAGCCGGTCATGTCGACCGCGGCCCAGTCCAGCAAAGCGAGCAGGTCCGGGGTGGCCGAACGGCCTTCCGACAACCACAGATTCATGACTTTTTCGACCAGGGCCGCGCCCTCGCCGAAATTGTTCAGACCCACCATGCGGCCCGAACCCTTGAGGGTGTGGAAGGCACGGCGCACGACCGTGATGGTTTCCTGATTCGACGGCTCGCCCTTGAGTTTCGGCAGGGTCGCGCTCACCAGTTCCAGGACTTCCTGGGCTTCCATGATGAAGATTTCGAGCAGCTCGGCCTCGACTTCGCCTTCCACCGGCATCGGTGGGGCAGTCGGCACGGCCGGCGCTGCAGGCGCGGCGGCCAGCGCTGCGCTGCCTTCGATTTCCAGCGGCGCTTCCAGTTCCAGTTCTGCGACCGGCGCGACGATTTCTTCGATGATCACCGGTTCCTGTTCGAACACGGTCTCGCCGCTTGGCTTTTCGAACGGCACTTCGCGCAGCATGCCTTCTTCGCGGTCGAACGAGAAGCGGTCTTTGGCCGCTTCAAAATTCTTGGCCAGCATGTCGACGAAGAAGCCCAGCGCGCCAATGTTCTGGGCGATGTTCTGCAGCGAAGCCGCTTCCAGTTCCGGATTGCCTTCAGCCGAAGCGAGAGCACGCACGGCTTCCTTGACGTGCAGGGCGGCGCGCATGGCGTCTTCCTGGTCGAGGATCGCGACCGCGCCTTGCAGCTGGTGCAGGACCGGATCGATCTGGGCCAGGGTCGGACGCTTGGAGCCGTCCGCGTAATAATCGTCCAGGACTTTTTCGACCTGGCGCAGACCGTTTTTCATTTCCGCAGCCAGCACGGCAACCGTGTGGTCCTGCTGGATCTGACGCGACAGGTCGCCCTGCCACTGCGGCGCGTCCGGCGGGGTCTGGCCGGCGGCCAGCGCCAGCAGACGCGCACCGACGACTTCAGCGTGCGAATCGAAATCGTCCGGCAGCTGACGGATCTGGTCCAGGCCATGCTCGACGAACAGCAGGGCGGTGGCCATCTCGAGCGAGAACTGCGGATTGCGGCCCGCAGCCTTCGAGTCGCGCGCGGCACGCACGATCTCGCCCAGCAGGCGGCTCAGTGCCGGCGAACCGAGCTTCTCGCTGGCGCCGGCCAGGCTGGCAACCAGATCCTGGAATTCGGCTTCCAGGGCCGGATCGGCCTCGGACGAGAGCTTGTCCCAGGTGACGCTGGCCTGGGCCAGGGCATCCTTGGCAGCCTTGAGCGCATGCGCGTCAATCCGGCCGTAGCGTTTTTTCTGATAGTCGGCCGGGACCACGCCATTGACGCGGTAGGCGGCGCGCAGTGCCTGCGCGGTCGGCGACGGGTTCGGTGCGGCGGCAATGAAGAACAGCGCATCGCGCATCATCATTTCCGGCAGACTGCCCTCGCCCTGCGACAGGCGGCGGATCTGCAGATTGATCAGACCAAACAGCTGCTTGACGAACAGGTTGCTGCCCAGCTGGCCTTTGGCGACCAGCTCGGCGAAACTTTGCATCGCCACCCAGAAGGTGCGGGCCGGTGCTTCTTTCTGGCCGGCGGCGATCAGGGCGATGGCTTCCTGCATGGTCGATGCGGTCGCTTGCTGCGATACCGGATCGGTGCTCTTGAGGAAAGGCAGCAGGGCTTTTTCGAAACGGCCGCGGCAGGCGGCGTAATCGGCCGCTACCGGCGCAGCTGCATGCTGCGGCAACACGGCCGCCAGCGACAGGTCGGGGAAGAACAGGTCGGCCGGATGAATCCGCGCCGCACCCAGCTTTTCCTGCAGGTCGCGGTAATACGGGAACAGGCGTGCCGGCTGCTGTGGCGCGCCGGACAGCAGTTCCTCGAGGTATTCGATTACAGCGGTATAGACCGCGCCAACCAGCTGCGCGTTCTCGGTGGTGCATTCGAGCAGGCCGTCGCGGAAGCGGTCCAGGGCGGCCTCGGCGGCCTGGGTCATGACGCCGACACCGTCGACGTCCACCATCTGCAGGGCGCCGTGGGCCTGGTGCAAGTACGCTTTCGCATGCTTGAGGGAATCTGCCTGGGCATCACCCGCCAGAGCCGTGGCGTCGTTCAGCGCTGCGCCGGAACGGCCCAGCGCTTCGCGAATTTCGCCCATGACCCAGCCGAGCGGCCCAGTGTCAAATTGGGGCGCGTGCGAAAAATCAGTCATCGTTTTATTACCTTACTTTAAACGGCCTCGACCTTAGGCAATAACGCGGAATCGCGACACCGAGTTCTTCAGTTCCTGTGCCAGCAAGGTCAGCTGACGAATCGAGCTGGCCGTCTGCTGCGTACCGTCCTGCGTGCTTTCGGTCACCGACAGGATGTGCTGAATGTTGTGTGCGACGCCGTTAGCGGACGTGGCCTGCAGTTCCGTTGCGAAGGAAATTCCCTGAATCAGTTCCGCCAGGCGGTTCGACACGCGCGAAATTTCGTTCAGTGCGGCACCCGCAGCATCGGACAGCTTGGCACCCTCGACCACACCCTGGGTCGATTTTTCCATAGCGGCCACGGCGTCGTGGGTATCGGTCTGAATGGTACGCACCAGCGCGCCGATCTGCTTTGCCGCGCCGGCTGAACGTTCCGCCAGGCGCTGCACCTCTTCCGCAACCACCGAGAAGCCGCGACCCGCTTCACCGGCCGATGCGGCCTGAATTGCCGCGTTCAGCGCCAGTACGTTGGTCTGTTCGGTAATGTCGGAAATCAGTTCGGTAATTTCACCAATCTCCTGGGACGATTCGCCCAGTCGCTTGATTCGTTTCGAGGTTTCCTGGATCTGCTCGCGAATTTCGTGCATACCCTTGATCGCGTTTTCCACCGCGGTCGAACCCTGGTGCGCCGCCGCAACCGACTGGCGCGCAACTTCGGCCGATTCGTTGGCGGACTTCGATACATCGGTAATTTCGCTTGCCATCTTCAGAACCGTCTCGGACGCATCCTGAATCTCGCGTGACTGCTGCTCGGTAGCTGCCAGCAGGTCGGTCGAAATGTTCTGTGCGTTGGTCGATGCGGACGTCACCTGCTCGGCCGTGGTCGTCACGCGTTCTACCAGACCGCGCAATTCTTCCACCGTATAGTTAACCGAGTCGGCAATCGCGCCGGTAATGTCTTCCGACACCGTTGCGTGCACGGTCAAGTCACCGTCCGCCACTTCTTGCAGTTCGTTCATCAGGCGCAAAATAGCGGCCTGATTCTGGTCATTGGTTGCTTTCGCTTCTTCTTCCTTGGTCTGCGCCAGTTGACGCATCGCGTCCGCTTCCTGACGACGGCCTTCCGCAGCGCGGGCGCGGGTACGGGAATCTTGCAGCATGACTTTTGCGATACTTGCACCGACCAGGGCGGTGAACAGGGCCGACAGGGCCATCAGCCAGAACCACACACCAGCCGAATCCTGCTCTTCGCGGAAGGTGGTTTGCACGGTGGTCAGCAGCTTTTTAACTTCTTCGTTTTCATAGAAAATCGACAGTTCGGCGCCCTTGGCGGCCGTGAATTTCGGCAGGTTGTCCAGAATCGAGGTAACCAGTTTCTGATACGTGTCAAACTTGTTCTTGATTTCGGTCAACAGTTCGCGCAGTTCCGGATCTTTCACGGCGTTCAGCTGCATCGTGTCATTGCCGTTCAGAAAACCTTCGATCGTGGTACGGAAGGTGGTGGTATCGCGGCCCAGCTGGAACGCGGTTTCCGGACGAATACCGCCCGAGGTCAAAAATTCCGACGCGCTGCGCGACAGACGCTGGGTCAGCATGGTCAGGCGGCCGATGGCAGCCAGTTCACGCGGGGTGGCGCCCTTCTGGACTTTCTGGTTCAGCAGTTCTTCGGTCATCGACAGCAGTTCTGGCGACAGGGTATCGAGCTGCTTCAGGGTCTTTTCGAAGCCGGTCAGTTCCGGTTTCATTTTCAGAATGGTACCGGCGGCGTTGTCGGTGCTGGTCCATTTGGTTTTCGCGTTGACCAGCATCTTGTTCATGCTCGCTGGTGGCGACGGGATCTGCGAGCCGGCGAATTCACCGCCGCGCATCAACAGGTTCAGATCCTTGTTCAGCTGGAGGCGGCTCTCTTCGAGCTGGGTGAACGCTTCCACGTTACCCTGAATCGCGTTAGGCGCCGCTTTACCGATACGCTGGGAGTGCATCAGTGCATCCGATGCAATCTGGGTCTGGTCGGACGAGGTGGCGTTGTTGGCCGCATTGCGCCACAGGGCGAACACGGTCACCAGGATGGCCACACCGAACACCATGAACAGGATACGCAGCTGGCGCGGCAGCGACAGGTGGCCGATGAACGGCAGCTGCCACTGGCTGTCCGGTTCGTCGGCCAGGTTGGCGCGACCGCCCAGCAGCATGTCGCCGCTGTTGTCGGCCTCGGCCGCCTGCGCGCTCGCAGGCGCGGGGATGGACGCCGGTTCGGCGAA
>DASWMN010000297.1:0-5292 GCA_036399735.1 Telluria sp. | reverse complement strand
CGCGCCAGCTGGAGTTCCAACTGGCGCATGCCCGCGCCCGCGACGCCGTGCACCAGACGCTGGACACGGGCGCACTGGCGGCGCAACTGGCGCAGGCCGGCATGCCGGCGCTGCGCGTGCACAGCGCCTGTCCGGACCGGGCGACGTATCTGCAGCGGCCCGACCTGGGGCGGGTACTGTCTGAGGCGACTGGCGCCAGCCTGCAGCCGGGACCCTGGGATCTGGCGCTGGTGGTGGCCGATGGCCTGTCGGCGCTGGCGATCGAACAGAATGCGCTGCCGTTCCTGGCCGCGCTGCGCGCCGGCCTGATGGAGGATGGCTGGCAGCTCGCGCCGGTGGTGGTGGCCGAACAGGCGCGCGTGGCCATCGGTGACGATATCGGCGCGGCGCTGGGCGTGAAGGCGGTGGTGGTGCTGATAGGCGAGCGGCCCGGCCTCAGCTCGCCCGACAGCATGGGCCTGTACCTGACCTGGGCGCCGCAGCGCGGCTGCAGCGACGCGCAGCGCAACTGCATTTCCAACGTGCGCCCGGCCGGTCTGGCTTACGACGCGGCGGCGCGCAAGCTGCGCTGGCTGCTGGCGCAAGCGCGCATGCGCCAGTTGTCGGGCGTGGCGCTCAAGGATGAAACGCCGGCCACGGCAGCACCACTGGCAGGCGCGCCGCGCAATTTTCTGCTGCGGTAAGGGACAGCGGTTTTGATGCCTGATCTGTTACGCCGCGCGCGGCGCCGTTTGATCGCGTACGGCCAGCGCCCAGATGGTGTAGGCGCCAATCACGGTGCCGATCGGGAAGTTCAGCAGGCTGAGGCAGGAATAGATCAGCAGGAACACGCGCGCCAGCGGCTTGCCGTTCAAGAAGCAGATGCCGGCCACGATCTGGCCGACTGCCAATACCAGGAAAGGCAGGGCAAGCACATTGCCCAAGCTCATCAGCCAAGCCGGCACATCCGGCGTCGTGCCCAGCAAGGCATTCATGAAGATCATGAGCAGCAGAACGGTACCGGAGGCAAGCGCGCCGGAAACGATGTGCAGGATGGCGGCGATCCGGTGGTGGGTGTTCATGCGGCGCTTTCAAGATAGTTGAAATGACTATTTTACAACTATTTCTTATTGCCACTCATTAATTCTCCACCGGCTCTGCCCGGTCTCCCGTCTCCGTTCGCGAAGGCGGAAACGGCTGCAACTCCGGTTCCGGCGGCGGTGGCTCGGCTTCGCTGTCCGGCTCGATGATTTCCTCCTGCGGTGGTTCGACCGGCAGCGCAACGCCGTCCTGCTGCATGACGCCTGCTTCCTCGCTCACATCGGCTGCTTCCTCCTCGACCGGGGCCGGGGCCTGGCGCGGGGCGCCAGGGAAGGCGGCGCCGGCAGGCACCTTGCCGCTCTCGAGCGCGGCCTTGAAGAAGTCGCCCACCACCAGGATCGCGTTGTGGCCGCCCTGCCCCCAGTAACTGCTGCGCATGGTCACGCGGTTGTCGTTGAAGCCAACCCAGGCCCCCGCCACCAGATTCGGATGCATCATGATGAACCAGCCGTCGGTATTGTTCTGGGTGGTGCCGGTCTTGCCGGCCACGTCGCCGCTGATGCCGAAGCGATAGCGGATCGCGGTGCCGGTGCCGCGGTTGATCACGCCGCGCATCATGTCGATCAGCTCGATCGCGCCTTCGTTGGTCATGGCGCGCTCTGGCGTGTCCTTGCCGAATTCGGCGATGGTGTTGCCGGCGCGGTCGGTGATGCGCTTGACGAACACGGGCTTGCGGTATTCGCCCTGGGCCGCGATGGTGCTGTAGGCCGACACCATTTCCAGCAGCGTCACCGGACTGGTGCCCAGCGCCAGCGATGGCACCGGATCGAGCTTGCTGTCGCGAATACCGAGGTCGCGCGCGAGCTTGACGATGCTCGGCAAGCCGACATCCTGCATCACTTGCGCCGTGATCGTGTTCTTCGACATGATCAGGCCTTCGCGCAGCGTCATCTGGTTGCCGCTGCTGCCGCTCATGTCGGTGGGGCGCCACACGGTGCCGTCGCCGGCCTTGATCGCCATCACTTCATCGGTATAAGTGCGCTCGGGCGAGATGCCTTTTTCCAGCGCGGCGCCATACACAAACGGCTTGAAGGTCGAGCCGGGCTGGCGCGACGCTTGCGACACGTGATCGAACTGGTCCTTCTGGAAGTCGCGGCTGCCGACCCAGGCGCGCACTTCGCCGCTGGTTGGATCCATGGCCACAAAGCCGGTTTCGAGTCGGGTCTTGGCGCGCCGCAGCTGGGCCATGAAGGCCTTGTCCGACCGCAGGCGTTTGAGCACGGCTGCAGCGTCGCCGCCCTCTTCGACCGCGTTCTTGTACTCGGGCGTTTCGCGGATGAAGCTGTTGACCAGACCGCCCTTGGTGCGCCAGAAATATTCGAACGGCGTCACCGAACCGTGCATGCCCGCGTACGAACCGATCGAGGAGGAAGAGCCGCTGTCGGCCTGCGCCCACTCCACGTCGGCGACCATTTGCAGGGCCGCGCCCTGGCGGTCGACCGCGCGCATGGCGGCCGTCTGCAGAGTGTAGTCGAGCGTGGTGTGGACCACCAGGCCGTCGAGCTGGAGGTTGTAATCGTTCTCGTCGGCCCACTGGATCAGCCATTTCCGAACATACGAGGTGAAGTGGGTGTCGGATGCGGTGCGTTCCGACTGGCGCGAGAAGTGCAGCCGCAGCGGCCGTTTTTTCAGGGTCTGGAAGCGCTTTTCATCGATGATGCCGTGCTTGAGCATCTGACCCAGCACCACATTGCGCCGCTCCACCGAACGCTCGGGACGCGACACCGGATTGTAGTAGCTGGTGCCCTTGAGCATGCCGACCAGGGTGGCCGCCTCGAGAATGTCGAGCTTGAGCGCCGGCTTGTCGAAGTAGGTGCGGGCCGCCGTTTCAATGCCGAACGTGTTGTACAAGAAAGGGACGGTGTTCAGATAAGTCTCGAGGATCTCGGTCTTGCTGTAAGTCGACTCGATCTTGACCGCAGTGATCATTTCCTTGAGTTTACGGTTGAGGCTGCGTGAACGGCCTATCTCCTCGGGGAACATATTGCGGGCCAGCTGCTGGGTAATTGTCGAGCCGCCCTGCGGATCGCCGCCCAGGGTGTGCAGTACCGAGCCGACCGTGCGCCGGTAGTCGATGCCATGGTGGTCGTAAAAACGGTGGTCCTCGGTGGCAATCAGCGCTTGCAGCACGAAGGGGGAAATCTGGTCCAGCTTGACGCGTTCATGCAGGCCTTCTTCGAAGGTGGCAAGCTGGTTGCCGTCGGCGGACAGAATCGCCGACGCCTTAGCGGTGCGTGCCTGTTTGAGATCCTTGATGCCGGGCGTTAAAGGGATCAGGATCAGAATATACACCAGCAGCAGTACAAACAGGCTGGCAAAGCCCCAGAGGCCGACCAGCATCACGCGTTTCCAGGCAGGCCTTGCCATCAGGTAAGCACGGGCACGGGCGGCGTGGCCGCTGACGAATGTCCTGGCGCCAGCGACATAGCGCGCGACGCCCTGGCGTACCGGTTCCGATGGCTGACGGTCTTGATCCACTTGTTGCCTGTTCTGATGTAGTTAGTCCCAGCGGGCAAGTATATCCGACAGAGAACGAAACACGCCGCGCGCACGTACTGAGCAGGCTTGGGGTGCAGTCCTACGCTGTTGCTGGGGGTGCGCCTACTCGTTGTCTGTTTGAGTTCGCCTAACATGAAACTCTGCTACGAAACATCATTGTTTCAGCGAGACCGACAAAGACATCAACAGGAGCCAGCCATCATGAGAACTGCAGCCAACACCACCCGCACGACCCCGAAAAACATGTCGAAGTCGGAACAAGGCATTGACGCAATCACCCTTCTGACCGAAGACCATGAGAACGTCGCGGCCATGTTCGAAAAGTACGAGTCGCTGGGCGATCGCGCCCATGCCAGCAAGAAAAAACTCGCCACCGAAATTTGCACCGAGCTGACCAAGCACGCCACTGCAGAGGAAGAGATCTTCTACCCAGCAGTCCGCGCTGCCGGCAAGGACAAGGAAGACATGGTCGATGAAGCGGTTGTCGAACACGCCTCCGCCAAAGACCTGATCGCGCAGATCATGGAAATGGAAGCGACCGAAGACCTGTTCGACGCCAAGGTCAAGGTGCTGTCCGAGCTGATCGAGCATCACGTCAAAGAAGAAGAAGACGAGATGTTCCCGAAAGCCAAAGCGGCGAAGCTGGATCTGGAACTGTTGGGCCAGCAGATTGCTGAACGCAAGAGTCAGATCACGATGTAATTGCAAACGCTAGAACGAACGAGGCCGGCATTCTTGCCGGCCTCTTTTTTTGCCCAAAGGCGTTACTTGTTTCGCGAGCTCAATTCACTATTTACAATTGAAACGCTTCTTTCCGTCGATGATCTTTACATGCAATGTTATTAATAGAAATAGACGTTTTTCCAAGTTGCTGATTCAGTAGGAAAATTTATTATTGGCATGCTTTGTGCATAAGTTGTATGCACAACTCTACCGATAAGGGTGTTCCCATGAAAATGTCAGCCTTCGTAAAAAGTGCCATGATCGCCGCTGCGCTGTTTGCAGGGTCCGGCGTGCGCGCTACCGTACTTGATTTGCCCGCAGCGAACGAGATGTCGGCTGGGACCTACAACAGCTTCACCGTGTATTCGCTGGATTTGCTCAAAAGCTGCGCCGCCGCACTGGACCCGCGCTGCCTGCCGACCAACGGCGTGCCGGTGGCATCTTCGCCAGGCCAGATCACCGACCAGGCGATCGTGTTGCAAACAGCCGATGGTCAGACCAACTTCCCGAATCCCTTCCCGGTTGGCTCCCAGGTCGATGAACGCATGCTCACGCCAACAGGCATGCAGAGCAGCACTTATACGATGGGCGGCTTTGTCGCCGAACCTGGCGGCTTGTTCACGGGCGACCAGGCCAACCGCTGGGAAATCAAGCTGAGCCTGCTGCAGTCCTACCTGGACGGCCATGACCTGGTCTTCATGTTCGACAACAACCAGTCGCAAAACAAGACGGCCGCGTTTATCTTCCTGTGGGGCCAGGCCCGAATTGTCGACAAGGATGGCAATACGGTGGGCGGCTGCTTCGAGCTTAGTACCGGCAATGCGGGTTGCGCGGACGCTGGCGCCAATCCGGTGCCCACCAATCCTGAGTACGTGGCTGGCGCGACCAACTTCTGCGTCGACAAGGGTGACGGCGTGGCATACAACATCGGCGGCGCGGGCAATGACAATGACTGCCCGGTTTCCGGCGACCATCCCACCGGCGGCTACT
>DASWMN010000296.1:0-3630 GCA_036399735.1 Telluria sp. | reverse complement strand
TCAAACGCATGCGAGGCCAGATTCCCGCCCGGACCGAACTGGCGCAAATTGTGATACGACAGCCCGCTGCCGATAATCAGCACCCCTTCATCGCGCAGCGGCGCCAGCGCGCGGCCCATGCCCAGATGGGTGGCCGGATCGAAGCCATGCTTGAGCGACATCTGCACCACCGGCACAGACGCATCGGGGAACACCGGATACAGCATCGAGAACGTCCCATGATCGAAGCCGCGCACCGGATCGAGCGCGGCATCGAAGCCGGCCGCGCGCAGCAGCTCTGCCGCCTGCTGCGCCAGCGCGGGCGAGCCGGGCGCCTTGTACTGCACCTGATAGGTATGCGGCGGAAAGCCGCCGTAGTCGTACAGCATGGGCGGCGCGGCGCTGGCGGACAAGGTCGGCACAGATTCTTCCCAGTGCGCCGTGACCACCAGCACCGCCTTTGGCTTGCCGCCGATCTGGCGCGGCATGTCGGCCAGCGACGCTTCCAGCACATCATAGTGGGCGCCGTACTGCTCCTTCATGAACGGCCAGGGGCCGCCGCCGTGCGAAACAAAATACGTGGGAAGACGGATGCTCATGGCGCAGCTCCTGAGGTGGAGCTGCGACTATACAATAATCAGCGCGGCGCCGATTGCGCCAGCGCCATCAGCGCAAACAGGCGCGCGCTGCGCATCCAGCCGATCACTGCCACTGCCAGCTGCACCAGCAGCACGGCGCCGATAAAGCCGCCGATGCTCGCGCCCGACAGATTCAGGCGCGCCACGCCCAGCCCTGCGGCCAGACCCAGTCCGATCACGGCCACCAGCAGGTAAATACCCAGGCCATGCAGGGGACGGCGCAGCAGCAGGCGGCAGCCGGCCCACCAGGCCTTCACGGCCGAGCTGCGGCGCCGTTCGATGGCCAGCTGGGCGCGGCCGGCATCGACGCTGGCATGCGCCAGTACGACCAGAATCGCGGTCAGGATCATGGCCGGCATGGTCCAGAGGCGCGCATCGGCAGCGGTGACGGCGTCGGCCGCGTGATGGGCGGCCGCTTCCATGATGGCGCCGCCCAGCGCGGCGGCCAGTCCCAGCGGCACCACCGACCAGACCAGCATGCGCAGCATGCGCAGGTAGCCGGCCACGGCGCCGCCAATCAGTTCGCGAAAACCGGCAGTGCCCTGGGCCCGCGCCGCGCTGGCGGCCATGGCACTGAGCAGCGGCGCCAGCAGCAGGGTGACGATCAGCGCCAGCACGCCGGCCACGGTGAAGGCGGCCGCGTTCTTGCCATGCAGGGACATCAGGTCGGTGAAGGCCACCATGTCGAGCTGCTGCGCAAGCTGCGCGGCGTGGACCGAGCGATCGAGTCCGCTGCCCAGTATCTGCCACGTCGGCACGGTGAGAATGGCGGCGGGGATCAGCATCAGCAGCACCCACAGCAGCAGCAAACGCCATTGCAGGGCGCCGCGGGCGGCGCGCAGCAGGTCGGAAAACGAGGGGGCGGGTGTCTGGTTCATCATACCGAGGCAATCAGGGAAAGAAGGAAAGTGACGATGGCGCTGAAGTCGCCGGCCCAGCGCCGCGAGGCGTCGCCGTTGGCTTCCAGCGTGCGGCTGTCATCGAGCTTGTTGACGTCGAGGTAGTGCTTGCGCTGCGGGTCCAGTTCGACCGACACGGCCTTGACCGGCTTGACCCATACCAGGCGCTTCCAGCGGGCGTCGTCGTTCCAGGTGGCCGTTTCCGTGCTGCCGTCGGCGAACCTGACCAGCACCGTCTGCGGCACCGCAGCACCGCGCCGGCGCAGCGTCACGCTGGTGCGGAAGGGGTAGGGCCCGGTGCCCTTGGCCGCCTTCGGATTGGCGCGGGTCCAGGCCTCGCGTTCCCGTTCGATCCGGGTGTCGACTGCCTCGCTGTTTTCTTCGACCCAGGCGCCCTTGACCTCACGCGAGCCCGGCTGCGGCAGTTCTTCGGTGCTCGAAAACGCGTCGACCCGGTCATCCACTTTGGCGGTGGCATACACCTGCTGCGCAAAAACGGCTTCGACCTCGGCGCGGCGCCCGCTGGCTTCGGCCAGGCTCTCGCGCAGGTCGGCGATGCTCGGATGGCGGAACTTCCAGCGTTTGTAGTATTCCTTGAAGGCGCGTTCGGTCGCTTCCTTGCCGATGCGTTCTTCCAGGTCGCGCATGACAGTGGCCCCGCGCGCATACACCGGGCCGATGCCCTGCAGCCTGTCCCACGCGTTGGCGCCGAGCGGATCGGCCGGTTCTTCGCGCGGCGCGCCGGCGCGTTCGCCGTCGAAACCATTGACCGCCGGGTTGAAGCCGATCGACTGCAGGAACGGCGTGCCGAGGTGTACCTTCTCGTTCAGCGCGCGCAGCATGCGGTGGTTCCAGTATTCGTTCAAGCCTTCGTCGAGCAGGGGCTCTTCGAATTCATTCGATGCCAGAATGCCGTAGAAGTAACCGTGCCCGAATTCGTGAATCGTGGTCATGCGCTGTTCGAATTCTTCGATGGTATTCGGTTCGACCTGCTCCTGGCCGATGCTGGTAAAGAAGGTCGGATACTCCATGCCGGCCGCCTCGCCCGCGTTGTGCGGCGGGATCACGACCGTGAGCGTCTTGTACGGGTAGGGACCTAGCGTATTGGAGAAATAGGTCAGCGCATCCTTGGCCGCCTTCAGCGCCGGCGCCGCGCTGGCGGCCATGTCGGGCGGGTAGAGCACCGCGATGGCAACCGCCGGGCTACCCGGGCCAGTCCAGCTGTCCTTGAGCGGCGCGGCGGTGCGGCTGTCGGCGGTCCAGGCGAAATCGTGGACGTCGCCCTGCACATAGTGGTGGGTCAGCATGCCGTCTTTTTCCACGGGCGCGCCTTGCGCTTCACCGGTCGCGCCCACTACATAATTTTTCGGCACCGTCAGGCGCACATCGAAGTTGCCGAAGTCGGCGTAGAACTCGGCCTGCTGATGAAACTCGTGCGCATTCCAGCGCGGCGCGGTGGCGCCGCGTTCACCGGCCAGTTCGAGCACCGCCATTTTCGGATACCACTGGGCCACCAGGTGGAACGTGCCGACGTAGCCTGTACGCGCCACCACGCGCGGCAGCTGGGTCACGAAATCGATGTCGAGCGTGGTCGACGCGCCGGCGGCGACCGGCGCCGGCAGATCGAAGCGCATCACGGTGTGATCGCTCGCGGGACCGTTGTCGGGCTGGACGAACGCACTGGCGACCTTGACGCCGCCTTGCGTTACGCTGCGCAGGGCGATGTGGCCCCATTGCCCGTCGCGTCCTTCGGTGTCGCCACGAAAACCGGACTGGCTGTTGCGTCCTTCGGTGTAGAAGGTGCTGCCGCGGCCTTCGAAGGCATTCATGTACATATGCACGTAGACGCTGCGTACGGCCACGTCGCTGCGGTTGCGCCAGGTGAGCCGTTCGCGACCGCTGACGGTATGCTTGACCGGGTCGAGCGTGGCATCGATAGCGTAATTGACGACCCGGTCCGACAAGGTCGGCTCGAGCCCGGTGCGGGCGCCGCCCCAGGCCCCGGGCGCGCTCGGCAGCCGTACCGCGCCGGCGTCCGGCCTGGCCAGCGCCACGCCGCCATCGATGGCCGGCAGCGGCACCGGCAGCACGGTGACCTGGGCCAGAATATGGGC
>DASWMN010000295.1:0-13420 GCA_036399735.1 Telluria sp. | reverse complement strand
CGTTGGGCAGTTGCTGGCCGGCGCGGCTGGCTTGCTCGAAGCGCTCGCGGGTGGTGTCTTCGTCGCGCAGGCCGAAGGCGTAATTCGCCTCCAGCCACATGACGTTGATGATGGCCGCTGACAGTGCCAGTCCGATTCCCAGTATCCAGGCGAAATACCACATGCGTGTCTCCTAATATGATTCGTGTTCGTTTTCGCGGATGTGCGCGGCCGTCACTTTGCCGCGCATGATCCCGTATACCCAGGAGGTGTACAGGATCACGACCGGCAGCATGATCAGGATTACCCAGAACATGACCGACAGGCTTTTGTGACTGGCGACGGCGTCCCACGCCGTGAGCGAACTGTCTGGCGCCAGCGAAGATGGCATGATGAAGGGGAACATGGCCGCGCCTGCGGTAAGCACGATGCCTGCCACCGAGCTGCCCGTCGCAAGAAAGGCGGGCAGGGTGCGCCGGCCGGCGCTCAGCGCCACGGCCAGCAGCGCACCACCGAGGCCCATGGCAGGGAACAGGAGCGTCAACGGCCAGCGCTGGTAGTTGTCCATCCAGGCGCCAGCAACCTGCGTCACTGTTTTCGCAGTCGGCATGAAGGCGCTGTCCAGGGGCGGTGCTGTGAGCACGCGGAAGCCTTCCAGGCCGGTGGCGGTCCACACGCCCGCCAGCGCAAACACGACCAATGTGAGCGCGCCGGCACCCATGACCGCCTTGCGTGCACGCGCGGCGATCACGCCTTCGGTCTTGTGCTGCAGGTAGGCCGCGCCATGCATCGCCAGCATCGACACGCCCAGCACGCCGGCGAGCAGGCCAAAGGGATTGAACAGGCCAGGGAAGCTGCCCGTGTATTCCATGCGCATGGTGCTGTCGTAGTGGAAGGGCACGCCCTGCAGCAGATTGCCGAAGGCGATGCCGAAGATCAGCGGCGGGACGAAGCCACCAATGAACAGTCCCCAGTCCCAGGCATTGCGCCAGCGCGGATCGGCCAGCTTGCTGCGGTAGTCGAAGCCCACCGGCCGGAAAAACAGGGCGAACAGCAGCAGCATCAGCGCGACATAAAAGCCGGAGAAGGCAGCGGCGTACACCATCGGCCAGGCTGCGAACATGGCGCCGCCGGCGGCAATGAACCAGGTCTGGTTGCCTTCCCAGGTTGGCCCGATGACGTTGATGATGACGCGCCTTTCGATGTCGTCCTTGCCCAGAAAGGGCAGCCACATGCCGACCCCGAAGTCGAAGCCGTTGGTCAGTGCGAAGCCGATCAGGAGGGCGCCGACAAAGCACCACCAGATCACCTTGAGTGTGACGTAGTCGAAGATCATGCCCCCTCCAGTTTTTCCCAGTGATATTTACCCGTGTGCAGACTGCTGGGCCCCTGGCGCGTGTACTTGATCATCAGCCCCATTTCGATCACCAGCAGCAGCGTGTAGAAGCCGAGGAAGCCGGCCAGGCTGAAATACAGGCTGCCTGGCTGCAGCGTGGAGGCCGACAGGTGGGTCGGCAAAATGCCGGCAATGGTCCACGGCTGGCGCCCGTATTCGGCCACCACCCAGCCCAGCTCCGCTGCCACCCACGGCAGCGGGATCGATACCACGGCCAGCTTGAGCAGCCAGCGCTGCTGCGCCAGCCGTTTGCGGATCAGGAACCAGAACGAGGCGCTGAAGATGAACAGGAACAGCATGCCCAGGCCGACCATGATGCGGAAGGACCAGAACAATGGCGCGACCTTGGGGATCGTGTCGTTCACGGCCGCCTTGATCTGCGCTTCGCTGGCGTCAATCACGTTGGGCGTGTACTTTTTGAGCAGCAGGCCGTATCCCAGGTCCGGCTGCAAACGCAGGAAGTCGGCGCGGGCTTCGGGTGATTTGTCGCCGCCCTTGAGCCGGGTCAGGGCGGCATACGCCAGCATGCCGTTGCGGATGCGGACCTCGTGCTGGGCTTTCAGATCCTTGATGCCGGTGACCTGCTTGTCGGTGGAGCGAGTGGCAATAAGGCCCAGCACATACGGTATTTTCACCGCGTAGTCGGTGCGTTCGTGTTTGTCGTTGGGCAGGCCGATCAGGGTGATGCCGGCCGGCGCGGGTTCGGTTTCCCATTCGGCTTCGATCGCCGCCAGTTTGACCTTGTTGACTTCACCGGCGGTGTAGCCCGATTCGTCACCCAGCACAATCACCGACAGCGTCGACGCCAGTCCGAAGCCGGCGGCGATCGCAAACGAGCGCAGGGCGAACGGGATGTCGCGCGCGCGCAGCAGGTAGAAAGCAGACACGCCCAGCACGAACATGGATGCCGTCACGTAGCCGGCGGCCACGGTGTGCACGAACTTGACCTGGGCGACCGGGTTGAAGATCACGTCGCTGATGCTGACCAGCTCCATGCGCATGGTCTCGAAGTTGAATTCGGCGCCGACCGGGTTGTTCATCCAGCCGTTGGCGATCAGGATCCACAGCGCCGACAGGCTCGAGCCCAGCGCCACCAGGAAGGTCACGCCCAGGTGCTGCACTTTCGACAGGCGCGACCAGCCGAAAAAGAACAGGCCGACAAAGGTCGATTCGAGGAAGAAGGCCATCATGCCTTCAATCGCGAGCGGGGTGCCGAAGATGTCGCCCACGTAGTGCGAGTAGTAGGCCCAGTTGGTGCCGAACTGGAATTCGAGCGTGATCCCAGTGGTGACGCCCATGGCAAAGTTGATGCCGAACAGCTTGCCCCAGAACTTGGTCATGTCGCGGTAGATCTCTTTGCCGGTCATGACGTACACCGATTCCATGATCACAAGGATCCAGGACAGGCCGAGCGTCAGCGGCACAAACAGGAAGTGGTACATCGCGGTCGCGGCAAACTGCAGGCGCGACAGGCTCACGACGTCGTCGATTGGAATCATGGCGGGTCCTTCGGGGCGGGTGCTGGTGGCGAAATGGTGGTCGTGTGGGCGGCGCCGAGCAGATGCTGTTCGACGACCGGTGTCGGCATGCGCATCTTTTTCGCTTGCGGCGCCGAGAAGAAGGCCTTGTGCAGCATCATCAGGATGATCACCTTGACGATCAGCGCCAGGGTGATCGCCAGGCCCAGAGGCATGCCGTGCGGGCGCGGGCGCATCTTACTCGTCCCGGTCCGGGGCTTGCCCTGCCGGGTCGCTCTCGCGCTTCTTGCGGAACGGGCTGCGCACGGTGTCACCCACGTCGAGCAGCTTGCCCACCGTTGAACCCATTTTCATCAGTGAAGTCAGGGTGGCAGGCGAGAGGCGCTGGACATCGTCGAACCAGGCGCTCGACAGCTCGATCAGCTCATACATTTCGCGCATGCGCTGCTGGGCCACGATATCGGCTTCGGTGGCCGGGGTTTCGAGCAGGGCGTCGCGCAGCATCGACAGGGTCGGCTCCACTTCGCGCCGGCGCCGTTCTTCGATCAAGGCCTTGAAGATGTCCCACACGTCCTTGGGCGGTTCGAAGTATTCGCGCCGATCGCCCGGCTGGTGCAACAGCTTGACCAGGCGCCAGGATTGCAGCTCTTTCAGTCCCATCGAGACGTTGGAGCGGGAGAACTGCAGACATTCAGCGATTTCATCGGCATTGAGCGCGCGGCCGCTTACGTACAGCAGTGCGTACATCTGCCCCACGGTGCGGTTGATGCCCCAGCGGCTACCCATTTCGCCGAAGTGGAGGATGAATTTCTGGGCCAGCGGTGTCAGATTGATCATGGTTTCTCGTCTGTATGTTTTGAATTTTCAGGAATTACTGAAATTATAGAAGGAAACAGAAAACCACGCTTGCAGCGAAAAAAATAGCGTAAAAGATGCAACATTGATAGACTGCAAACCTTTTTGGCAGGCAATGCGGGATGGATAACTTGGGGCTGGAACAAGACGAGGTCGAGGAGCATGGCATGGATGTCAGTCCCGACTTCGGGCTCGACACTTTCCTGGCCTGGCGCGCGCCGCGTTATGGCAGCGCCAATCCGAGCCGCATGGACAATCCGGTCTGGAGCTGGCTGGTGCAGACGCGCCTGTGCGGCTTTCGCGCCAACGAAGTCTTCGATGGCCCGTCCAGTTTTGAAGTCGGTCCGTGCTGGTCGTTCCAGCGCTTCGGCCAGACCCGCCTGGACCTGGCCGATGGGTCGCGCCTGTACATCGGCGGCGAACACGAGGATTACTACGATCCCGATTTCCACATCTACAACGATGTCGTCGTGGTGCGTCCGGACGGCAGCGTTGAAATCTACACCTATCCGCGCGAGGTCTTCGAGCCGACCGATTTTCATTCCGCCACGCTGGCTGGCGACACGGTCGTCATTGTCGGCGCGATGGGACATGAGAACGCGCGCCGTTTTGGCAGCACCCCGGTCTATCTGCTGTCGCTGCAGACCTTTGCGATCAGCCGGATGGAAACCAGCGGCGCTGAACCTGGCTGGTTATGCCGCCACGCGGCGGCGCTGTCGGACTGCGGCGTGTTCCTGCACGTGAGCGGCGGAGAGATCATGCCGGGTCCGCGCCTGCACTGGGAAAAAAATCTGGACCGCTGGGAGCTCGATCTGACCAGTTGGCGCTGGCGCTGCGCGCAGCCCTCGGACTGGCAGCGCTGCATCATCGCGCCGCTCGACCGCAAGCGCAATCACCTGTTCGAGTTCCGCACCGTGCTGTGGGAGCAGGAACGCTGGACCGACACGGCCGATGCGGCGCTGGCCGCGCTGACCGGGCAGTTGGGCATGGCGCCCGATTTCGCGCTGTTCGAGGCGCGCTATCTGCTCGGTGGCGCTGCGCGGCCACTGGAATGGACCGAGGCCGACGACTACAACGTGTTCCGGGTCACGGTCGATGGCCTCGTGCTGCGCGTGACCGAGAGCGGCTGCCCGGTCAGCGTGGTGGTGGAGGGCCGCCTGGCGCAGGGGCGCTTCGAAGCGCTGATGGCCACCCTGGCCGAGACGCTGACACAGCTTTCGGGCCGACCCTGGGCAGTGCAGCAGCGCGCCTGAACGGGCGATGCGCTCATTTGGGCCGGCCCTGCATGGTCAGGCCGATCAGGCGCGCCACCACGCCGGCCAGGTAAATCAGGCCGGTGAACATTTCAACGCTGGCGACGGCGCGTGCGTGCGGCGTGAGCGGAATCACGTCGCCAATGCCGGTCGAGGACAGCAGCGCGAAGCTGAGGTAATTGAGCTCGGTCCAGGTACGCGCGCTGTCGCTGTTGACGGCGGCCGCGAAGGTCCCCGGTTGCAGCGACTGGATCAGGATGAAGACGTGGGTAAAGCCCCATGCCAGCAGCGTGAAGGTGGCGCCGGCGGCGAACAGTTCATCGGTGGTGGCCTGATAGTCGTCCATCATGTACGAGATCAGGCTGTAGGCCGCATGAAAGTAGAACAGCGCTTCCAGGACCGAGGACCAGGGCAGCAGATGGCGCATCCCGAACAGCGACTGCAGCAGAAGCAGCACCATGATGGAGGCGGCAAGCGTGGCGCTGAACCAGGTTTCGCCTGGCGTCTTGCGCACCATGCGTACCGTGAAGCCCAGCACTAGCAGGCCGAAGGCGTTGAACACCACCAGGCCGGCGTGGGTGTTTTCAAGGAAGGGGTAGAGCAGCATGCCGCTCAGTTGCACCAGCAGCAGAATCGCGGAAGGATGGCGGGCAGTGTGGTGAAACAGGGGGAATGAATTCATCGTCGGGTGTCGGGCTAGCCAATAATATCGACGATCTCTCCTTCGGCATTCCTGATCGTCGTCTGCTTGATGTCCCAGAGTATATTCTGGAACGATGGCAGTTTATACACTCCTTGCCGCTGTTGTAGCAAGGTTGCGAACTCCTTGACAGCGGCCGGCGTGACATACAGGCGCACGACGCCACGGCCGATGCGCCACGAATTGGACCGTTTGCTCAGTTCAAAGTGAATGCGCCACTCCGGCCCGCTGAGCGTGAATGGTTTGCCGAAACCTAGCCGCAGCGGCATCAGCTGCGCCAGTTGCCCCACCAGGTAGGCGCCCAAGGTGATAGTTGCCTGCGACTGGCGCAGGAAGCGTTTCTGTTCTTCGATCAGGAGCAGGTCGGTGAACACGATGCCGCTGGAAGAACCGTCGCGCTGCATGCCCGCCAGGACCTTGGCCTGGATCGCCGGGAACGACAGGAAGGAGGCGCGCTCCAGGTGCGTGATCCACAGCGGCATGTAAGGCAGCATCAGGGTGAGCAGATTGCGGGTATCCCATTTGGTGGCTGCGACTTCTTCCTCGGCCGTCATGCCGATAACCTGCAGGAATTCGACTTTGCCGTTCGCGGTATCGATGGCTGGCAATTCCATGTCGTAGGAAAAGCCCATTGCGCACAGCAGGGTGGGCATGCCGAGCGAGATCGGACCGTTGGCGCTCATGCGGTGACCATGCTGGAAGCCATTGCCGCTGCGGTAGACGTAGCGCCCCAGGTTTTGCAGCATATGAATGGGCCACATGGGTGGCTCGCTCACGCCCGGCGAGCAGGCAAGGCGGAAGCTCAGTTCGAAGCCGAAGCCGCTTTTGCCATCTTTGCCTTGCTTGGAATTTTGTTCGGAGAAACCGTAGGTGACATAATGCCAGTGTGGAATCGGCTCGGCGCGCTGCCAGACGCTGATGCCGGCCAGCGGATCGGGACCGCCCAGATGCCAGGGATGCGGATTTTCAAAGTGCTTCGGCTGGCGCCCTTTGTACAATTGCGCCAATGTTTCCGTGATGGCGCTGCGGCCTGCCCCTTGCGCATCTGGCGCCAGAGCTTGTTCCGTCACTGCTGTCTGATCCTGCGATTCCATTGTCGTTCCATTACTGGTGCATGCCAATCGCATGTACCGCGTGGCCGGACAGAAATCTTAACATGCGGATAGAGCGAAAATGGGGTGGAAGTCTCCTTTGATCATCAAATATTGTCGTATGGATAGATTCTGATGCTGTAGTGACAGTGACTTTATTAGTTTTTAGGTGATAAAGCCGCGGCAGCGGCGAGGAGGTGCGGCTTCCCGCACTCCCGCCGCAGCCCCTTCGGGCACTACCCGGCGTGGCACTCAGCCTTCGCTCTTGCCGCCCTGACGCGACCCTTTGGCGGCGCTGGTACCCTCCTTGTTATTACGCGCTGCGGACTGGCGGCTCTCGCCCCCTTTGCGGCCGATGTCGGCCATGTGTTCACGGTCGCGGCTCACGGCCTCGCCGCCTTTCTGGCCGGCGCGCCTGGCTTCCTCGGAATCGAATTCGTGGGCAGTGCCTTTCTGGTGTGCCGCCTGGCCGCCTTTGCTGGCGATTTCGCGCTGCTGGTTTTCATCCATTGCTGCGAAACCGCGTTTGGCCGGCGCGCTCTTTTGCGCGTTGCCCGCAGAGCCGCCGCTCTTGTTGCCGCTGTCTTTGTTTGTCGCCATGTCGATCTCCTGGTGTGGTCATCGGTGTCGGGCTCTTCATGTTGTGCCCGTGGATTAGAGAAAAGGAGGAATTGATAAGTTCCTGCTAGTTCGGCGCACGCGGGGGGCGACGCGTGCCATTGTGCGGGGCCATCGCATCCATGGTCGGTGGTGGGGCCGACAAGTCCTCATCGAGTTCCTCCGTGCGCGCGGTGAGCTGCTCGCCCAGCGCCGCGAGATCGATGCCGCTGCTGCGCGCAGCGGCGAACATGTCGCGCTCCTCCTTCTCGATGTGGTGGATGACTTCTTCGCCGAGCACCGTGACGGTGGCGTCGAAATGATCGTCGCCGGGGTACATGACCTCGAGCTGGCTGATCAGCTCACGCGCGCCCGCGTGTTCAATGTCGGCTTCGTCCATCATTTCAGCGTCGTCGCTGGCCGCACGCAGCGCGGGATAGAAGATCTCTTCCTCGATCATGGTGTGGAGTGTGAGCTCGTAGCAGATCTCGTCAACCAGTTCGGACTTGCGTTCGTCCTCGTCGTCACTGCCCCTAAGTTGCTCGAACTCGCGAAACAGGTTTCTGACCTTGTCGTGATCGGCCTTGAGCAGGTCGAGTGCGTCCGTCGTGGCGCTACTTTTTTTCTTTCCCTGGGTAGGCATGTGGGCTCCTCAGTGCATGCTGGTACCGGGGGCGCCGGCGCCGTCGGCGCGCGCGGCGCTGGCGGCGCTGGCCTGGGTATAGGCACTCGCTCCAGGCAGGAAGGGGGTGGCGCGGGTCAGATCGATCTGGGCGCCGCTCAGTACCCGCACCAGCTGCTGCTGGTACTCGCGCAAATGTTCAAAGGCCGGCTGGACGGCCTGGCTGGCGACGCCACTCAGCTGGAGCGGGTTGGAGCAGGCCATCAGGCGCCCCGTGGCATCGAACGAATCTTGCATCAGTTGCAGCGCCAGCTGCAAATTGAGTTCACTGAGTTTACGGACCGAGTCCGACGTCTGGCGCGTCAGTTCGGTCATGAAATTGACCTGGGCTTCGAGCCCTGGCTGGAATGGGGTGCGGCTGGAATAACTTGGCATTGGCTACCTCGATCAAGAACGACAAGGGGACACCATTGCAGCAATGGTGTGCGTGCTTTAAATGAGCAGGAGGTAGACGGTGGAGCGTGCGCCAAGTTCCAGGAACTTCAGCGGGGCGCGCGCCCGGTCAAACGACCAGGCGGCGCATCAGGACAGTGGCAGAAACGGGGTCAGACCTCAGACAAACAACATTGTTTAATTGAGGTCTGACCCCGATTGTGAAACTAATTGAGGGTGGGACTTATTCGGCGGCGACTTTCAGGCAAAGTTTGCCGAAGTTTTTGCCTTCGAAGAGCATCAGCAGCGCTTCGGGGAAGGTCGCGAGGCCTTCGACGACATCTTCTTTGCTCTTGAACGTGCCTTCCTGCATCCACTTGGCCATCGCTGCCACGCCTTTGTGGTAACGGTCGGCGTAGTCGAAGACGACGATGCCTTCCATGCGCGCACGGTTAACCAGCAGCGACAGGTAGTTGGCCGGGCCCTTGACCGCGGTGGTGTTGTTGTACTGCGAGATGGCGCCGCAGATGACGATGCGCGCGCGCAGATTGATGCGGGTGAGGACGGTGTCGAGGATCTCGCCGCCCACGTTGTCGAAGTAGACGTCGACGCCACCGGGGCAATGTTCTTTCAGGCCATCCTTGACGGCGCTCGGCCCGGCCTTGTAGTCGATGCAGGCGTCAAAGCCCATTTCCTGGACCATGAAGTCGCACTTTTCCTTGCCGCCCGCGATGCCGACCACGCGGCAGCCCAGGTGCTTGGCGACCTGGCCGACCGTCATGCCGACCGCGCCGGCGGCACCGGAAACAACCACGGTTTCGCCGGCTTTCGGCTGGCCCGATTCGAGCAGGCCGAAATAGCCGGTCATGCCCGGCATGCCCAGGGTATTGAGCCAGGTGGTCAGCGGCGCCAGGCGCGGGTCGATCTTGAAGAAGGCGGCGGTCTTGTCGTTGGCCGCGCCGGTCCAGTAGGCTTGCACGCCGATGCCGCCCGATACATGGTCGCCCACGGCAAATTTGTCGGACTTGCTCGCCACCACCACGCCCACGCCGCCGGCGCGCATCGTTTCGCCGATCGCGACCGGGCGAATGTAGGACTTGCCTTCGTTCATCCAGCCGCGCATGGCTGGATCGAGCGACAGGTAGAGCGCCTTGACCACGATTTCGCCATCGGCGATGTCGCGCACCGGCTCGGTCACTTCCTGCCAGTCGCTGCGTTTCGGCATCCCGACAGGGCGGGCGGCAAGGCGGAATTGCTGATTCATCAGGGCGGTCGTGGACATGGAATGGGTCTCCGTTTCAGGTTGTAATATGCTTACTATACTCCAAATACGCACGCCCGTGCTTTTTTATGATTGGCCGGTTTTCCCCTGCGCGTGCGACAATATGAGGTTGGCAAATCCTAACCATCGGCCCTTCCGAACATGACGCATCCCGAATACATTCTGACCCTGTCGTGCCTCGATCAGCGCGGCATTGTGCATCGCGTTTCTGGCTTCCTCGCCGAACATGGCTGTAACATCATCGATTCGGCCCAGTTTGGCGATGCCGAGTCCAAGCTGTTTTTCATGCGCGTGCATTTCGCCCTGGAAGACGGGCAGGTGGGCGACAGCGCGCTGCGCGCCGGCTTTGGCTCTTTGTGCAGCCAGATGGGCATGCAGGGGCAACTGCACGACGCGCATGCCAAGCCGCGCGTGATGCTGATGGTGTCGAAGATTGGGCATTGCCTCAACGATTTGCTGTTCCGCTACAAGAGCGGCTTGCTGCCGGTCGAGATCCCGGCCATCGTGTCGAACCATATGGATTTCTACCAGCTCGCGGCCAGCTACAATATTCCCTTCCACCACTTGCCGCTGGCAAGCGGCGCGGACGAGGCGACCAAGCTGGCGCAGGAAGCGCGGGTGCTCGATCTGATGGCCACCCACAAGATCGATCTGGTGGTGCTGGCGCGCTACATGCAGATCCTGTCGCCCGGCCTGTGCAAGGCGATGGCCGGCCGCGCGATCAATATTCACCATTCGTTCTTGCCGAGCTTTAAGGGCGCCAAGCCGTATGCCCAGGCCCACCAGCGCGGCGTGAAACTGATCGGCGCCACCGCCCACTTCGTGACGGGCGATCTGGACGAGGGGCCGATCATCGAACAGGATGTCGAGCGCGTTGACCATGCGATGGATGCCGAGACGCTGTCGGCGATCGGACGCGATGTCGAATGCGTGGTGCTGGCGCGCGCTGTCAAATGGTTCGTGGAACATCGTATTTTGCAAAACGGCGACAAGACTGTCGTCTTCAAATAATTCAAGGGCATTGCATCAATGGCACTCAAGGCAACAATCTACAAGGCGGAACTGCAAATCGCAGATATGGACCGCAATTATTACCAGACGCATTTGCTGACGCTGGCGCGCCATCCGTCGGAAACCGATGAGCGGATGATGATCCGCCTGCTCGCGTTCGCCATTCATGCGAGCGATTCCCTGACCTTCACCAAGGGGCTGTTCGATACCGAGGAACCGGACCTGTGGCAAAAGGATCTGACCGGGGCGATCGAGCTGTGGATTGAAGTGGGCCAGCCGGACGACAAGCGTCTGATGAAGGCCTGCGGCCGCAGCGACAAGGTGGTGGTCTACAGCTATAGCGCGACCAGCCATATCTGGTACAAGCAGATCGCCAACAAGCTCGAACGCGCCAAGCAATTGAGTGTGATTAACATCCCCTCGGATGCCAGCGAACAGCTGCAGGGCATGGCCAATCGCAACATGCAACTGCAGTGCACAATCCAGGACGGTCAGATTTATCTGACCGACAGCGTCACGACCGTGCTGGTCGAACGCGAAGATTTCAAAGTTGAACGCTAAGCTTTCACTGACATCATGAAAAAAATCGCGACTGCCCTGATCCTGTTGTCGACGCTCAGCTTGCCAGCCTTGGCCGAGGTGAGCGTGACCGCACCGTGGGCGCGCGCCACCGTGCCTGCCCAAAAAAGTTCCGGCGCCTTCATGCGCGTGCAGTCGGCGAGCAAGGCGCGCCTGGTTGGCGTGACGTCGCCGGCAGCGGCGCAGGTCGAACTGCACCAGATGGAAATGAAAGACAATATGATGAAAATGGCGCAGGTCGACGGGATCGATCTGCCGGCCGGCCAGAGTGTCAATCTGGCATCGGGCAGCTACCACATCATGCTGATCGGTCTGAAGCAGCAGCTCAAGCCGGGCGAGAGCATCGAGCTCAATCTGCAGGTCGAGCATCCAGGCAAGAAGCGTGAAACGGTCACCGTCAGGGTGCCGGTCAAGCCGATCAACTATGCCGCGCCCGACAGTGCGATGCCGCCCGCACATTGAATTACTTCCGACATCCGGCCCGGTGGCAGTTGTGGATCAGGATCGCGTTTCTCGCGGTGCTGATGAACGCGCTCGCCCCGTCGGTGTCGCACCTGGTGGCCGGCGCGCGCGCCGACGGTGATCAGTTTTCCGCCTCCGTCTGCGTGGCCGATCCTGCCACCAAAGCCAGTTTCGTGAAGAAAATTGCCGGCAGTATGGCAATGGATATGGCGCATTGCGGCTATTGCCTGCCGCATGGTGGCAGCGACTTGCTCGCGCCCACCTTGATCAGCGGCCTGGGCCTTTCCGCCAATCATGGCCTGCGTCCCTACCTGTTCTACCGTTCCCCCAAGCCATTACTGGCACTCAATGCCGCGCCGCCGCGCGGACCTCCCTCTTTGGCATGACCTTGTGGCGGCACAGGTGCCGCCTGTCGAAATCGCCTTAGCGTAAGCGTGCAAGATGCCGCTTGCGCTCCGGTTCGTCATCGCTTTCCAAAGAGAATAACAAGTGAAACCTACCTGCATCCTATTTGCGGCCGCCTGCGTGGCCCCGCTGGCGTTCGCCGATCACACCACCGTCATTATCGAAGGCGGCCGTCCAAGCTCGCTGCCCACCGCCATTCCAACCACAATTGAAAGCATCAGCGGTGCCCAGATCCAGCAGCGCATCAACGCCACCGACAGCGAGGACGCGCTCAAATACTTCCCGAGCCTGAATGTGCGCAAGCGCTACATTGGCGACTACGACCACGCGGTGCTGGCCAGCCGCGCCTCCGGTACCGGCAACAGCGCGCGCTCGCTGGTGTATGCCGATGGCATCCTGCTGTCCAATTTGCTGGGCAATGGCGCCACCTACACGCCGCGCTGGGGCCTGGTCTCGCCTGAGGAAATCGAACGTGTCGACGTGTTGTACGGGCCTTTCTCGGCCGCGTATCCGGGCAATTCGGTGGGCGCCGTGGTCGACTTCCAGACCCGCATGCCCGACAAGCTCGAAGCGCATGTGCGCATGGCGGCCTTTTCGCAGCCGTTCAAGGCTTACGGCAGCGATGACCGCTTTGGCGGGCGCCAGGGCAGTGCATCGGTCGGAGACCGCGACGGCGCCTGGTCGTGGTGGGTCGATATCTCGCGCCTGGACAGCCGCGGGCAGCCCCTGTCGTTTGCCAACAAGCCGCTCGCCTCTGGCGTCGTCAGCAGCGCCGGCTTGCCGGTGACGGGCGCGGTGGCCGATCGCAACCCGTCCGACAAGGACTGGTGGATCATCGGCGCCACCGGCCAGTCGCACACCGTGCAGGATCACGCCAAGGTCAAGCTGGCGTGGGATATTTCACCGCTGCTGCGCGCCAGTTACACGCTTGGCTGGTGGGGCAACGCGGCGCGGCGCGGCGCCGAATCGTATCTGCGCGACGCTGGCGGTGCGCCGCTCTACCGGGGTGACGCCAACAACATGATCAATATCGGCGGCCGCCGCTACGAGCTGCGTGCCTCCGATATGGCCCCGTCCACCGGGGAGCTGGCACATGTGATGCATGGCTTGTCGCTCAAGCGGCACAGCAAAGGCGTGTGGGACTGGGAGATCGCGGCCAGCAAATATGACTACGCGCGCGATGAAGTGCGCACGCCGACCGTGCTGGTGCCTGGCCTGGACAGCGCCGGCAAAGGGCAACTGACCGACCTTGGCGGCAGCGGCTGGCATACCTACGCG
>DASWMN010000294.1:0-2695 GCA_036399735.1 Telluria sp. | reverse complement strand
ACAGGCCAAGGTAGAGCTGCCAGGCCGGGGTGAAGTCCGACAGCATCACCGAGAAGAACACGCCGACCACGGCGCCCAGCAAGGGCCCGAAGAAAAAGCCGATCCCGCCGATGAACACAAACAGCAGTACCGCGCCGGAGCGGATCGCGCTCACATTTTCGGCGCTGACGATCTCGAAATTGATGGCGCCAAGGCCACCTGAAATACCGGCGAAGAACGCCGACAGGATCAGCGTCAGATAGCGTACCCACTGCGTGTCGTAGCCGACAAATTCGACCCGTTCCGGATTGTCACGCACCGCATTGACCATGCGCCCGAGCGGGGTCTGGGTGAACGCGAACATGGCGATGGTGCTGACGAACAGCCAGGCCGCAATCAGGTAGTAGACCTGGATCTGCGGGCCGTAAGTGATGCCCCACAGCGCCGTGCCGCGCACGCGGTTGGTAGTGACGCCACCCTCGCCGCCGAAAAAATCAGGGAACATCAGCGAACTGGCAAACACCAGTTCCACCAGGCCCAGGGTGATCATGGCGAAGGTGGTGCCGGATTTTTTGGTCGTGACATACCCGAACAGCACGCCAAAGCCCATGCCGGCGAAGCCCCCCACCAGCGGAATGAGCGCAGTGGGAATGGCGGCGCCGATCCCGCTGCTGTTCATCGCGTGCACCGCGAAGAACGCGCCCAGGCCGGAATACACGGCATGCCCGAAGGAGAGCATGCCGCCCTGCCCCAGCAGCATGTTGTAGGAAAGCCCGAAAATCATGACGGTGCCGATCTGCGACAAAATCGACAACGCCGCGCCCTTGGTAAAGATCATGGGCGCCACGATCAGGATCAGCGCAAACGCGCCCCACACCAGATAGCGGCTAAAATTGATTGGCGTGTACGTGAGCCTCATTCGCGCGTCCCCATCAGGCCCTTGGGGCGGAAGATCAAAATCAATACCAGCAGCAGATACGGCAGGATGGCCGCGCTTTGCGAGATGGTCAGCTTGAAGATGGCGTAGCCGGGCGTGGCTTCCGAAATGCCGGCGCCCATGCCGTTCAACAGCGACATCAGCGAGTAATCAAGCGCCACCGCGAAGGTTTGCATCACCCCGATCAGGAGCGAGGCCACAAACGCCCCCGCCAGCGAGCCCATGCCCCCGACCACCACCACCACAAAGATAATGCTGCCCACGGTGGCGGCCATGCCAGGCTCGGTCACAAAGGCATTGCCGCCGATGACACCGGCCAGGCCGGCCAGCGCGCAGCCGCCGCCAAACACCCACATGAAGATGCGCGGCACATTGTGGCCCAGCGCCTCGACCGCGTCGGGATGGGTCAGCGCCGCCTGGATCACCAGGCCGACCCGGGTACGCGTGAGCACCAGGTAGATCGCGGCCAGCATCGACAGCGCCACCAGCATCATGAAACCACGGTACATGGGGAAGGTGGTGCCGAACAGGGTGAACAAGGGTCCGTCAAGCGAGGACGGTATCGCGTACTTGACCGCCGCCCTGCCCCACAGCAGCTGCACCAGTTCGACCACCAGATACGACAGGCCGAAGGTAAACAGCAGTTCGACGATGTGGCCATATTTATGCAGCGGGCGCAGGCCGTAGCGCTCCACCAGCGCGCCGATCAGGCCGACGGCGACGGGCGCCAGCACCAGGGCCGGCCAGAATCCGATGAAAGTGCTGATGGTGTAGGCCATGTAGGCCCCCAGCATGTAGAAACTGGCGTGCGCAAAATTGAGCACGCCCATCATACTGAAAATGAGCGTCAGCCCTGACGAGAGCATGAACAGCAGCAGCCCGTAGCTGACGCCGTTCAGCAAGGTGAACAGCGTGAATTCCATGGAGGGATCGCAGACGTAGGAAGAAGGAAAACCCCGCAGCCCGCAGCATCGCCACGGGCTGCGGGCCGCAGCGCTTACGCGCCTGGGCGCTTCATCTGGCAGGACGTCGGCTGCGTCGCATAGTAGGCGTCGATCTTCTTGTCCATCTTCCAGCCGTAGCCGGTGTTTTCCTGGTCATACTTGACGGCTTTGCCATCGACCTTGGTCCAGGTGCCGATGTACAGCGGCTGCTGCAGCTGGTGGTCGGCCTTGTTCATCATGACGCTGCCGTTCAGGCTCTGGAACTTGGCCCCCTCCATCGCAAAGGCGACCTTGACCGGATCGGTCGACTTGGTCTGCTTGATCGCCTGCGCCAGCATGCCGATGCTGCTGTGGGTCTGGGCCGTGTAGAAGTCGTCGTTGTACTTCTTTTTGTAGCCTTCGACAATGTCCTTGCCGCTGGCGGGGTCCGCATTGATCATCCAGTTGCCGACGATCTTGACGCGGTCCGCGCCGGCCGCGCCCATCGCCGTCGGCACGCCCGTAGTGACCGCGTAGTAGGTATAGAAGTTGGCCTTCAGGTCGGCATCCTTGGCGGCGCGGATCAGCAGCGCCAGATCGGCGCCCCAGTTGCCGGTAATGACCGTATCGGCGCCCGCGGCCTTGATCTTGGCCACGTAGGGCGAAAAGTCCTTGACCTGCGCGATCGGGTGCAGATCGTCGCCGACAATCTTGATGTCGGGCCGCTTGCGCTTCAGGTATTCCTTGGCCGCGCGGCTGACCGCCTGGCCGAAAGCGTAGTTCTGGCCGATGATGTAGACGTTCTTGATGTCCTTGTTGGGCGCCATGTAAGTGGTCAGCGCTTCCATCTTCATGT
>DASWMN010000293.1:0-17050 GCA_036399735.1 Telluria sp. | reverse complement strand
CGACCAGGCCAAAGCGCTCGACGCCAGCATTGCGGCCCTGAGGCCCACGCACGCCAAGGCAGCGGCGGCGCGCCAGCAGGCGCAAAAGGCAGTATCCGAGGCAGAGGTGGCCCTCGCCGACGCCGCCACCGAGTTCGCCGCCAGCCAGGCGGAACACGTTCAGAACGCGACCTGGCTGTCGACCCACGCGGCATGGGAGTCGCTGGCCGCGCAATGGCCGCGCTGGGATACCCTGCTGCGCCAGGCGACGCAGGCCGAGTCGCACGCCGCCACCGTTGCACTGGCACTGGCCGAAGCGCAGCGTGCGCGCGACAGCGCGGCGCGTACCGACGCCGAGGCAGCCACGGCACTGGCGGCGGCAACCGCGCAAATGCGTACCCTCGAAGCAGAACGTCAGCGCGCCATCGCCCTTCTTGGCACACTGGACGAGACCGGCTTGCGCCAGCGCCGCCAGCATCTGGAACAGCGCCGCGATTGCCTCACGCACGGCCAGTCGGTCTGGAACGAACTGGCAGCCACGCGCGCGCGCGCAGCGCAGCTGCAAGCCCAGAGCGCGGCCATCAACGCGGCCAGACAAGGCGCCGCCAGCACGCTAGCTACCGCACTCGCGCAGGCGGGCCCGCTGGAGGCCGGCCTGGCCCAGGCCGAGCGTTCGCTCAAGGCGGCCGAACTGGCCTGCGCCGACAGCGTCGCCACGCTGCGCGCAACGCTCACCGACGGCGCGCCCTGCCCCGTCTGCGGCAGCGCCGAACACCCTTACCAGCATCAGGATGCCGTTCTGGGCGCGATGCTGGCAACGCTGCAATCGGAAGTCGATCGGGCACGCTCGCAGGCGCAGGACAATCGCGCCCTGCAAGCCACACAGCGCGCCCTGATCGAAGGCAGCGATCGGCAACTGAGCGCTGCCCTTGAAGATGCGGACACTCTGGCCAGCGCCCTGTTACGCCTGACCGACACCTGGACGGCGCTGCCCATTGCTGCCGAATCCGCGGATGAAGCGCAGCGGCCCGACTGGTTCGCCACTGCGCTGTCCACACTGCGTACCGGGTTGCAGGAACTGGAAGCCGGCGAAGATGCGCTGCGCCAGGCCAGCAGCGCGCGCGATCTGGCGCAGCAGGCGTGCGATGCCATGGCCGTTCAACATGCCGCTGCACTGCAGCAGGCCAGTGCGGCCAGCGCGGCATGCGCCAGCGGCGAGGCCGGGCATCGCGCGCTGGCGGACAAGCACGCCCATACACAGCACAGCCTTGCCGCCCTGCTGCGCGAACTCGACGACGCTTTCGCCGCCGGCTGGCGCACCCAATGGCAGTCGGGGGCCCCTGACTTCCACCGTGCGCGGGAAGCTGAAGTGAACACCTGGCGCGAACGCGCGACCGGGCAGGAAAAGCATACGGCCGTATTGGTCGGCCTGGACGCGGCGCGCGACAACGCCACGCAGGTCAAGGCGCTGGCCCAGCGCGCGCTGGACGCGGCCAACAGCGAGTTTGCCCGCGTCGACACCGATATCGGGACCAAGACGGCGCAGCGCGCAGCCTTGTGGAACGGGCGCGCTGTGGCAGACGTGGAACAGGAACTGGCCGCAGCGGTCAGCATGGCGCGCGCCACTCTCGCGCGCGAACAGACTGCCAGCGCCAGCGCCGCGCAAGCCGATAGCCGTGCACGCGAAGCGGCGGCGCAGGCCGCCGCACGGTGCAGCGCGGTCGCGCTGCAGGTGCGCGCCGCACGGGATCAACTGGCGGCCTGGCTGGCCGTACCCGGCCAGGCCGTCAGCGAGCAAGCGCAGCTGGCGCCGCTGCTGGCCCATGAGCGCGGCGCCATCGCGCAGGAACGCAGCGCCTTGCAGGGGCTCGACGCCGCCGTCGCCAGCGCCGCCACGGTGCTGGCCGAACGCCGTGGCCAGCACGCCCTGCACCTTGAAAGCGCCCCGCCAGCCGATGCCGGCGCGGTCAACGCTGCGCTGGCGGCCCATCTGGCCGAACGGGCACGCGCGGCCGACGCGGCCAGCGCCCTGCGCCTGCAACTGGCGCAGGACAACGTACGGCGCGCGAACGCGCAGGCGCTGTCGGCCGAGATCGAGCGCCAGCAGGTCAGCGAATTGCGCTGGGGACGACTCAACGAATTGATCGGTTCGGCGGACGGCAAAAAATTCCGCAACTACGCCCAACAGTTCACCCTGGACGTGCTGCTCGGTTACGCCAACAGCCACCTGGCACTGCTGGCGCGCCGCTACCGCCTGGAACGGGTGGCGGCGGCCAGCGGCCCTTCGCTTGGCCTTTTGGTGCGCGATCAGGACATGGGCGGCGAAATCCGCTCGGTCAATTCACTGTCGGGCGGCGAATCGTTCCTGGTCTCGCTGGCGCTGGCGCTGGGCCTGGCCTCGCTGTCGTCGAACCGGGTGCGGGTCGAGTCGCTGTTCATCGATGAAGGCTTCGGCAGTCTGGACGCGGAAACGCTGCGTGTGGCCATGGACGCCCTGGACGGACTGCAGTCGATGGGCCGCAAGGTCGGCGTCATCTCGCATGTACAGGAAATGACGGAGCGGATCGCTACCCGCATCCTGGTGCAGCCGGCCGGCGGCGGCACCAGCAGCGTCACAGTCCAGTAATGGAAAAGAGAGAAACTCAGCGGCGCGGCGCCGGCCGGATCAGATCCCAGCCCAGCTCGCGGCGGATTTGCTGCGCGTCCGGCGGCGGACGTTTTTGTTCGATCCGCGCGCGCAGCCAGTCGCGCACGCTTTCCTTGCTCGGTTGCTGTTGCACTCGCTTGCACATTGCATTTCCCATTCAGAGAACCGGACCAGGGGGCCCGCCTCCTGTTAACGCCGCCGTGCCGGGCGCCGTTGACTGTCCTGGCCAGTGATAAAATGCGCGCTTTTCACGCACCGAGATTTCACATGACCAAACCAGCCCGTATCCTGACCTTCAAGTGCGCCAAATGCGAACAGCCCGTCAAGGTCTTCCTGCAGAAGGTTTCCGCCTGCTCGCATATCCAGCCTTATCAGGGCCTGTGCGCCTGCGGTGAACCAAAACGTTATGCCACGGGAAACAAGGACGCGGTCGAGTCCTTCCTTACCTCGGCGGATGGCAGCTGGACCCATCATCATTAAAAAATATTCAAAAAATACCTAAAGTTTGGCTTTGGCATGCCGTTAGTTGCAGTGTTACCCACACTTTCGCAGCCAGACCGCCATGTCACTGAACGCCACGCTGGGCTCACGCCCACCCGCACAAACCGTACTTCCTGCCAGCGCGCAGGTGGGCGGCGCGAGTGCGGGCGCGCAAATAGCGTCGGCAACGGGCAAGGTGGCAGCCCGTCTGCCGACGGTCGATCCGGTCGCGCTCCAGGACGATGTTGTCAGTTTGTCAGTGCTGGGCCTGCAGGCGCCCGCCGGCGCGAGCGCCTCGGTCAGCGATTCGGCGCAAAGTTTCGTCAGCGCAGTGGCGCAAAACCTGTTTGGCGACTCCGCCCAGACCGCTTCTGTCTCGTATAACCTGGCCTCGTTCAAAGCGTCGCGTACCCTGACTGCCGTCGGCAGCCAGAACGACACGCCGCGCCCCGAGGCATTTGGCCTTGATCAGAGCATCACCTTCACCGGCAGCGGCCAGATTGCGACCGCCGACGGCCAGGAGTTCGATTTCGAAGTGGCCGTCAAGTATGAAGCGGTGGCCAAGGCCGGCGCAGCGCCGCTGCCTGAGCCGGTCTCGATCGAGCTGCCCGACATGCTGGTCCTGACCGGCAAACCCCTGCCTGCGATCAAATTCCCCGGCAGCCTGAACGATCTGTTCAAGCTGCTCAGCCGCGAGCTGCGCACCGATGTGGCCGACGGCCCTGGCGAAGGCAACCTCACCTTGCGCCTGCAGCGTCTGGTCGACCGCGCTGCCCTGCTGGCGCCACGCGCCCGCGCCGACGATCCGGAAGCGACGCCGGTCGAACGTGCCAAGGCGGCCGCCAGCGCCTACGCCAGGGCCGAGGTGGCTTCTGCCAGCGGCGTATCCGACCTCAGCGAAGCCGCCTGAGTTTTTACGCTGATCCGGGCGCGCTTTGCGGTCCACCCTGCCAAGTATAATGAGCGCATTCGCGCGCCGCACCGGCACGCCCCATCCTTGCCGCTTTTGACTGACTTCATGCACCCACTTCCGCCCGCCGACGCTCCCGCCCACATCCACTGGACCGAGGGCGGCGCCGACCGCTCGGTGCGCTGGCGCTCCGAAAGCGGCATGCCGGCGCCAAAAAAAGTGGTGATCGCCGACGACCAGACCCCGGCCGATCTGGCCTACCGCCTGGCCTGTGAAGGCACCGCCCTGCTGTGGCGCGGCGACTTCCAGAACGCGCGCCAGTTGCTGCAGGCGCTGGCCCGGCGCGCGGACCACAAGGGCGCCAAGGCCGACAAGGGCCGCCGTGGCAAGCCGGCGCGCGTGCCCGCTTCGCCAGCCGAAGCCTTCCACCTGCACCGCCAGGCCCAGTCGCAGCGTGCGCGCACTTTGGCCATGCTGCTGATCCCGTTCGAGGCGGACTACAGCATTCCACTGCGGCGCGCGCCCGATGTGGCGCTGGCCTGCAACGAAGCCTATGGCCGTGGCGAGACGCCGTTCGTGGCCTCGCTGCGCGAACTGCTGGGCCTGATCGGCGCGCATGAATGGCGCCGCAACGGTGTCGACATTGCCGCCCTGGGCGAAAAAATTCATCCGCACTATGGCGTATTTTCCCCGATTCGCGGCGAGTACCTGGAACTGGTGGCAAATGCGCCCTTGCCTGCGGGCGCCCAGGTCGCGTTCGACATCGGCACCGGTACCGGCGTGCTGGCCGCGATTCTGGCCAAGCGCGGCCTGCCGCATATCGTCGCCACCGACATGGATGCGCGCGCGCTGTCCTGCGCGCGCGACAATCTGCAGCGCCTGCAGCTGGACCAGCAGGTGGAACTGATGAAGGCCGATCTGTTCCCCGAGCGCCGCGCCGACCTGGTGGTATGCAATCCTCCGTGGCTGCCGGGCCGCCCGAGTTCGTCGATCGAGAGCGCCATCTACGATCCTGACAGCCGCATGCTGCGCGGCTTCCTGGCCGGCGTGGCGGCCCATCTGGCGCCCGGCGGCGAGGCCTGGCTGATCTTGTCGGACCTGGCCGAGCACCTCGGCCTGCGCCCGCGCAGCGATCTCGATGGCTGGATCGCGCAAGGCGGCCTGCACGTGATCGAACGGCACGATGTGCGGCCGGTGCATCCGCGCGCCAGCGATGCGTCCGACCCGCTGCACGCGGCCCGTTCGGCCGAGCTGACGTCGCTGTGGCGCCTGCGCGCCGCCTGACGACGCCCTCGCGCAGGCGCAAACGGTGTGGCGTGATTCGATAATCATTGCGCGCCACGCCCACCTTCTATACAATATGCGCCTCAGACGCGGGGTGGAGCAGTCTGGCAGCTCGTCGGGCTCATAACCCGAAGGTCACAGGTTCAAATCCTGTCCCCGCAACCAGAATTTTTTAAACTGAGCCCGACTCTTGCAGCCGGGCTTTTGTTTTTCCGGCGCAGTAAAATGAGAGACAAAAAAGATAACGCGACCTTCGACCTGCCGGGATTCGGACCAGCCAGCGCGCTGATGCATCCACCGGCTGAAGCGCGGCGCACCACGGTGCCGCGCCAGCGCAAGGTGGCTGTCAAGCAGCACCAGCTGGAATTACTCGAAGAAACCGACGCCTCCGGCCTGCCCGTGTGGCGGCGCGATGAGAATACCGACCTGACCGGCCTGCCCATCTGGGCTGCCGCCTGACGAGCCTGTTAGACTTGGCCGTCCCCTCTTTTTGACGGCTAGCACCATGCATCCACAACCATTCGCCAACCTGCCGCTGACGGCTTCCTTCCTCGCCAATCTGGACAGCCTCGGCTATCACCAGATGACGCCGATCCAGGCCCAGAGCTTGCCGCACGTGCTCGAAGGGCGCGACCTGATCGCGCAAGCCAAGACCGGCAGCGGCAAGACGGCCGCCTTCGGCATCGGCATTTTGCACAAGCTCAATCCGGCCTGGTTCGCGGTCCAGGGCCTGGTGCTGTGCCCGACGCGCGAACTGGCCGACCAGGTGGCCAATGAACTGCGCCGCCTGGCGCGGGGCGAAGGCAACATCAAGGTGCTGACCCTGACCGGCGGCGCGCCCATGCGCCCGCAGGTGGCTTCGCTCGAACATGGCGCCCACATCGTGGTCGGCACCCCGGGCCGCATCCGCGACCACCTGGGACGCGGCACCATCAATCTGGACAAGGTGCAGACCCTGGTGCTCGACGAAGCCGATCGCATGACCGACATGGGTTTCTACGACGAGATCGCCGGCATCGTCTCGGCCTGCCCGAAACGGCGCCAGACCCTGCTGTTCTCGGCCACCTACCCGGACGACATCCGCCAGGCCACCGAACATTTCCTGCACAACCCGGTCGAAGTGATTGTGGAAGCCCAGCACACGGGCGAGCAGATCGAACAGCGCTTCTACGAAGTCGGCTTCGACGAGCGCGACCAGGCTGTCGGCCGTCTGCTCAAGCATTTCAAACCGGTCTCCGCCCTCGCCTTCTGCAACACCAAGGTGCATTGCCGCGAGCTGGCCGACAGCCTGCGTGAGCAAGGCTTCTCGGCGCTGGCCCTGTACGGCGAGCTGGAGCAGCGCGAGCGCGACGAAATCCTGGTCTTGTTCTCGAACCGCAGCTGTTCGGTGCTGGTGGCAACCGACGTGGCCGCGCGCGGCCTCGACATCGCCAATCTGGGCGCGGTGATCAACGTTGACGTCTCCAAGGATACCGAAGTGCACATCCACCGCGTGGGTCGCACCGGCCGCGCCGGCGAATCGGGGCTGGCGCTGTCGCTGTGCGCACCGAACGAAAAGAAATGGGTGCGCCTGATCGAGCAATACCAGAACGCGCCGGTCAGCTGGCACCGGCTGGACGAACTGGGCGACGCCGAGCTCCCGGCCGCGCCCGCGCCCATGGTCACCCTGTGCATCATGGGCGGCAAAAAAGACAAGCTGCGGCCGGGCGACCTGCTGGGCGCGCTGACCGGCGACGCCCGCCTGACCAAGGAACAGGTCGGCAAGATCAATGTGTTCGAGTTCATGACCTACGTGGCACTCGACCGTCACGTAGCCGAGGCCGCCTTCCAGCGCCTCAACGCCGGCAACAGCCTGGGCCCGGATTTCGGCAACATCAAGGGGCGCAGTTTCAAGATGCGTTTCATCGACGTCTGAGCGGCACGGCGGTACAAAAATTCAACATTGCTGGCAGCACATCGCCTATACTCGTCGACAGGAAGAAGCCACCGCCTGTCGGGGAGATCGCTGAACCAGCCACATTTCTCGCAATCACACGTGCCACAGCGTATTTATTTGCATACAATGCATGTAAGCCGCCGCTGTTTTATTGTACGTTGTTCAATATCGATCCGCCGTTCTTTAACATAAATCGCCAGCATGGTGGATTTGTGTCGCAGATCGTTACACAACAGTGAAATAAGGTGCGCGCGAGGGATGACCGACGTCGACAAATCTGGCATTATTGCTGCGGATAAATATTATTTTTCTCAGGATCCCATGCTAATGAACAATGTAGTCATCACCGATGATAGCGAAGCATTGAAACAGGCCTTCCTACGCGGTGCCGGCCTGCCTGCTGACGCGATCGGGAACCTGACGCCGGAGTTGATGGAATTGCTCGGCAAGATGATGAACAATTGTATTCAAGGCACCATCGACCTGCTCGCGCTGCGCTCGCTCGTCAAGCAGGAAGTCAAGGCGGACGTGACGATGGTGGTCCTGCGCAATAACAATCCGATGAAATTTTTCCCCGACAGCCAGACCGTGCTGACCCAGATGCTGCGCAAGAAGATGCCCGGTTTCATGGAGCCGCTCGAGGCCATCGAAGACGCCCACAAAGATCTGCGCGGGCACCAGAACGGCGTGGTGGCCGGTACCAAGGCCAGCATGGACAAAGTGATCCGCCGCCTGCGCCCCGAGCGCATCGAATCGGCGCTGAAACCGAATTCCCTGCAGTCCGCCATTCCCTTCCGCCGCAAGGCCGCCCTGTGGGACCTGTACCGCCAGCAGCATCATTGCGTGGCGGGGGAATCCAAGGACCAGTTCAAGACCCTGTTCGGGCCCGACTTCCTGGAAGCGTACGAAAAAGAAGTCAACCGCATCGTGGGTCACAATCATGGTTGAACAAATTCCGGTGGACCTGTCATGGACCCGCATTAACGAAATCGGCAAGCGCCCGACCAACCAGGATACCGTGGGCGAAGCCTTTGCCGACCCGCTGGCCTGCTTCGTGGTGGCCGACGGCGCCGGTGGCCATGAAGGCGGCGAAATCGCCTCCAAGGTCGTGGTCGACTCCATCCTGACCCGCTTCCGCCAGAACCCGGCCTTCGGCCCGGAGGCGATGCTCGCCTATGCGGCCAGCGCCAGCAGCGATGTGGCGCGCCGCAAGCAGCACGAGCCGCGCCTGGCCGACATGAGCACCACCGTGGCCGCCCTGCTGGTCGACCGCGCGCGCGGCGAAGCGCTGTGGGGCCACCTGGGCGACACCCGCGTCTACCTGTTCCGCGGCGCCCGTCTGCACGCCATGAGCAAGGACCACAGCATGACCCAGCAACTGATCGACGCCGGCTACGCCCGCGCCGAACAGCTGCGCCTGCACCCGCAGCGCAACATCCTGTTTGCCGCCATCGGCGCCGAAGGCGATACCGGGGTCGAACTGCTGGCCGGCGCGGTCCAGCTGCTGCCGGGCGACGCCCTGCTGCTGTGCAGCGACGGCCTGTGGGAATGGGTGATGGAAGCGGACATGGAGCGCACCCTGGCCCAGTCCAGCAACACGGCCGACTGGCTGGCACGCATGTGCCGCCTGGCCGACGACAATATCAAGAACAGCGGCAAGGTGCGCGACAATTACTCCGCCTACGCCATTCTCGTGCACAAGGCGGGCGCATGAACGCGCTGGTGGTCAAAGGTTCCGAAAACTGCCTGCCGATCGGCACGCGGCTGCACGACTTCGAAATCACCGGCATTCTGGGCGAAGGCGGCTTCGGCATCGTCTACATCGCGTTCGACCATTCCCTGCAGCGTTCGGTGGCAATCAAGGAATACATGCCGGGCGTGCTGGCCGCGCGCGGTTCCGACCATGGCATCCGCGTGCGCGCCGAGCGCCACCGCGAAACCTTCGACGTCGGCCTGAAAAGCTTCATCAACGAGGCGCGCTTCCTGGCCCAGTTCGATCATCCGTCGCTGGTCAAGGTGTACCGCTTCTGGGAACAGAACCACACCGCCTACACGGCCATGCAGTACTACGACGGGCGCACCGTCAAGGATATAGTCAACAGCGCGCAGCACGTGGTCAACGAGGCCTGGTGCCGCAAGTTGCTCAAGCAGATCCTGGAAGCGCTGGAAATGCTGTACACCATGCGCATCCTGCACCGCGACGTCTCGCCCGACAACATCATCGTGCAGGAAAGCGGCGACGCCGTGCTGCTCGACTTCGGTTCGGCGCGCCAGATCATCGGCGACCGCACGCGCGGGCTGACCGTGATCCTGAAACCCGGTTACGCGCCGGTGGAACAGTATGCCGGCGACGCCTCGCTCGACCAGGGCGCCTACACCGACATTTACGCCCTGTCGGCCGTGATCTACTTTGCCATCTGCAAGGAACCACCGGCGACCTCGATCGCGCGCATGGTCAAGGATCCGATGCTGCCGCTGGCCGAACGCAATCTGCCCGGTTACAGCCGCGAATTCCTCACTGCCATCGACAAGGGCCTGGCCGTGATGGCCAATGAACGCCCGCAAACCATCGATGCCTTCCGTGAACTGCTGGGCATTCCCTCCTCCGGCGCGCCCCGTGCACGCCCGGTGGGCGCCACCCAGCGCTTTGCCTCGATCGACCAGACCCCGCCGGCGCCGGTGACCAACACCACCACTGGCCCGGCCCGCAAACGTTCCAGCAGTTCCAGCAGTTCAAGCGCCAGCAGCAGTGCCGGCGCCAGCGCCGCGGCCAAGGCGAGTGCCGACAAGCCGGCTGCCGCGCCGGCCAAGGGCCTGGCGGCACCGGCGCCACGCTGGCTGTCGCACATCGCGCTTGGGTGCGCCCTGCTGGCCATTGCCGGCTTTGGCGCCAAGGTCATGCTGAAACGGCCCGAGCCCGTGGCCGCACCCGTGGCCCAGGTGGAGCAGCTGCCGGCCCTGCCGCCGGACGCGTCCGCCGCACCCGAACCTGCCGTGACCGATGCCCAGGTCGCCGCCGTGACCGCTGCCGTGGAAGCCGAAGCGGCCGCCGCCAGCACGATCGTGGTGGAAGAAAAGCCGACCGAGCCGGACACGGCCAGCTACCGGCTTGCCATCAAGCCCTGGGGCACCATTTTTGTCGATGGCAAAGAGCACGGCGTCAGTCCGCCACTGAAAAAGATCGCCCTTCCTGCTGGCAAGCACAAGATCCGCCTGGTCAATCCAGGGTTCCCCGATTTCGACATGGAAGTGAACCTGGCGAAGAACAAGACCGGCACGATTGAGCACGACTTCACAGCAGATTCCAAATAAAAATATTATGATCGTGGCTATGAAACGACTCTCACTCTCCCTCCTGATGCTGGCCATGCTGGCCGGCTGCGACACCCTCAGCCAGTTCAACAAGCCGGCCCCCCAGCCCGCGCCGCCCAAGGCGGCGCCGGTCAAGCCGGCCGCGCCGGTAGTGGCCACACCGCCGCCAGTGGCCGCGCCAGCTGCCGATGAAGTGCTGCTGCGCGAAGGCATCGCCCTGTACAACAAAGGCCAGTACAACGAAGCGATCAAGCGCCTGGGCGCGCCCGAGATCGCTGCCGGCGCCAAGGCCAACCAGGTCAGCGCCGCCAAGTACACGGCCTTCAGCTATTGCGTGACGGCACGCCAGATCCTGTGCCGCCAGCAGTTCGACAAGGCCTTCAAGCTTGACCCGGCGTTCGACCTGCAGCCAGGCGAACACGGCCACCCGCTGTGGGGCCCGGCGTTTACCCGCGCGAAAAAAGCCAACAAGCCGAAATAACACCGGCGCCTCGCCTCCCACAGACGAAAAAAAAGCACGCCGCGGCGTGCTTTTTTCATGTGCGGCAGGTCTTAGTTACGGACCACGCGCTTGTACTCATTGGTACGGGTATCGATTTCGATGACGTCGTCGGTGCTCACGAACAGCGGCACTTGCACGGTGTGCGCGTGGGCTTCGATGGCGTTTTCCAGCTTGGCTTCTTTCAGGACGTTGCCCGAAGTGTTGCCCTTGACCGCAGGCTCCGAGTAAGCAACCTTGCGTGCGATGGTGGTCGGCAGTTCAACCGAGATCGCCTTGCCGTCGTAGAACACGGCTTCGCATTCCATGCCGTCTTTCAGGTAATGCAGTGCATCGCCCAGGTTCTCTTCTTCGATTTCATACTGGTTGTATTCACCGTCCATGAACACGAACAGCGGATCGGCGAAGTACGAGTAGGTCACTGGCTTTTTGTCCAGAACGACCACGTCGAACTTGTCGTCGCCGCGGAACACGTTTTCCAGCGGGCTGTTGGTCAGAAGATTCTTCATCTTCCATTTGTAGGTGAAGCCCGTGCGGCTCGAACCATTGACATCCGAACGCAGAACGATGAATGGCTTGCTGTCAACCATGATGATGTTGCCAACACGAATTTCTTTTGCAGGTTTCATAAATGTACGTAATAAGTGGGTTGCATGAAAATCAGCGGTCGCCTCGAGGCGAAAAGCGCCGCAAGCTCACGTTTGATCGAAAAAATATCTGTGAAATTAACCGGGCATTATACCCGAGTTTTCTTGATTACCAGTCGAAACAACAGCCGCAAATGCCAGCAGATTGCTGCACACGTCGCCGTTGGCCCGCTGCGCCGTTTGCCAGGCCTCGGCGCGCACCGCCAGCGCCGGCAGCGCGGCCGCCAGTTGCGCCCACAAAGCCGCGCAATCGCCCTGCCAGGCCCCGTTCCACCGCAGCGCGAACGCGTCCAGCGCCGCGCCGCCCGCATAGCGCTGCAGGAAGGCGCGCAGCTTCTTGTGGTGCAAATTCTCGTCCTGCTCGTAGATGTGCCACACAAACGGGCGCCCCGCCCACTGGGCCCGCACCCAGGAGTCTTCGCCGCGCACGATATTGAGATCGCAGGCCCACAGCAGGCGGTCGTAGTCGGGCTGGGGCACAAAAGGCAGCACACGCACCGTCAGCGCGCCCTGGGTGCGGCAGGCGCCCGGCAGCGCATCCTGGCCCAGGAAGGCCGCCACCGCCTGGGCTGCCACCCCCTCGGGCACCAGGCACAGCACCGGATCGGCGTGCGCCCGCCAGGCCGCCAGCAGCGCGTCCACCGGCGCTGACGGGTAACAGAACAGCGACACCTTCAGCGCCGCCATCTCGGCTGCCGTCACCCCGAACGGGGCCAGGAAGGCGTGACGGGCGGCGGGATCGGCCTGGAAGCGCAGGCGCGCCTGGTCCAGATCCGCTTCGCGCAGCAAACCGCCGGTGCGCTCGCTAAAACCCGGGAAGAAGAAGTGCTTGGTCAGCGGCAGGCGTGGATGGGGCGACGGCAGCGTGTGGCAGCCCTCCACCCATTCCTCGGCGCTCAAGCCTTCGTAATTGATCCAGACCGGGCGTACCGGGCGCTGCGCCATGGCGGCAATGTAGCCGGGCGGGAGATCGCAGGCAAAGAACTCGATCACGATGTCGGCCACCTGCGCCGGCGTGAACAGCCCGTCCTGGTCCTGCCAGTGGCGCACGCACACGCCGGCAATCCGCTGTTCGGGCGCCGCTGGCGCGACTTCAGGACAGATGCGCCGGAAACTGGCCAGGTCGTCGACCCACAAGGTGACGGCCACGCCGTGTTCGCCCGCCAGCTGGCGCGCCATGCGCCAGCAGATGCCGATGTCGCCATAGTTGTCGACCACCTTGCAAAAGATGGCGAGCGTGGTGGACAGGGGCAGCGCGTGGGACATGGATGGCAGGCGGGAACGGGCGGGCCGCCATTTTATCGCAACCGGCAACACACCGACACTTAACTTCCGATAGCCACCCTAAATATCAAAACTTTAATAAAGGTGACCCTGTCCAAATGCTACCAGTGCGGTGGGCCCTTCCATTTTGCAACATTACCTTGCCCGGGCCGCCACACATGCGCACTGGTTCGCGTACCCGTCGCGCCGCGCCTTGCCGGTCGCGCTGCGGTGCATAACGTTTTGCGTACCGGAAGGGCCAGGACGCCGCAAGGCGCTCGGCCGGCCTGCAAACAATCAAGTATGCCTCTTGAAGGCTGAACGGCGCCATGGCTTACCGCTCGCCCCAATAGCAACAATAAGGAGAGTGTCATGAATGAGTTTCAGAATAGTTCGTTTGGACAGGAACAACAGCAATTCGCGCCGCAAGGCTTCTTTGGCAGCATGCTGGGCGCCCCGCTTGGCGGCCTGATCGGCCGCGGCATCGGCGGCTTGCTGGGCAATTCCGGCCTGGGCAATTCGATCGGCCAGGCGGCCGGTGGCATTGGCGGGGCCTTCCTGCCCTTCAGCGCCGATCCGCTGCAGCAGGCGCAACAGGCACAGCAGGCGCAACTGGCCCAGCTGCAGCAGTCTCAACAAGGCCAGCAATTGGATCCGCAAGGCTGGTTCGGCAATCTGATCGGCCAGGTCGGCCGTCCGCTGGGCGGCATGCTCGGCGGCGCGTTCGGCAATTCCGGTCTGGGCAGCACCATCGGCGGCGTAGCCGGCGGCCTGGGCCGCATGCTGCCGTTCGGCGCCGACCCGGTCGCCCTGGCCCAGCTGCAGCACCAGCAACAGCAGGAACAGCAAATGCAGCAAATGGTCCAGCAGCAGCAAGCCCGTCAGGAACAGATCATGCAGCAAATGCGCCAGGCGCAACAAGCCGCGCAGAGCCAGATCGGGCAGATTGGCCAGATGGGCCAGAACAGCCAGCTCAGTCCCCAGGGCTGGTTCGGCAATCTGATCGGTCAGGTCGGGCAGCCGCTGGGCGGGGCCATTGGCGGCCTGTTCGGCAATGCCGGCGCGGGCAGCGCGATTGGCGGCGCCGCAGGCCAGCTTGGCAGCTTGCTGCCGTTCAGTGCCGATCCTGCCTCGCAGGCCGCTTACCCGCCGGTGCCTTATCTGGCTTACCAGCGCTTGCAGCAGCAGGTACAGCAACTGCAGCAACAACTGCAACAACAACTGCAACAACAACTGCAACAACAGCAACAACTGCAGCAGCAAGGCCCGCAGGCCATGCAGCAATCCATCCCGCAAAGCCAGATGGGCCAGCAGGGCCAGGCGCAGGCCGGCCAGATCGCCCCGCAAGGCTGGTTCGGCAACCTGATTGGCCAGGTCGGCCAGCCCCTGGGCGGCGCCATTGGCGGGATGTTCGGCCACAGCGGCTTGGGCAGCAATATCGGCGGCATCGCGGGCCAGGTCGGCCGCATGCTGCCCTTCAATGCCGATCCCCTGACCCAGGCGTATGCGCAGCAAGCCCTGCTGGCCCAGCAGCAGGCCCAGGGCGGCTACTACCCGCAGCAAGGCATGCCGCAGTACCAGCAGCCGACCATTCATTAACGCCATAGCCCGGGCACAGGGCTAGCAGAACGGCTCCCGCCTTCGCGGACGGGAGCCCGCCAGGGAGGTCCCGCATGGAACATATCCGCTTCATTGTCCGCGCGCGCCAGGAAGGCGCCACGCTGACCGAATTTCTCAACACGCTGCAAGACGATCCGCATCTGGAAGTGCTCGATACCATCGGCCCCGCCAATGCGCCCCACACCGCCGTGCTGGCCGTCGAGCCGGACCGGGTGGGCGATTTCGAGCAGCGCTTTCTCCACTCACCGACTCTCATGATCGAACGCGACCGGCCCTTGTCCCTGATCGACAAGACCGCCGGCTTTCTGCACCGGTCCGAAAGGAAAACAAATGCCTAAAACCACCGATGGCGGACCAGCCGGCCCGCTCGACTCCAACCCGCCCGGCGCCGAAGGCGGCGCCAGCGAACGGCGTGGCAGCGGGCGTCCCGCGGCCGAAGCGCGTCCGCCGGCTGGCGAAACGCACGCTGCCGCAAGCGAGGCGCGGCCGATTCCACCCGCTGTGAACGGCGGCGCGCAGACCGGTGGCGCCAGCGCCGGCGCCGGCGGCGGGAAACAGATCAGGGAGCGCAAGAAGCAATTCCTGATCGCGCCGCGCCACCCGGACGGCCTGGCCCCGATGGGCTTGTCACCGCTGTCGCTGTCGAGCGTCGAGCAAGCCTTGCGCAACAGCCCCGACATCGAGGTGCTGGACACGGTCGGCCCCAAGGATGTCGTGGGCGCGCTGGCCGACGGCATAGGGGGCGGCCAGGGCGTGCTGGTGGCGCGCATGACCGAGCAAAAGGCCGGCGTCCTGCATCAGCAGGGCCAGGGCCGGCTGGTGGTCGAACGCGACCAGTACCTGGGCCTGATGGACGCGCCGCCGCAGCAGCCGACGTTGGTCACCAGCGTCATGCCCAGCAACGGCCCGGCGTTCAGCGCCGTCGTCAATGTGGTGGACAAGGATGGTGCGCCGGTGGCGGGGGCCGAGGTGTCCCTGTTCGGCAGCATGCTGCCCTCCACTGCCGTCACCGATGCCAGCGGCCAGGTCACGCTGTCGCTGATCGGGGAAAGTGCTGGCTCGATCCGCAGTCTGTACGTCAAACCCAAGGCCGACTACTGGAGCTTCTACCAGCGCGACCCCGACGTTTCGAGCGAGGAGCCGAACGTGGTCTGTCTGCGCGCGTTGTCGGACTGGCCCTCGCTGACCGGATTCCCGCGCCAGAAAACCGTGGGCTGGGGCCAGAAAGCGATGCGCATGGACCAATTGCCGCCCACTTACCGCGGCCAGGGCATCAAGATTGCTGTCATCGATTCGGGCATCGCCACCACCCATGAGGAACTCAATCGCGTGCACCAGGGCTTCGATATCGTCAACAAGAAGCACTCGCCCGACACCTGGAACGACGACACGCTTGGCCACGGCACCCATTGCGCCGGGGTGATCGGCGGCGCCGAACTGGCCGTGGGCATCCGCGGTTTTGCGCCCGACGCCGAACTGCATGCCTGCAAGCTGTTCCCCGGTGGCCAGGTCAGCCAGCTGATCGATGCCCTCGAATACTGCATCGAACACCAGATCGATGTCGTCAACCTCAGCCTGGGCGGCGCGGAAGCGTCGGAGGCGCTGGAGCAGCAGATCCTGCGCGCGCGCCGGGCCGGCATCGCCTGCATCGTCGCGGCCGGCAATTCGGGCGGGCCGGTGCAGTACCCGGCCTCCTCGCCCAACGTGCTGGCGGTGGCGGCGATCGGCAAGCTCGACGAATTCCCGCCCGACAGCTACCACGCGCAGACGCTGACGCAGAATGTGGATGCGAACGGCTATTTCACCGCCAGCTTCAGCTGTTACGGGCCCCAGGTGGGGGTCTGTGGTCCCGGCGTGGCGATCGCCTCGTCGGTGCCGCCGAATAATTACGCGGCCTGGGATGGCACCTCGATGGCCGCCCCGCATATCACTGGCCTGGCGGCGCTGGTGCTGGCCCATCATCCCGAGTTCCAGGGCATGTTCAAGGCACGCAATGCCGACCGCGTCGAGCGTCTGTTCCAGCTGATACGCATGAGTGCCCGCCGGGTCAGCCTGGCCGATCCGAACCGGGTGGGGGTGGGCTTGCCGGATGCGCTCACGGCGGTCGGCCTGCAACAGCAGATGGCGCCAGCTGCAGTGGGCGGCGTGCTGGGCCAGGGTGCGCGCGAGCCGGCACTGGCCAGCCTGCTGGGCACCATGCTGCCCGTGCAGCAGCAGTTCGGCCTGCCGCTGCAGCAGCCGTTCGGGATCCCGCAGCACTTCGCGATCCCACCCGGCTTTGCCTTTGTGCCGTGGTAGACGTGAAGCAAACGGCGCAAGAATGCAAAAAGCCGCTCGAAAGCGGCTTTTTGTTCCAACTGGCGTCCCCAAGGGGATTCGAACCCCTGTACTCACCGTGAAAGGGTGATGTCCTAGGCCTCTAGACGATGGGGACCCGGTACTGATTACGGTACTGCATTCTTCGAGTTGGTGG
>DASWMN010000292.1:0-6604 GCA_036399735.1 Telluria sp. | reverse complement strand
TGAGCCCGGCACGATCGAAATCGACAGCTGGCTGTCGCCGTCATGCATGACGCCGCTGTGCTGGAGCGCGAAACTACCGCTGGCCGAACCGATGGTGGCGGTCACATGTTCTATGGCGACATAGCCCGCCGAGCCTGCTGCCGGGTTGCCTGCCGAGAGCATTTCACCCTGGCCAATGCCGGTCAGATCACCGCTGTACTGCTTGTCAATCAACATGCGCCCGACCGAGACGCGGCCGACGCCCTCGCCTGCCGGCGCCGGCTTCATTTGAATTTCGAAACTGCCTTTCGCCACATCCATGTCCGCTCCCAAAATAGTTGCGCGCCTGCGCTGCAGCGCGACTGTCCATGATAGCAGTGCAATGTGCGCACGGTAACGGTTCAAGCGTGCCGCACCGCAAGGCGAGTTCCACTACCATGAACATTCCAGCCCACTGAATGATGGCAACATCCTTGCCCGCGTATGACCGAGTCCGATTCCATGCTTCCGCCCGCCACCAGTGTCGACAGTTTCCTTGACGGCGACAGCGAGATGGCGACCCTGATCCGCTCGCGCGACTGGTCCGACACGCCGCTGGGGCCGATTTCGACGTGGCCGCAAAGTCTGCGCACGACAGTCAGCCTGTGCCTGGCGTCAAACTTTCCCATCAACATTGTTTGGGGCCCGCAACATACGCAGATCTACAATGACGGCTACCGCCTGATCTGCGGTGACAAGCATCCCGCTTCCCTCGGCATGGATTACGCCGCGTGCTGGCGCTCGGCCTGGCCGGCGGTGGGCGGCCCGTTCGAACAGGCCCTGGAGGGACATGCCTCCTTCCTGGAAAACCAGCGCATGTTCCTGTTTCGGAAAGGCTTCCTCGAAGAGAGCTTCTTTACTTTTTCGCTCAGTCCGATTCGTGACGAAAGCGGCGGTATCGGCGGCCTGTTTCACCCGGTGACCGAAACCACGGCCAGCATGGTGGGCGCGCGCCGCACGCGCACCCTGCGCGATCTGACCGCGCGCCTGGCCGAAGCGGGCAGCACGGCGCAGGTATTCGCCCAGGCCAGCGCCACGCTGGCCGAATCCGACTTCGACCTGCCCTTCGTGCTGCTGTATCAGCTGGACGAACACAGTGGCCAGTATCGCCAGGTCGGCGCGCACGGCATGGCGCCTGGCAGCGCACTCTGTCCCGCCATCTTGAGTAGCGCGCAGCCGGGTCCGTGGCCGCTGGCCGAACTGCTCGCCGGCAGCTTGCCGCTGCAGGTCGAAGGCATCCGTGCCTGGCTGGACGGGATGCGCTGCGGCCCGTATGACGAGGCGCCGGACATCGCCTTCGCGCTGCCGCTGCGCCAGCATGCCGACGCCCGGCCGCAGGCCTTGATGCTGGCCGGCGTGAGTGCGCGCCTGCCACTGAACGACGCCTACCGCGGCTTCTATGACCTGACGGCAGCGGCCTTGCGCGCCGCGCTCGCGCGCGTCACGGCGGTCGAGCAGGAGCGCAAGCGGCTGGACATGCTGGCCGCACTGGACCACAGCAAGACCGTGTTTTTCTCGAATGTCAGCCACGAATTTCGCACCCCGCTGACGCTGATGCTCGGCCCGCTGGAAGAGGCGATCGAGGCGGACGGGCTGGCCCCGGAACAGGAAGAGCGGCTGCGGATTGCGCACCGCAACGCGCTGCGCCTGCTCAAGCTGGTCAACGCGCTGCTCGACTTTTCTCGCATCGAAGCCGGGCGCGCCGATGCCCGCTACATGCCGCTGGAGCTGGCCAGCCTGACCGCCGACCTGGCCAGCAATTTCCGCTCCGCCTGCGAGCGCGCCGGTCTGGCCCTCGACGTGACATGCGAAACCCTGCCCGAACCCGTGTTCGCCGATCCGGACATGTGGGAAAAGATCGTTCTCAATCTGGTCTCGAACGCGTTCAAGTTCACTCTGGAAGGCGGCATCGCGGTCCGCCTGCGCGCGCATGCGGGCCAGGCCGAGCTGACCGTGAGCGACACCGGCGTGGGCATTCCCGCCGACCAGCTGGCGCAGGTGTTCGACCGCTTTCACCGGATTGAAGGCCAGCGCGGCCGCTCGGTGGAGGGTACAGGCATCGGTCTGTCGCTGGTACGCGAACTGGTGCAGCTGCACGGCGGCAGCATCAGCGCCGCCAGCGGCGAAGGGACCGGCACCGTGTTCACGGTTCGTCTGCCATTTGGCAGCGCACATCTGCCGGCCACGCAGCTGCGGCCCGCGCCGGTGGAAACGGCCCCTGGCTGGCGCGCCAACAGCTATGTGCAGGAATCCATGCGCTGGCTCGGTGACGACCCGGCCCATGGCGCACCAGCGCAGAAAAAAACAGCGAGCGGCACGGTCCTGCTGGCCGACGACAATGCCGACATGCGCGCCTACATCCAGCATGTGCTGGAACAGGGCGGCTACGCGGTGCAGGCGGTGACCAATGGCGCACAGGCGCTGGCCGCGCTGCGTACCGGGCCGCTGCCGGACTTGTTACTGAGCGACGTCATGATGCCCGAGCTGGACGGCTTCGCCCTGCTCCGGGAAGTGCGCGCCCAGCGGCGCACGCGCCAGCTGGTGGTCATCCTGCTGTCGGCGCGCGCTGGCGAGGAAGCCCGCATCGAAGGACTCGACGCCGGTGCCGACGATTACCTGGTCAAGCCGTTCAGCGCCCGTGAACTGCGCGCGCGGGTCGACGGCGCCGTCAGCCTGGCGCGCCAGCGCCACGCGGCCGAAGAGCGTGAGCGCGTGTGGCAGGTGCAACTGGAGGCGCAGCGTGGCCGGGTCGCGCTTGACGAAAGCGAAAGCCACGCCGATTCCCTGTTCGACCAGAGTGCCGCCGGTTTCGCCGAAGCCGGCGTCGATGGTCTTCTGGTGCGGGTGAACGCGCGCTTTTGCGAGATCGCGGGAAGGCGCCCCGACGAATTGCTGGGCCATCGCTTCATCGATTTCAGCCATCCGGACGATGTGGCGTTCAACCTGCAGAAAATCGAACAGATGTTCGCCAGCGGCGCGCCGTTCGAGATCGAGAATCGTCTGCTGCGGCCCGACGGTGAAGTGGTCTGGGTGAACAAGACGGTCACCCCGATCCGGGTGGCGGGCAAGGGACGCATCGAGCGCGTGCTGGCGGTGGTGCTCGACATTACCCGGCGCAAGGACCGCGGAAGACGAGCTTGAAGAGGCTGGCCGGCGCAAGGATGAATTCCTGGCGATGCTGGCGCACGAGTTGCGCAATCCGCTGGCGCCGATCAGCGCCGCAGCCGAATTGATGAGCATGGCGCGGCTCGACGAAGCGCGCCTGAAAAAGACCAGCGAAGTGATCACGCGCCAGGTACGCCACATGACCAGCCTGATCGACGATCTGCTCGACGTCTCCCGCGTCACGCGCGGCCTGGTGCAGATCGAGCGTTCGCCCCAGGATCTGGACGTGATCGTGGCCAACGCGGTGGAACAGGTGCGGCCGTTGATCGAAGCGCGCGACCAGACCTTGACGACCCCGATGGCGCCCGAGGGCGCGTGGGTGATGGGTGAACAGAAACGGCTGGTGCAGATTCTGAGCAATCTGATCAACAACGCCGCCAAGTACACCCCGCAGGGCGGCGCCATCAGCGTGCGCACGGAGCTGGACGGGGCCGCCGTGCACATTCGCGTGCAGGACAGCGGGATCGGCATTTCAGCCGAGCTGCAGCCGCGCGTATTCGACCTGTTCGCCCAGGCCGAACGCACGCCTGACCGTTCCCAGGGTGGACTGGGGCTGGGCCTGGCGCTGGTCAAGAGCATCGCCGAGCTGCATGGCGGCAGCGTGCAATGCTTCAGCGAGGGGCTGGGACAAGGCAGCTGCTTCACGGTGACGCTGCCACGGCTGCATCAGGGCGCGCTCGGGGGTGGCCCAGGCGCACCTTGGTGCGGACGCGCTGGCAGCGCAGCAGCGGCGCTCGATTCTGGTCGTCGATGACAATGCCGATGCCGCGCAGATGCTCAAACTGGTGCTGGAGTCGGTGGGGCACGATGTGATGGTGGAACACCGCTCGCGCAAGGCGCTGGCCCTGGCCACCAGCGCGCGCCCGGCGGTCGGCATTCTCGACATCGGCCTGCCCGATATCGACGGTAACGAACTGGCGCGCCGGCTGCGCGCGCAGCCCGGAACGGCGGGCATGCTGCTGATCGCCGTGACCGGATACGGGCATGAACGCGACCGCGAGCAGGCGCTGGCGGCGGGATTCGACCATCACCTGGTCAAGCCGGTGGACGTCGAGCGCCTGATGTCGCTGCTGACCTGACAGCACAGCGCGAAAAAAAAGCCCGATTCGCATCGGGCCTTTTGCTTACGCTACCCGGGTAATCTCGCCACCCGGTTTGCCGAAATTGGCCAGCAAAGTGGCCTCCTTCTGCTTGGCCGCCTTGAGGTGGCGTTCTTTCACGTGGCCATAGCCGCGGATATCTTCCGGAATGCTGGCAATCGCCACCGCTTGCGACAGATTCTCCGCAGTCAGTTTGCCCAGCAAGCCGCCCACCGTCGCGTGATACTCCTTGATCAGCGCGCGCTCCATCTTGCGCTCGGCGGTATAGCCGAAGATGTCGAACGCACCGCCACGCAGGCCCTTGAACTTGGCCAGCACGCCGAACGCCTTCATCATCCATGGACCGAATTCCTGCTTGATCAGCTGACCTTTGGAATCGGTCTTGGCCAGCAGCGGCGGCGCCAGGTGGAACTTGAGCTTGTAGTCGCCTTCGAACATGCCGGCCACTTTTTCAGCGAACGCGCCGCTGGTGTACAGGCGTGCGACTTCGTACTCGTCCTTGTAGGCCATCAGCTTGTAGAAGTAGCGCGCAACCGCTTCCGTCAGACGGGTGCTGGTGCCAACCTTGGCTTCGGCAGCGCGCACCTGGTCGACAAACGCCTTGTACTGGTTGGCGTAGTTGACATCCTGGTAGGCGGTCAGCAGTTCGATGCGCTTCTTGACCAGGTCGTCCAGGGTCTGGGTACGCTTGAATTCGATGACCTTGGCCGGCGTCGTCATCTTGACCAGCGACGGCAGATCGTGGGCAGCGGTGCGGCCCCAGTTAAAGGCGCTTTTGTTGAAGTTCACCGACACGTTGTTCAGTTCAATCGCCTTCAGGATCGACGCTTCGGTCAATGGCACCTGGCCTTTTTGCCATGCGTAGCCGAGCATGAACATGTTGGTGGCGATCGAGTCGCCCATCAATGCGGTAGCGATCTGGCCAGCGTCGACGAAGTCGACCTTGTCGGCGCCGCAGGCCTTGACGATTTCCGCCTGCGAGGTCGCGCCCGGGAACTGCCAGTCCGGGTTCTTGACGAAAGCGGCGGTCGAAGAACCAGTCGAGTTGATGGCGGCGTAGGTGCGGCCCTCGCCCATGCGCGACAGCGCGTCGCGGCTGGCGGTGACGATCAGGTCGCAGCCGATCACCAGATCGGCGCTGCCGGTGCCGACGCGGGTCGAATGCAGGTCGGCCTGGTTGTCGGCCAGGCGCACGTGCGACATCACCGGGCCGCCCTTCTGGGCCAGTCCGCTCATGTCGAGCACGATCGCGCCCTTGCCTTCCACGTGGGCTGCCATCGCCAGAATCTGGCCGACGGTAACCACGCCCGTGCCACCGATACCGGTGATCAGGATGCCGTACGGTGCGGCCGTGCTTTTCAGGACCGGGCTTGGCAGCGCCGGTGGCGCCTTCTCTCCGCTGGCGGCCTTTTTCGGCTTCTTGAGCGAGCCGCCTTCGACCGTCACGAACGACGGGCAGAAACCGGTCACGCACGAGAAGTCCTTGTTGCAGGACGACTGGTTGATCTGGCGCTTGCGGCCCAGTTCGGTTTCCAGCGGTTCCACCGACAGGCAGTTCGACTGCACCGAGCAGTCGCCGCAGCCTTCGCACACCGCCTCGTTGATGACGGCGCGCTTGGCTGGATCCGGATACTCGTTGCGCTTGCGGCGGCGGCGCTTCTCGGACGCGCAGGTCTGGTCGTAGATCATGGCCGACACGCCTGGCATCTCGCGCAGTTCGCGCTGCACGTCCATCAGTTCCGAACGGTGGCGCACGGTCACGCCTGGCGCCCAGTTGTAATCATCCGGGTATTTCTCCGGTTCGTCGGTGACCACGATGATTGGCGTGACGCCTTCGGCCGCGATCTGGCGGCTGATCATGCCCGGGTCGAGCGGACCGTCGAATTCCTGGCCGCCGGTCATGGCAACGGCGTCATTGAACAGGATCTTGTAAGTGATATTGACCTTGGCCGACACCGCTGCGCGAATGGCCAGGATCCCCGAGTGGAAGTAGGTGCCGTCGCCCAGGTTGGTAAACACGTGCTTTTCGTTGGTGAACGGCGCCTGGCCGACCCAGGTGACGCCTTCGGCGCCCATGTGGGTGAAGGTCGAGGTTTCGCGGTCCATCCACAGCACCATGTAGTGGCAGCCGATACCGGCCAGCGCGCGCGAGCCTTCCGGCACCTTGGTCGAGGAATTGTGCGGGCAGCCGGAACAGAAGTACGGCGTGCGGTCGGTTTCCGGATTCGGTTTCAGGCCTGCGCTTTTGAGCACCAGCTCTTTGGCTTCCAGGAATGCGATGCGTTCTTTCACGCGCTGCTCGACCGGGTGGCCGGCGCAGT
>DASWMN010000291.1:0-3382 GCA_036399735.1 Telluria sp. | reverse complement strand
GGCAGCGTCAAGCTCGGACTTGATGGCTCGAGTGCAGCTTTTGTGCCGGCCCGGCGCGCGATGACATGGCAGCTCACCGACGCGGGCGGCAAAGCCGTGGTCCGCGAGCGTAACTGGCTCACCTTCCAGCCCGGCGAAATCCGCACCTGCGCCTCTTGCCACGGACTGAACACGGCAGACCAGGCCGGCGGCTTTGCGCCCTTGAACAAACCCGAGGCCTTGCGCACGCTGATGAAATACTGGAAGCAGCTACCCAAATAGGCACGCCAGCGGGCATTGGCAACGCTGCTACGCGTAGCCAATGCCCACTGTTGCGGTAAACGGCGTCAGCGTCGAAATTGCAAATCCCACCTCACCTTTCCTCAGTGCGGGGCTCACTTGCCCCAACTGTTTGTTACCACCAGCCGATTCGATTGTAAAAGATGGTTTAAATAATTTCCCGGCAACATATAATACTTAGCGCCATTGCAGCAATATTGCGACTATTCTTCGTGTCATTTAATATTAGACAGCGGACAAAACTACCGGGAAATACTTATGAGCAACTCGCCTGCCGAATGCCGCAGGGTGGACTTGAGTCTGGCCACCGTTGTCGATGTCGGCGTCGCATACAACCAATCGGTGGGCTATCCGACTGCCAAGGTGTATTTGATCGAAAATGGTGTACGCAAGGACATCATTCAACGCGTGCTGACGGTACCTGACAGGCGCCGCGGGCAGTCGCACAACAATTCACAATCGTAGTCGCGCTTGTGCAGGCGCCCTTCGATGCAGGGCGCACAAATCTGCCACTACTGCAGCACTTAACCCATTCAAACATGCCGCTACCGTTATCGAGCAGTCAGGAATTTCCCATTGTCGGTATCGGCGCCTCCGCTGGCGGCCTGCAGGCGCTGCTGGAATTCTTCCGCAATACCGCCCCGGCGCCATCGATGTCATTTGTCGTGGTCATGCATCTCTCCCCTACGCATGAGAGCAACGCAGGCGCTCTGATCCAGGCCTGCACGGCGATGAAAGTCAGTGAGGTCAAACAGGCGACCCACATCGAGGTCAATCATGTCTATCTGATTTCGCCCAACAAGCAGCTGGAGATGATCGATGGCTACCTCAGCGTCAAGGACAGACCCAGTTCGCTTGGCTGGCCGATCGCCATCGACGTATTTTTCCGTACCCTCGCAGCAGCGCACCAGGCCCATGCCACCGGCATCATTTTGTCCGGCACCGGCAGCGACGGCGTCGGCGGACTGGCGGCAATCAAGGACCAGGGCGGCGTCGTCATCGCCCAGGACCCGGACGAGGCCGAGTTCCCCGGCATGCCCCGCGCGGCGGTTGATTCTGGCCTGGTTGACCTGATCGTGCCTGTGGCCGACATGCCAGCCAAGCTGATGGCGATCTGGGCCAATGCACAGAACATTGTCTTGCCCACGTCGGACAGCGAAAAACCGCTTGGCGCCCTGGGCGATGCGACCGCATCTTCCCCGGAAGACGAAGAAATGCTGCGCGACATCATTGCCCTTCTGCGCAGCAGAACCGGGCACGACTTCGCCAAGTACAAGCGGGCCACCGTATTGCGCCGTATCGAGCGGCGCCTGCAGGTACGCCAAAAAACCACCTTGACCCAATACCGCGACACCTTGCGCGAGGACCGCAGCGAGGCGGAAGCACTGCTGCGCGACATGCTGATCGGCGTGACCCAGTTTTTCCGCGACACCGATGCGTTTGAAGCGATCGAAAAAGAGGTGATACCGCAACTGTTTTCGGGCGCGCAATCGGGCGATGCAATCCGCATCTGGAGCGCGGGTTGTTCCACGGGCGAGGAAACCTACTCGCTCGGCATCTTGATGTCCGAATACATAAGCAAACAAGGAACGGGTCAGGATTTTCAGATTTTCGGCTCCGATATCGACGACCGCGCCATTGCCACAGCGCGCGCCGGACTGTATAGCGCTGCCATTGCGCGCGATCTGTCGGGTGCGCGGCTGACCGAGCATTTCAATAAAGAAGAAGGAAAATACCGGATCAAGAAATCGGTGCGCGACAAGATCTTGTTCGCCAATCAGAACCTCTTGCGCGATCCGCCGTTTTCCAAGCTCGACATGATCAGCTGCCGCAATTTGCTGATTTATCTGAACCGGGAAACGCATTCGACCGTGTTGGAGATGTTCCACTTTGTTTTGAAGCCGGGCGGCTTTCTGTTCCTCGGCAGCTCCGAGTCGGCCGAGGCGGTCGCGGAATTTTTTGTCCCGATCGACAAGAAACACCGCATCTATCGGGCCAAGGCGGTATCCCGCCTGACCCGCTCGGCCATTCCAATTTCCGCCCCACTGCCCCCGGCAGCTGTGATCAGTTACCCAGAAAGATCGCCCGTGGATAAACCCTCGTTTGCCGGCGTTCATCAGCGCGTTCTGGCCGAATATGCGCCGCCAAGCGTGCTGGTCGACCAGCAATCGAACATCGTGCACATGTCGGAAGGTACGGCGCAGTATTTGCGGCACGTGTCCGGCGAACCGTCACGCAATATCGTGGCATTGGTCGAGCCTGAGCTCCGCCTGGAACTGCGGGCCGCCCTGTACACTGCCATGCAAACTGGAAAAAGCGTTGAAACCCGCAGCATTCCCTTCGAACGCGGCACGCGCCTTTTCTACATCAACATTGTGGTGCGGCCATTCTATGATGCGGCCACCTTGACGGACTTTGTCCTGGTGCTGTTCAACAAGACCGAGCAGACCAGTGAAGCACCGCCTGCTGCCGAAACGATCCTCGCGCCTGACACCATTTTGTCGGGACTGGAACAGGAACTGCAGCGCACCCGCCTGCAATTGCAGGACACCATCGAGCACTCGGAAACCTCGACCGAAGAACTCAAGGCGGCGAACGAGGAGTTGCAGGCGATCAACGAAGAGTTGCGTTCCGCGACCGAGGAACTGGAGACCAGCAAGGAAGAGCTGCAATCGGTCAATGAAGAACTCATCACGGTCAATTACGAGCTGAAAAGCAAGGTCGAAGAGACCAGCAAGGTCAATGACGACTTGCAGAATCTGATTGCCTCCACCGATCTGGCGACGATTTTCGTGGACCGGGGCATGCGGATCAAACGCTACACGCCGCATGCCTGCGACCTGTTCAACCTGATCAGTGGCGACGTGGGGCGCCCGCTCAACGACATCACGCACAAACTGCGTTACCCCGAACTGGGCTCGGACGCGGCGACCACCTTCGAATCGCTGCGCGCGGTCGAGCGTGAAGTGGCCAGCGACGACGGCCGCTGGTTCATCGCCCGCCTGCTCCCGTATCGCACGGGAACCGATCAGATCGACGGCGCGGTGCTGACTTTTATCGACATTACCACACGCCGCCTGGCCGAAGACCGCGCCCGCGCAGG
>DASWMN010000290.1:0-19932 GCA_036399735.1 Telluria sp. | reverse complement strand
GAACTTGGCGTTTGCTTGGATGAATTCCGAAACAGCACCTTTGCACGAACCGACTTGCAGGTTAACTTCGGTTACTTTTGCACGTGCGGTGTAATCCTGGTAAGCAGGCAGAGCAACAGCAGCCAGAATACCGATAATGGCAACAACGATCATCAGTTCGATCAGGGTGAAGCCGGCTTGCACTTTTTTGGAAACGTTCATAATTCCTCCGTGGGTTGTTGGATGCGATAGGCAGTCTATCTGCCTTGCCCTGCTATATAAGCAGCTTCTGTGCCAGTTGTTTAAATGGTGTTTTGAGGCAAGAATTTTTTTGATGAAGCCGCTGAAGGCGGTATCATTTGCCACCGCCACCATTTTTGGCACCGGGCAAAGGGGTGTCAATCGGTAGCAAAGCGCATAAGCAAGCGCGAAAACTGGCACTTGGAGGGCCGATTTGGATTTCATCAGCGTTGCGACAGCAATCAGTTTGACCACCTGGAGCGAAAGCACCATGCGCCGCCGTATTGCCGACGGTATTGTGCGACGGCGCCAGGAAAATTGCCCGAACGGCCGCGCCATGGTCGAATTCGATTCGATCCTCCCCCACATCGCCTTCCCGCTAGACGGCGACGATTTGGCTTTGATCCTGCGCGCCGATGGCGGCGACCCGGAAGCGCAGACCGATCTTGGCTTGAAGTTCCTGTTCAATCAAAATCCACGGGGGGCGTTGTACTGGCTAGAGCTTGCAGTAAAGCAAGATTATGCCGCAGCTATGTATTACTTTGGCCGCTGCCATACCGACGGCGTCGGCGTACAGCGCAATGAGAATGAAGGGCTGATCTGGATTCTGAAGGCAGCGCTGTTGGGACACGCGATTGCCGAAGCCCAGATGCAGAATGCGCGCGAGCGGCTCGCTGGCGCGATCTGACCTATCTATAGTGCGTGCGCGGCGCCTGCCTTACAGGCGCGCTTGCCAGTCCCCCGACTTGCCGCCATGCTTTTCCAGCACGCGGATATCGGTCATGACCATGCCGCGGTCGACCGCCTTGCACATATCATAAATGGTCAGCAGGCCCACCTGCACCGAGGTCAGCGCTTCCATCTCGACGCCAGTCTTGCCCACGGTTTCCACCTGGGCCCGGCAGTGCACGGTGTTGGCCGCAGGGTCGATCTCGAATTGAACGTTCACCCGGGTCAGCGCCAGCGGATGGCAGAGCGGCACCAGGTCGCTGGTTTTCTTCGCCGCCATGATGGCGGCAATGCGGGCGATGCCCAGCACATCGCCCTTTTTCGCGCTGCCGGAAGTGATCAGCGCCAGCGTCGCCGGCAGCATGCGGATCGAGCCGGCCGCCACGGCAATGCGGTGGGTGTCGGCTTTGGCGGCCACGTCGACCATATGGGCCTGGCCGCTGGCGTCGAAATGGGTAAGCTGGTCTGGCTGATTCTGCTTCATGGGGGCGCTGGTAACAAAGTGTTTCGATGGTGGGCGCGGCACTGTTGCCTGCGCAGATGCGGTTATCATAGCACCGTGAAATCGAAAATCGACTCCCTGCGGCGCCTGGCCCTCTGCACTGCGGTGCTGACGGCGCTGGCCGCGCCGATCCGCCCCGGCCAGGCCCAGGCCGCGCCGAACAATGCTGCCCTGCCGACGCTGGGCGACGCCGCGCGCGGCGACCTCTCGCCGGTCATCGAGCGCAAGCTGGGCGAAGAGATCATGCGCGACATCCGGCGCAATAACGATTACCTCAATGACGAAGCGGTCCTCGAATACCTGAACAACTTCGGCAGCGGCCTGGTCGCCGGCTACCCGGGCGCGCGCGGCGAGACCAATGCCGACTTCTTCTTTTTTGCCGTGCGCGATCCCCAGCTCAACGCGTTCGCGCTGCCGGGCGGCTTTATCGCCGTGCATTCAGCGCTGCTGCTGGCGGCCCAGTCCGAGTCCGAATTGGCCTCGGTGCTGGGGCACGAGATCGGCCACGTGTCGCAGCGCCACATCGCGCGCATGATCGGCCAGCAAAAGCAGGACGTGCTGATTCCGCTGGCGGCCATGGTGCTGGCGGCCCTGGCGGCGCGCTCCTCGAGCGACGCGGCGATGGGTGTGTTCATGGGCGGGCAGGGTCTGGCGATTCAGCGCCAGCTTAATTTCAGCCGCGACGCCGAGCGTGAGGCTGACCGGGTTGGCTTCCAGATCATGGCTGGCGGCGGTTACGACACGTCCGGCATGGTGGCCTTCTTCCAGCGCATGCAGGTGGCCAGCCGCGCCTATTCCGATCTGGTGCCGGCCTACCTGCGCAGCCATCCGCTCACCACCGAGCGCATCTCCGACATCCAGGCGCGGATCCGCGAAGTGCCTTATCGCCAGCGCATCGACAACGTCGAGTTCTATCTGGTGCGCGGCCGCGTGCGCGTGCTGCAGGATGAAAGTTCGCGCGGCCGCAGCGATGCCCAGGCCGCCTTCGAAGCCCAGTTGCAGTCGCAGAACCGCCAGCATCAGGCAGGCGCCCTGTATGGCCTGGCCTACCTGGCGCTCAAGCGCGGCGAGCTGACCAAGGCCCAGAGCTGGCTGGACAAGGCGCGCGGCACCATGCGCCGCAGCGAGGGGACTTTCTCGACCGGCCAGGCGGCGTCCGACGGCGCCGCCATGTTCGCCTCGCTGGAACTGGAAATCAAGATGGCGCCCGGCCAGAGCGCGGCCGTGCGCGAGCAGGGCCTGAAAGACGCGGCCCAGGCGCACCAGCGCTTTCCCCTTTCGCGCGGCATCGCCCACCAGTACGCCGAAGCGATGATCGAGACCGGCAAGCTGGCCGACGCGACCACGTATCTGCGCGACCAGGCCCAGTCCTACCGGCAGGAAGAGAAAATCCACGAGCTGCTGGCCAAGGCGTACGCGGCCCAGGGCAAGCTGGCGCTGCAGCACATCGCGCTGGCCGAATACTATGCGCTGGCCGGCGGCAAGAAGTCGGCACTCGACCAGCTCGACATTGCGCGCAAGTCGGCCGATGCCTCGTTCTATGACATGGCGCTGATCGATGCGCGCGAGCGCGAATGGAAAGAACAGGTGCGCGAAGAAATGAAGGACGCGCCGAAAGAAAAGAACTAGGCCGGCAGCGGCAGCCGGACAAAGCCGAAGCGGGCGGGCACGTCGGCGCGCGCCAGCGGCTGGACCGGGACCAGCGCATCCCGGTAGCGCAGCGCCAGGTTGCCCCCGGCGCCCTCCAGCCAGGCCAGCAGCGCCTCGTCCGTCACCGGCGCGCCATCGATTTCCATGTGCGGCAGCAGTTGCGCCATGTCGCGGTCGTCCAGCTGCGCCACCTTGTCTGCGCTTTGCACGATCAGTTCGCCGCTCTCGGTGAGGAAGGCCGCGTCCAGCGCGGCCAGTGCGACGCCCGTATGCAGCACCAGACCATGCGCAGGATCGGTGCGCGCCACATACGGCGTGGTTTCCAGATTCAGATAGACGCGTTGCGGCCCGTTCTGGAAATACCAGCAGCCGCGTTCATCGGCCATGTAGTTGCGGTTGATGAAGGCCAGCAGCGCCGCCTGGATCACCTTGTCGCCCGCCAGGTTCAGATGCTGGGCACGCTCGTCGCGCATGCGCCAGGCGCCCCGCGCATCGAGTGCCAGCCAGCCATAGCAGTGCGGTACATTCGGCCACTTGGCCATGGCCTTTTTAACGATGTCATCCATGTTCGGGAGCTTCGCACAGTTCGGCCCCGGCAGGCGCGCGCATGTCCGCTTTGCCTTCAAGGAAATGCAGCAGTTTCTGCGGCAGCCAGTCTAGCCGGCCAGGCGGGCCGCCATTGGCAAAACCGACGTGGCCGCCGTGCGCCGGGTAGTCCAGCCGCACATGGGGGGAGGCCGCGCGCGGCAGATACTGGCCAGGCAGGAAGGGATCGTTGCGGGCGTTCAGCACCAGGGTCGGCACGGTGATGTCGCCCAGCACGTGGCGGGCGCTGGCGCGGTCCCAGTAATCATCGGTATTGCGGTAGCCGTGCAGCGGCGCGGTGACCACATTGTCGAAGGCGTACAGGTCGCGCGCGGCCAGCAGCGCCTCGCGCTCGAACAGGCCGGGAAACTGGGCCAGCTTGGCCAGGCATTTGGGCTTGAGCGACTTGAGGAACATGCGCGTGTAGACCATGTTCAGACCCGACGACAAGGCTGCGCCGCCGCGCGCCAGATCGAGCGGGGCCGAGACCGCGCAGGCGGCGTCGACCAGTTCGGCCTGGTGCTGCGATTCGCCCAGCCAGCGCAGCAGCGCATTGCCGCCCAGCGAGACACCGGTGGCGTAGAACTTGCCGCTGGCGCGTTCGCGCAGGCGCCGCACGATCCAGTCGACTTCGCCGGCATCGCCAGAATGGTAAAAGCGCGGCGCCAGATTCAGTTCGCCCGAACAGCCGCGGAAATGGGGAATCGCACCGGACCAGCCACGCGCCGCCAGCGCCGCCATCAAAGCGCGCGCATAGTGACTGCCGGACGAGCCTTCCAGGCCATGGAACAGCACCACCAGCGGCAGACCCGGCTTGCCATCGAGGAAATCGACATCGATAAAATCGCCGTCCGGCGTGGCCCAGCGCTCGCGCCGCAGCGCGCTCGCGGGCGTGGCAATGCACAGGGCCGGGTAGATGGTTTGCAGGTGGCCGCCGGGCAGCCACCTGGGCGCGGTGTACAGCACGCGCAGTCCTAGTGCAGGCTGGCGCCGGCCGGGTGGCTGGCCGGCACCGGACCGGGCGCGACCGACACATGGTGCAGCACCATGCGCCAGCCCTGCGGGGTCTTGTGATACACATTGGTGGCCACCAGGTGCGCCGGTTCGGCCCCGCCGGTGGCGGTCACGCCTTCGATCACCGTGTGCACCGAGCTCATCAGATTATTGCTCGCGTACAGCTGCGATGGACGGATCTGCAGGCCGCCGCGTTCCAGGATCGCTTCCCACGAAGCCTGAATTGCCGCATGCCCGTGCAGGCGCGGCCCGCCAGGGTGCACGCAGACGATTTCCTCATCCTCGGCCCAGAGCGCCATGAGCGCTTCGGTATCGGCCCGGTTCAGGGCTTCATAAAAAGCGGCCTCGACTTCGGCAGCGCTGCCATTGAGTTGTTTACCCCGCTTCATGGCGCCGCGCCGCGCTTAGTGGTGCGACAGGACGGTGCCTGGCTTGAGGCGGTATTCGGTGCCGCAGTACGGGCACTTGGCCAGACCGTCGTGACCGAAATCGAGGAACACGCGCGGGTGCGACGACCACAGCGTCATGGCCGGGTTCGGGCAGTGGGCAGGCAGATCTTTTTCACCCAGTTCGACCGCGGGCGCTGTTTGTTGGTTCATACAATCTCCGTCATGCAATGCAAAACCACGATTTTAGACGATTCCGGCAGCTTGCCGAAATGATCGGTAAAATAGGGCGCTCCCGAATCATCGCTGTGCTCGCTTGCGGGGCACGGCACCGACTGCCCGCCGTGGCCGAATGACCCATGACCTTACCACCCGCGCCCGCGGCCGCGCGCCCGCCCGACGAAGACCCTGCCATTTTCCGCGAAGCCGTCAAGACCGGCGCGCCCACCCTGTTCGGGATCGGCGCCTGGGGCCTGGTGGTGGGCGTGGCACTGATTAACAGCGGCCTGTCTTTACCGCAGGCGATCGGCATGACGCTGCTGGTGTTTGCCGGTTCTGCCCAGCTGGCGTCGCTGCCGCTGATTGCCGCCGGCGCCCCCATCTGGGTGGTGTTTGCCACGGCGCTGGTGGTCAACCTGCGCTTCGTGATTTTTTCGGCCCTGCTGGCGCCGCACTTTGTGCATCTGCCCTGGAAGCAGCGTTTCCTGCTTGGTTATGTTTCCGGGGACATTACGGTCAACCTGTTCCAGCAGCGTTTTCCGACCGAAGAGCCGGCGCCAGGCAAGCTGTCCTTCCTGAAAGGTCTGATCATTCCCAACTGGGGCGCCTGGCAGGCCGGCTCGCTGATCGGCGTGTTCCTGGGCAGCATGGTGCCAACCCACTGGGGCCTGGGTCTGGCTGGCACCCTGGCCATCATCTGCATCCTGGTGCCGGCCGCCATGACGCGCGCCTCGCTGGTCGGGGTCGCGGTGGCGGGTGCGGTGGCGGTGCTGGCCTACGGCATGCCCTACAAGCTGGGCCTGCTGGCCGCGGTGTTTGTCGGGATGCTGAGCGCGATGGCGGTCGAGGAATTGTCGGGGAAAGGACACAAGCATGACTGACCTGGAAATCTGGATCACCATCGGCGTGCTGACGCTGGCCACGGCCATCACCCGCAGTTCCTTCTGGCTGGTGGGGCACCACATCACGATCCCGAAACGGGTCAACGAGATGCTGCGCTATGCGCCGGCCTGTGCGCTGGCTGCGATTGTGGCCCCGGATCTGCTGATGACGCCGACTGGCGCCGTCCAGCTGGATATTCATAATATCAAGCTGTTGGCCGGGATTGCTGCCACCGGGTATTACTTGTTGCGTCGCAACATGCTCGAGATGATTATTTTCGGAATGTTGTTCTTTACTGGCTTGCGGATTTGGTTTTAAAGCATGGTTTGAATGCCGTTTTCGGGCTGTGCATGCGGTAAAATAGCGATCTTTCATCATTTGACTCGTGGATCGCTATGCACGCTGTTTTAAATTTTACCCGTCTGCAAGACCTGATCGACCGTAACGCCCTCGCTGGCAAGCGCGTATTCATTCGCGCCGACCTGAACGTGCCGCAGGACGACAGCGGCAAAATTACCGAAGACACCCGCATCCGCGCCTCCGTCCCAGCCATTGCAGCCGCCCTCAAGGCTGGCGCTGCCGTCATGGTCACCTCGCACCTGGGCCGCCCGACCGAAGGCGAATTCAAGCCGGAAGACTCGCTGGCGCCGGTCGCCGCGCGCCTGGCCGAATTGCTCGGTCAGAAAGTGGAACTGAAGCAGAATTGGGTCGATGGCGTCGATGTCGCCGCCGGCCAGGTCGTGCTGCTGGAAAACTGCCGCGTCAACAAGGGTGAGAAAAAGAACAGCGATGAACTGGCACAGAAAATGGCCAAGCTGTGCGATATCTATGTGAACGATGCCTTCGGCACCGCCCACCGCGCCGAAGCGACCACCCACGGTATCGCCAAGTTCGCGCCCGTGGTATGCGCCGGCCCGCTGCTGGCCGCCGAACTCGATGCGCTGGGCAAGGCCCTGGGCGCCCCTAGCCGTCCTTTGCTGGCCATCGTGGCCGGTTCCAAAGTGTCGTCCAAGCTGTCGATTCTGAAAGCGCTGGCCGACAAGGTCGACAATCTGATCGTCGGCGGCGGCATTGCCAACACCTTCATGAAAGCGGTTGGCCTGAACATCGGCAAGTCCCTGGTCGAAGCCGACCTGGTCGGTGAAGCCAAGGCCATCATCGACATGATGGCCGCGCGCGGCGCGCAAGTGCCGATCCCGGTTGACGTGGTGTGCGCCAAAGAATTTTCCCCAACTGCGGTGGCCACCGTCAAGGACGTGGCCGACGTGGCGGACGACGACATGATTCTGGACATCGGCCCGAAAACGGCTGCCACCCTGGCCGCGCAAATCGCCAAGGCCGGCACCATTGTCTGGAACGGCCCGGTCGGCGTGTTTGAATTCGACCAGTTCGGCGAAGGCACCAAGACGCTGGCGCTGGCGATTGCCGCCTCGAATGGCTTCTCGATCGCAGGCGGTGGCGACACCCTGGCCGCGATCGCCAAGTACGGCATCAGCGAACAGATCGGTTATATCTCGACGGGCGGTGGCGCCTTCCTCGAGTTCCTCGAAGGTAAGACCCTGCCAGCAGTTGAAATCCTGCTGCAACGTAGTTCCCAGTAAAAACCCCAGCGCAGCCAGACGGCTGCGCTTTTACTTGAAGGATCTCTATGTATCGTGGTACCAAGATCGTCGCAACCATCGGACCGGCTTCCACCGATTTCGATATTCTCGTTCGCATGATTCAAGCCGGCGTCGATGTCGTACGCTTGAATTTTTCACACGGCAAGGCGCAAGACCATATTGATCGTGCCAACCTGGTGCGGCGCGCAGCCGCCGAGTGCGGGCGCGAAGTGGCGATCATGGCCGATATGCAGGGTCCGAAGATCCGCGTTGGCAAGTTTGAATCTGGCAAAATTTTCCTCGAAAACGGCGACAAGTTCATTCTCGACGCCAAGTGGGGCGACAACGGCGAACTGGGCAACCAGGAACGCGTCGGCCTCGACTACAAGGCGCTGCCGCGCGACGTCAAGCCGGGCGACAAGCTGCTCCTCAATGATGGCTTGATCGTGCTGGTGGTCGAGCGCATTGTTGCCCACGAAATTTTCACCGTCTGCAAAATCGGCGGCGAGCTGTCGAACAACAAGGGCATCAACCGCCAGGGTGGCGGCCTGACCGCGCCGGCGCTGACCGCCAAGGATATGGAAGACATCAAGGTCGCCATGAGTTTCCAGTGCGACTATCTGGCGATCTCCTTCCCGAAAAGCGCGACCGACATGGAAATGGCGCGCCAGCTGGCCAATATCGCCGGCGAGCCTTACCACCACAAGCCCAAGATGATCGCCAAGATCGAGCGCGCGGAAGCCATTCCGGTGCTGCAGGAAATCCTGGACGCGTCCGACGGCATCATGGTCGCCCGCGGCGACCTGGCCGTAGAAGTGGGCAATGCCGCCGTGCCGGCGCTGCAGAAACGCATGATCCGCATGGCGCGCGAATCGAACAAGCTGGCCATTACCGCGACCCAGATGATGGAGTCGATGATCGTCAACGCCGTGCCAACCCGCGCCGAAGTATCGGACGTGGCCAATGCGGTGCTGGACGGTACTGATGCCGTGATGACCTCGGCGGAAACCGCGTCCGGCAAGTACCCGATTGAAACCGTGGAAATGATGGCGGCGATTTGCGCCGAAGCCGAAGCGTCCGAATACAACAAGCTCGATGCCGATTTCCTCAACGTGCGGTTCTCGCGCATCGACCAGTCGATTGCCTACGGCGCCTTGTTCACCGCGCACCATTTGCGCGTGAAGGCCATCGTGGCGCTGACCGAGTCGGGCTCGACCGCGCTGTGGATGAGCCGGCACAGCATCGACACGCCGCTGTATGCGCTCACGCCAAGCATTACCACGCAACGCAAGGTATCGCTGTACCGCAACGTCCGCGCTTACCATCTGCTGCAGCATGGCGACAGCTCGGAAGTGCTGCGTCAGGCCGAGGACTTGATGGTCGCCAAAGGGATCGTCAAAAAGGGTGACATGATCGTCGTCACCTGGGGCGAGCCGATGGGGCAGGTGGGCGGTACCAATGCACTGAAAATCGTCCGTGTGGGCGAGTTTGATTAAATAAAGTGGCATCGCCCTGTCAAGGGCGAAGGAATGTCGTGGGCAGCGCGCCGCCATCCGGCGCGCTGCCCGCCATTGCCGTCAGCGTCGCGCGCCACCAGCGCGCCCCGGCAAAAAGTTTTTCTATTGTTTGGAGATTTACCATGTCCCTCGTATCAATGCGCCAATTGCTGGACCACGCCGCAGAACACGGTTACGGCCTGCCTGCGTTTAACGTCAACAACCTCGAACAGGTGCAGGCCATCATGGCTGCCGCTGACGCGGTCAATTCGCCGGTCATCATGCAAGCGTCCGCTGGCGCGCGCAAGTATGCTGGCGAAGCCTTCCTGCGCCACCTGATCGACGCTGCAGTCGAAGCCTACCCGCACATCCCGGTCGTCATGCACCAGGATCACGGCCAGTCGCCGGCAGTGTGCATGGGCGCAATCCGCTCGGGCTTCACCTCGGTGATGATGGACGGCTCGCTCGAAGCCGACGGCAAGAGCGTCGCTTCCTACGAGTACAACGTCGAAGTCTCGCGCGAAGTGGTCAAGTTCTCGCACGCCATCGGCGTGACGGTGGAAGCCGAACTGGGCGTGCTCGGTTCGCTGGAAACCATGAAGGGCGACAAGGAAGACGGCCACGGCGCCGACGGCACCATGACGCGCGAACAGCTGCTCACCGACGTGGCCCAGGCCGCCGACTTCGTGCAGCGCACCCAGTGCGACGCGCTGGCGATCGCCATCGGCACCTCGCACGGCGCCTACAAGTTCACCCGCAAGCCCACCGGCGACATCCTGGCAATTGACCGCATCAAGGAAATCCACGCGCGCATTCCGAACACCCACCTGGTGATGCACGGTTCCTCGGCAGTGCCGCAGGAACTGCTGGCCATCATCCGTGAATTCGGCGGCGACATGAAGGAAACCTATGGCGTGCCGGTCGAAGAAGTTCAGGAAGGCATCCGTCACGGCGTTCGCAAGATCAACATCGACACCGACATCCGCCTGGCCATGACCGCTGCCGTGCGCAAGTACATGTTCCAGAACCCGTCCAAGTTCGACCCGCGCGACTTCCTCAAGCCTGCCCGTGAAGCGGCCACCGAAGTGTGCAAGGCACGCTTCCTGTCCTTCGGCTGCGAAGGCATGGCCGGCAAGATCAAGCCGGTGACCCTGGAAGCGATGGCCCAGCGCTACGCCAAAGGCGAACTGTCCCAGATCGTCAAGTAACACGCTTGCAACCACGCGCCTTCGGGCGCGTTTTTACTCGTCTTTATCATGTACAAAGGCAGCTGCCTCTGCGGCGCAGTCCATTACGAGATCCGGGGTGCTATCGATCGCACCAGCAACTGCTGGTGTAAAATGTGCCAAAAGCAACATGGTGCAGCCTCCGGACCGTATGCCAATCTGGCCTCGACCGACCTGCACTGGGTGCAGGGCGCGGACGCGCTCACGCGCTACCAGTCCTCGCCTGGCGTCGAGCGCACCTTCTGCAAGGTGTGCGGTTCGACCCTGACGTGGCAGGCGGAAAGCCACAGCGAACGTGTCGCCGTCACCCTGGGCACCTTCGACACACCCTACGAAGGCAAGGTCACGCACGACCTGTACATCGAAAGCAAACCGGGCTGGCTGCCCTAATTACCTCAAGGATTCACATGTCTGGCGTTCTCGAAACAAATCTGAAGTCCCTGCCTTTCCTGCACCGCGGAAAAGTGCGCGACATTTACGCCGTGGGCGACGACAAACTGCTGGTCATCCAGACTGACCGCCTGTCGGCCTTCGACGTCATCCTGAATGAGCCGATCCCTGAAAAGGGCAAGATTCTGACGGCAATGTCGAACTTCTGGTTCGCCAAGTACAAGGATCTGATGCCCAACCACGACACCGGCATCGACCCGGTCTCGCTAGTCGCGCCGGAAGAGCGCGCCCAGGTGGACGGCCGCGCCATCGTGGTCAAGAAGATGACCCCGCTCGGCATTGAAGCCATCGTGCGCGGCTACCTGATCGGTTCCGGTTGGAAGGATTACCAGAAGACCGGCAAGGTCTGCGGCATCGATCTGCCGGCCGGCCTGCAGGAAGCGCAAAAGCTGCCGCAAGTGCTGTTTACGCCATCGACCAAGGCCCCGGCCGGCGCGCATGACGAGAACATCTCGTTTGCACAGGCTGAAACCATTGTCGGCGCCGACATTGCGCGCCAGGTGCGCGACTATGCCGTGCAGCTGTACACTGCCGCGGCCGAATACGCCGCCACGCGCGGCATCATCATTGCCGACACCAAATTCGAATTCGGTCTGGACGCCAACGGCACCGTGCATCTGATCGATGAAATCCTCACCCCCGACTCCTCGCGCTTCTGGCCGATGTCGAGCTACCAGGTCGGCATGTCGCCACCGTCGTACGACAAGCAGTTCGTGCGCGACTACCTGGAAACCCTGACTGACTGGAACAAGGCTGCCCCCGCTCCGGCGGTGCCGGACGAGGTGATCGCCAAAACGCGCGCCAAATACGTCGAGGCGCTCGAGCGTCTGACCGGCACCACCATCAAGGCCTCTGCATGAGCGCGACGAACACTGTTCCCGCCCTGGTCGGCATCGTCATGGGTTCCTCGTCGGACTGGGATGTCATGCAGCACGCCGTCAACATGCTGAAAGATTTCGGCGTGCCCTACGAAGCCCAGGTGGTGTCAGCCCACCGCATGCCGGATGAAATGTTCAGCTACGCGGAAACGGCGCGCGAGCGCGGCCTGCGCGCCATCATTGCCGGCGCCGGCGGCGCGGCCCACTTGCCGGGCATGATTGCCGCCAAGACCATCGTGCCGGTGCTCGGCGTGCCGGTGCCGTCGCGCTATTTGTCGGGCAAGGATTCGCTGCTGTCCATCGTGCAAATGCCAAAGGGCATTCCGGTTGCCACCTTTGCCATTGGCGAAGCGGGCGCGGCCAATGCGGCGCTGGCGGCCATTGCCATGATTGCCTGCACCGATGCGGCCCTGGCCGAGAAACTCCAGCAATTCCGCCTGCAGCAAACCGCCGCTGCCAAGGCCATGATCTTGCCAGTATGAGCATCAAGCACACGCCTTTCCTGCCGCCCGCCCGCCTTGGTGTGATGGGTGGCGGCCAGCTCGGCCGCATGTTCGTGCACGCCGCCCAGGCCATGGGTTACAGGGTGGCCGTGCTGGAAGCGGCGCCCGACAGTCCTGCCGGGCAGGCTGCCGACAGCCTGATCGCGGCCGGCTACGACGACGCGCAAGCGCTGGCCCAGCTCGGCCAGTCTTGCGTGGCAGTGACCACTGAATTTGAAAACGTGCCGGCCGACAGTCTGCAACTGCTGGCCACCTACGCCTTCGTCGCGCCCGCAGCTGCGTGCGTCGCCGTCGCCCAGGACCGCATTGCTGAAAAGCGCTTCCTGGCGGGCTGCGCGGCGCGTTCCGGCGTGCCGCCTGCACCGCACAAGACTATTGCCACCCAGGCGGATATCGACAGCATCGACGATGCGCTGCTGCCGGGGATTTTGAAAACCGTGCGCATGGGCTATGACGGCAAGGGGCAGGCCGTGGTGCGCTCGCGCGACGATGTGCGCGCCGCCCTCGCTGCCATGGGCGGCGTGACCTGCTTGCTCGAGAAAATGCTGCCGCTGGCTTACGAGGTCTCGGTGCTGACCGCGCGTGGTGCCGATGGCGCCTCGGTGGTGTATCCGATTGCCGAAAACGTCCACCGCGGCGGTATCTTGTTTACCACCACCGTGCCCGGTCCGAACGTGTCCGACGCCAGCGCCGCCATGGCCCAGCAGGCGGCGCGCGTGATTGTCGAAGAGCTCGGCTACGTCGGCGTGCTCTGCATCGAATTTTTCGTCCTCACCGACGGCACGCTGATCGTCAACGAAATGGCCCCTCGTCCGCACAACAGCGGCCACTACACGATGGATGCCTGCGTGACCAGCCAGTTCGCCCAGCAGGTGCGTGCCATGGCGCGCTTGCCGCTGGGCGAGGTGCGCCAGCATTCGCCTGCGGTCATGCTCAATATCCTCGGTGATATCTGGTTCGAGGCCGGGTCCGATCAGCCGCGCGAACCGGCCTGGGCAGAGCTGCTGGCGCTGCCTGGCGCCTGCCTGCATCTGTACGGCAAGGAAGAAGCCCGGCGTGGCCGCAAGATGGGTCACGTGACCTTTGTTGCGCCGACCCTCGCACAAGCCCAGGCGCAGCTGGCTGCCGCCTGCGCACTGCTCGGTATCGAAGCCTGATGGACGCAGCGCTCGACCTGGCCGCCATTGCGCGGGCCGCCCGATTGCTGGAGCAGGGCGCCCTGGTGGCCCTGCCGACGGAAACCGTGTACGGCCTGGGCGCCGACGCGGAGAACCCGGCAGCTGTGGCGCGCATCTACGCCGCCAAAGGCCGGCCGCAGGACCACCCGGTGATCGTCCATCTGGCGCCCGGCGCCGACCTGGACCACTGGGCCGCCGACATCCCCGCCGAAGCGCAGCAGCTGGCCGAAGCCTTCTGGCCCGGTCCGCTGACCATGATACTCAAGCGCGCCGCGCACATTCCCGACGCCGTTTCCGGCGGCCAGGATACGGTCGGCTTGCGCTGCCCGGCGCACCCGGTCGCCATCGCGCTGCTGCAGGCGTTCAAGGGCGGCAAGGGCGGCATCGCCGCGCCGTCCGCCAACAAATTTGGCAATGTCAGTCCGACCACGGCGCAGCACGTGCACGATGAATTCGACGCCGACGGCAGCGTGGCCGCGGTACTGGAAGGCGGCCAGAGCGAGGTCGGCATCGAATCGACGATTGTCGACTTGTCGCGCCTGGCAACCCATGGCCCGGTGCTGCTGCGCCCCGGCCAGATCAGCGCCGAAGCGATTGCGGCAGTGATCGACCAGCTGCCGGCTGCGCCCGACGCTGCCGCGCCGCGCGCGTCCGGCACGCTGGAATCGCACTACGCGCCGCACACCCCGGTGGCAATGCAGGACAGCGCGCATCTCGCCGAAACACTGGCGGCCATGGCCGCCGCCGGACGCCGCATCGCCCTGGTGCACTATTCCGCGTTTCCCGCCACCCACGCCGAGGTGCTGCTCCCGGCCAGCCCGGACGGCTTTGCCCACGCCCTGTACGCGGCTTTGCGCGCCATGGATACCAGCGGCGCCGAGCTGATCCTGGTCGAAGCGCCGCCGCAAGACGATGCCTGGCTGGGCGTGAACGACCGCCTGCGCCGTGCCGCGCACGGATCTGTTGGCATCGTGCACGGACTGTTAAATAAGCGCGTTGTCTGACTGCCACACGCGGTTTTCGGTTGGTATAATTTCAGCGACATTCAACACCTAGAAACTTGCTTTCGATGATGTTGTATTGAACTGACGTTATGCCCCGTTTATTCCTATACAAGACTAGGGAAGACTGGCATATTAGCTGGGATACGAATAGCACGCGCGTTCGTTTTACACCAAAAATATTTACACCTAGGAGACAAAATGCGTCAAACCAATCTTGCGCTGGCTATTCTCACGGCAGCCGTTCTTTCGGCTTGCGGCGGTAGCGACGACAACACCCCGGCCGCCCAGCCAAAACCGAAATTTGCCTCGCAGGTTTCGTTCGGTGATTCCCTCTCCGACGTCGGTACTTACAAGGTCGGCACCGTTGCTGCACTCGGTGGCGGCAAGTACACCATCAATGGCAATAACACGGCGGTCAACGCCACCCTGACCGGCAAGAACTGGACCGAGCTGATGGCCGCCCAATTCGGCCTGGCCGCGCCCTGCGCCGCGCAGACCGGCCTCGACGGTGATCCAACCAAAGGCTTCGCTGTACCAGTCACCAACAATCTCGCTTGCACCGGCTACGCGCAGGGCGGCGCCCGCGTGACCGATCCTAAAGGTCCGGGCAACAAGCTGACCGGCTCCGCGCTGGGCCAGCTGACGGTACCGGTCGTGACCCAGGTCGCTACCCACCTGGCACGCAACGGCGGTAAATTCACGGGCAATGAAGTCGTGTTTGTCATGGCAGGCGGCAACGATGCGCTGCAACTGCTGGCCGATCTGACCGCTGCCGCGCAAGCTGCCGGTGCAGCCGAAGGCGCCAAAGTCGGTGCCTCGACCTACATCACTTCGCTGGTCGGCAAACTAGCCGCCGGTGCGACCAACCCAACCACCGCTGCCGCGGCCATCGGCCTGGCAGCGCAAACCGCCGCTGCCCAGCCAGGCGCCACCTCGACCACGATCACCACCGCTGCCGTGACGGCCGCTGCACAACAGCCAGGCAATGCCGCTGTGGGCAGCCCGGCCGTGTACGGCCCGATGACGGTCGCCGCGCAAGCGGAAGCTACTGCCGCCGGCAACGCCGCCGGTGCCAAGGCAGGTGCTGACTACGCTGCCGCCAACGGTCCTGGCCTGGTGCCAAAAATGGCCGCTGCCGGTACCGAGCTGGCCAACCTGGTGCGCAACGAAATCGTCGGCAAGGGCGCCAACTACGTGGTCCTGGTCAACCTGCCAGACCTGGCCACCACCCCATCGGGCAAATCGCAGTCGGCCTCGAGCCAGCAGCTGATTGCCGGTATGGTCAGCGGCTTCAACATCGCGCTGCGTGTGGGTGTCGATGGTCTCGAGTCGAAAGTGCTGCCAGTGGACCTGTACACGGTCAGCGTTGACGAGATCGCCAACCCAGCCAAGTACGGCATCACCAATACCACCACCCCGGCCTGCGGCACCAACGCACTGGGCGGCACCTCGCTGGTCTGCAACGCGACCAACGTCGTGGCCGGTGATGTCAGCCACTACCTGTTCGCCGACACGGTCCACCCTACGCCATTCGGCAACTCGTTGATCGCCAAGTACGTGGCCGACCAGATGGCAGTGCGCGGCTGGCTGTAATCGTCTGACCCCAGCGCGCTGCCTGCAGCGCGCCACAAAAATGCCGCCCGGCTCAAACTGGGCGGCATTTTGCATATGGGGAAATGTTTTTATGCAAGGCGGTTGCTGCTGGCATGTTTGCGCAAGGGCTTTGTCACAAAAGAGCAAGACGCAAGGCGAGTGGGCAATTAGTCTGCTATCGGTGGCAACAGGCTGCTTGCCTGTGTGCGCATTAATTTAAAAGACCAACATCAGGAGATCCAATGCGTCATACCCCTATTGCGCTGGCCATCATCACGGCCACGCTGCTGTCCGCCTGCGGCGGCGCCGGTGAAGAAAAACCCGGCGACCAGACCCTGCGCACCAAATTCAGTTCCATGGTCAACTTCGGCGACAGCCTGTCGGACGTTGGCAGCTACAAGGTCGGCACCATCGCGGCCCTCGGCGGCGGCAAGTTCACCATCAACGGCAACAACACGGCCAAGGCGCCTACCCTGACGGGCAAAAACTGGACCGAGCTGATGGCCACCCAGTTCGGCCTGCCGGCACCATGCGCGGCGCAGACCGGTCTGGACGGCGATCCCACCAAGGGCTTTTCGGTGCCGGTTGTGAATCATGCTGAATGCCTGAGCTATGCGCAGGGCGGGGCCCGCGTGAGCAATCCGGTCGGGCCCGGCCACAAGCTGACCGGTTCCCCGCTTGGCATGCTGACGGTCCCGGTCGCAACCCAGATTGCCAACCACCTGGCCAAGACCGGTGGCAAGTTCAGCGGCACCGAAGCGGTGTTCGTCACCGCCGGCGGCAATGATGTGCTGGCGCTGCTCGGCGAGCTGACCGCCGGCGCCACGGCCGCCGGCCAGGCTGCGGGCGCGGCCGAAGGCGCACGCGTGGGCGCCCAGACCTATGCCAGCACCCTGGTCGGTCTGCTGGCTGCCGGCGCCACCGATCCGGCCGCCGCTGCCGTGGCCATCGGTACCGCGGTGCAAGTGGCATCGCAAACCCCGGGCGCGACCAACGCCAGCATCACCCAGGCCGCAATCGGCACGGCGGCGGTTCAGCCAGGCAATGCCGCAGTGGGGCAGCCGATGGTGTACGGTCCGATCGTGGTCAAGGCCCAGACCGCGGCGGAAACCGCCGGCGCGGCCGCGGGTGCCGCGGCCGGCAAAGCCGCCGCTGCCGCCTACGCTGCCGCGCAAGCGCCGGCACTGGTGCAGGCGATGGGCGTGGCCGGCGCCGAACTGGCTGGCCTGGTCAAGACCCAGATCGTCGCCAAGGGCGCCAACTATGTGGTGGTCAACAACCTGCCCGATCTGGGCGGCGCACCGGCCGGCAAGGCGCAGGACGCGTCGACCCAGACGCTGATCAACACCATGGTGACGACCTACAACACGCAGCTGATGAACGGCGTTGCCGGCGAAACCAAGATCCTTTATGTGGACCTGTGGGCAACCAGCCACGACCAGATCATCAACCCGGCGCCTTACGGTCTGAGCAATACGACGACTGCCGCCTGTGGCCCGAACGCGCTCGGCACCTCTTCGCTGGTGTGCAACGGCAGCAACCTGATCGCGGGCGACGTCAGCCACTTCATGTTCGCCGATGATGTGTTGCCGACGCCGTATGAAAATTCGCTGATCGCCAAGTACGTGGCTGAACGCATGATCGTCAAGGGCTGGCTGTAAGCGCCCCGATACCTGAACGAATACGGAGAACACATGAAATTACGTTTGCATAGTGCACTGACCGTGCTGGCGGCGCTGGCTGCCATGGCAGTGGCGCAAGGGGCGGCCGCGCAGGCTGCAGGACAATGGACCGTCAAAGGCGGCCTCGGCAAGATCACGCCCAAAGTCACCAGCGGCGATGTCAGCGCACCGGCGCTGCCGGGCAGCAAGGGCGCCGTCAGCGCCGACACCAAGCCGATCTTCGCGGTTACCTACGGCCTGACCGACAACATCTCGCTGGAGCTGGACCTGGGCTTGCCGTACAAGCACGAGATCTCGGGCGCCGGCGCGATCGAAGGCGTGGGCGTGATCGGCACCGTCAAGTCGCTGCCGCCAACGCTGTTTGCGCATTACCGCTTCTTCAAACCGGATGCGCAGTTCCGTCCGTATGCGGGCCTGGGGGCGACCTACGCGTATTTCGCCAGCGAGACCGGCTCCGGCCGCCTGACCACGCTGAGCGACATTGGCGGTCCGCCGACCACCTTCTCGATCAAGAACAAGCTGGCGCCCACCTTGCAAATCGGTGTGGTGTGGGCGCTCAACGAGCGCTGGTTCATCGACGGCAACATCAGCAAGACCTGGCTGAAAACCAAGGTCTCGTTCTCGTCCGGACAAACGCAGGACATGCAGCTCGATCCGCAGGCCGTCACGCTGGGCGTTGGCTACAAGTTTTAAGTAAGGCAGAAAAAGAAAAACCCGCTTCGGCGGGTTTTTTTTTGCTTCAGCGGCGCGTAAATGAAAATGCGTCCAGGTGCGCCTTCAGGCGCGCGGCCTGTTCCGTTTTCATCCAGGTCAGAAACAGGCACACCGCCAGCCAGGTCAGCAGCTTGCCCAGAAAGGCAAGCATCGGGTTGCGCACGGCCTGGTTGACCACCGGTTCCCTGGGCAGGTAGCTCAGGTAGACCGCATCGCCGACCTGCATCTCGCAGCCTGCGTTGCCCTGGCCAGCGCGCCCCGAGCCCGTGATGGTCACGCCGTCGGCCTTGAACTGGTAGGTCAGCAGCATGTATCTGCCCTTGCCGCGCACGCAGCGCGCCTCCAGAACGGTCCCGGTCGACTTTTCCGCCAGCACGGCCAGGCGCATATCGCGCAGCGGCGAGGCGAATACGAAGGGCAGCAGCAGAAACAGGGTCAGGAAAGCCCAGCGCCGATAGCCGCGCGGGAACTCGATGTACAGATACAGCGCCATCAGGCCGGCGCAGAGCAAGACGGCGAAAGGGGAATTTTCCATGGCATAAAAAACCCGCCGAAGCGGGTTGTTGTTTGCTGCTTATTGGAAGGCCTGGATCCCGGTCTGGGCCCGGCCCAGAATCAGCGCATGAATATCGTGGGTGCCTTCGTAGGTGTTGACCACCTCGAGGTTGACCATGTGGCGGATCACGCCGAATTCATCGGAAATGCCGTTACCACCCAGCATGTCGCGGGCGACGCGGGCGATGTCCAGCGACTTGCCGCAGGAATTGCGCTTCATCATCGAGGTGATTTCCACGGCAGCCGTGCCGGCATCCTTCATGCGGCCCAGCTGCAGGCAGCCTTGCAGGCCCAGCGTGATTTCGGTCTGCATGTCGGCCAGCTTCTTTTGCACCAGCTGGTTGGCGGCCAGCGGACGGCCGAACTGGTGGCGGTCCAGGGTGTACTGGCGTGCCGTGTGCCAGCAGGCTTCGGCCGCGCCCAGCGCGCCCCAGGCGATGCCGTAGCGTGCCGAGTTCAGACAGGTGAACGGACCTTTCAGGCCGCGCACGTCAGGGAAGGCGTTTTCTTCAGGGCAGAACACATTGTCCATCACGATTTCACCGGTGACGGAAGCGCGCAGGCCGAACTTGCCGTGAATCGCAGGCGCCGACAGGCCGGCCATGCCTTTTTCCAGCACGAAGCCGCGGATCGCGCCTTCATCGTCCTTGGCCCAGACCACGAACACATCGGCTACCGGCGAATTGGTGATCCACATCTTGGCGCCTGTCAGGGAGTAGCCGCCCGGAACTTTCTTGGCGCGCGTGATCATCGAGCCCGGATCGGAACCGTGGTTCGGCTCGGTCAGACCGAAGCAGCCGATCCATTCGCCGGTCGCCAGTTTCGGCAGGTATTTCTGGCGCTGTTCTTCGGTACCGAACTCGTAG
>DASWMN010000289.1:0-3502 GCA_036399735.1 Telluria sp. | reverse complement strand
TCGCGCAGTTCGCGCTGCACGTCCATCAGTTCGGAGCGGTGGCGCACCGTCACGCCGGGCGCCCAGTTGTAGTCGTCCGGGTATTTGTCAGGTTCGTCGGTGACGACGATGATCGGATGGACATTCTCAGCCGCGATCTGGCGGCTGATCATGCCCGGATCGAGCGGACCGTCGAACACCTGGCCGCCGGTCATGGCAACAGCGTCGTTGAACAGGATTTTGTAGGTGATGTTGACCTTGGCCGCCACCGCTGCGCGGATGGCCAGCAGACCGGAGTGGAAGTAAGTGCCGTCGCCGAGGTTGGTGAACACGTGCTTTTCGCTGGTGAACGGGGCCTGGCCCACCCAGGTGACGCCTTCGGCGCCCATGTGGGTGAAGGTCGACGTTTCGCGGTCCATCCACAGCACCATGTAATGGCAGCCGATGCCGGCCAGCGCGCGCGAACCTTCCGGCACCTTGGTCGACGAGTTGTGCGGGCAGCCGGAGCAGAAGTATGGCGTGCGGTCGGTTTCCGGATTGGGCTTGAGGCCTGAACTTTTCAGCACCAGCTCCTTGGCTTCCAGGAAGGCGATGCGCTCTTTGACGCGCTGCTCGACCGGGTGGCCGGCGCAGTAGTGCGAAATGCGGCTGGCGATGGCGCGTGCGATCAGGGCCGGATTGAGCTCGTAGGTTGCCGGCAGCAGCCAGTCGCCGTGGCCGGTGCCGCCCTTGTTGGACCATTCGCCCGTGTCGTCGAACTTGCCGACCACGCGTGGACGTTCACCGTCCGGCAGGTTGTACAGTTCTTCCTTGAGCGCGTATTCCAGGATCTGGCGCTTCTCTTCGACCACCAGGATTTCGTCCAGGCCCTTGGCGAATTCGTGCACGCCGTCCGCTTCCAGCGGCCAGGTCATGCCGATCTTGTACAGGCGGATGCCGATGTCGGCTGCTGCCTGCTCGTCGATACCCAGATCGGCCAGCGCCTGGCGCGTATCCAGATACGATTTACCGGCGGTGATGATGCCGATCTTCGGTTTCGGGCTGTCCCAGATAATTTTGTTCAGCTTGTTGGCGCGCACATAGGCCAGCGCGGCATACCACTTGAAGCTGTTCATCCGCACTTCCATATCGAGCACGGTGTCCGGCCAGCGGATATTCAGACCGCCTTCCGGCAGCGTGAAGTCGGTTGGCAGTTCGATCTTGACGCGGTCCGGGTCGAAGTCGACCACGGCGCCGGACTCGATGATGTCGGTGACGCACTTCATCGATACCCACAGGCCCGTGTAGCGGCTCATGGCCCAGGCATGCAGACCGTAGTCGATGTATTCCTGCACCGACGCCGGATACAGCACCGGAATGCCGCACGCGTTGAGGATGTGGTCCGACTGGTGCGCGGTGGACGAGGACTTGGCGGCATGGTCGTCGCCAGCGAGGACCAGCACGCCGCCATGCTTGGCGCTGCCGGCGTTGTTGGCGTGCTTGAAAACGTCGCCGCAACGGTCGACGCCCGGGCCTTTGCCGTACCACATCGAGAACACGCCGTCGTACTTGGCATCCTTGAACAGATTGGTCTGCTGCGTGCCCCACACGGCGGTGGCGGCCAGGTCTTCGTTCATCCCGGGATGGAACTTGACGTGGTGGGCGTCCAGGTGCTTCTTGGCCTTGACTGCGGTCATGTCGACCGAGGTGACAGGCGAACCGCGGTAGCCGGTGATATAGCCGGCGGTATTGAGGCCCGCTTTCAGGTCGCGCTCGCGCTGCATCATCGGCAGGCGGATCAGGGCCTGGGTGCCGGTCATGAAGGCGCGGCCGCGCTCCAGGGTCCATTTGTCGTCGAGCGAAATTTCGTGCTCGGGCTCTGCGCCCAGTTTGCTTGGGTCGAGTGGTGCATTCATTGCAGTCTCCTGCCGCTTACGCTGCGGCTTTGGTGGTGTCGGCCAGTACGCCGCGTTTGATTTGGTCCAGTTCAATCGATTCGAACAGGGCGCGGAAATTACCCTCGCCGAAGCCCTGGTCGCCCTTGCGCTGGATGATCTCGAAGAAGATCGGTCCGATCACGGTCTGGGTAAAGATTTGCAGCAGCAGTTCGCGCTCGGTCTCGCTGCTGTGGCCGTCGATCAGAATGCGCAGGCGGCGCAGCTCGTCGAGGTTTTCGCCATTGCCCGGCAGGCGGCGGTTGACCAGCTCGTAGTAGGTCTCGATGGTGTCCTGGAATACGATGCCGCTGTCGCGCATCTGCTGGATCGACTGGTAGATATTGTCGGTGCCAAGCGCGATGTGCTGGATGCCTTCGCCATGGTAGGCGTCGAGGTATTCGGCGATCTGCGATTTGTCGTCCGACGATTCATTGATCGGAATGCGGATTTTCCCGCAGGGGGAAGTCATGGCTTTCGACTTCAGGCCGGTCAGCTTGCCCTCGATGTCGAAGTAGCGCACTTCGCGGAAGTTGAACAGGTTCTCGTAAAACTCGGCCCATTCCTTCATGCGGCCACGGTGCACATTGTGGGTCAGGTGATCGATGTAGGTCAGGCCATTGCCGACCGGGTTGGCCACGGCGCCTGGAATGGCGACGAAGTCGACGTCATAGATGGAGATGTCGCCAATCGCGCCCGGTGCCAGTTCGCCATCCTTGGCGCGCTTGCCGCGCCAGCGGTCGACGAAATACAGGAGGGAGTCGCCCACACCCTTGATGGCCGGGATGTTCAATTCCATCGGGCCGTTCTTGTTGTCGAAGCCCCAGGCGCCCAGTTCCAGCGCGCGCTTGTAGGCAAAGGCGGCGTCCTCGACGCGGATCGCAATGGCGCACACGGACGGACCGTGGGTGCGCGCGAAACGCTGCGCGAACGAGTCTTTTTCGGCGTTGATGATGAAGTTGATGTCGCCCTGGCGGTACAGGGTCACGTCCTTGTGGCGATGGCGCGCGATGGCGGCAAAACCCATCTGTTCGAACAGGGCGCCGAGCGCTTTCGGGTCCGGCGCCGCGTATTCGACAAACTCGAATCCGTCCGTCCCCATCGGGTTTTCCCAGGGCGTAAATTGCATGTCTGTCTCCTGATTTTATTAGCGCACAGTATAGTCCTGCAGCTCCGGCATTAAATTCCAAACCGTGCACACAGCCAGGCGATTTGAGCAATAATATTGCGTATAAATCGCCATTTTGGAGGAAATATGTCAAAAATAGAGCTGGATAAAACAGATCGGAAAATTCTGGCGATTCTGCAGCAGGACGGCCGGCTATCGAATCAGGACGTGGCCGACCAGGTCAGCCTGTCCCCTTCCCCCTGCCTGCGCCGCATCAAGCGGCTCGAGGAAGCGGGCGTGATCCGCCAGTATGTGGCGCTGCTCGACCCGGCCCAGATCGGCCTGGGTTTACTGGCCTATGTGAACGTGCGCCTGGAAAAACACAGCGAGGGTTCGAGCAATGCGGCCGGGGCGCGCCGCGCGACCAGTTCACCGCACGCCGATTTCGCGCAGTCGGTCGAACACTGGCCGGAGGTGGTGGCCTGTTATGCGATGACGGGGG
>DASWMN010000288.1:0-5307 GCA_036399735.1 Telluria sp. | reverse complement strand
AAAAATTTTTCGAAATTCATGTTTTTTCACTCAAATCAATTTCCACCTTCTGCAGTTCCTTTGCCTTTTCTTCCGGCAGCACGTCCATCGCAAACATCCCAGCGCCGATTTCCGTTCCGGCCAGATACTTCAGACGGTCGCGAGTGCGGTAGGGCGGATAGAACTGTGCGTGCAACTGCGTCTCCGGATGCGGCAGGCCATCGGTGGGTGCCTGGTACCAGGCCATCAAATAAGGGAAAGGGCGCTCCCACAGTCCCTCGTACTTGAGCAGCACGGCGCGCACGGCCAGCGCCAGACCCGCGCGTTGTGCATACGTCAGCGCCGCAAAATCCTGCACCGGGGCAATGGGCATTACCCAAACCTCGTACGGGTAGCGCGCGCACGGCGGTACAAAGGCTAGTGCGTGCTCATTGCTGTATACGACACGGCTTCCGTCTTCCAGTTCAGCACGCGCCATGTCGCACAGCAGATTGCTGCCGTGCTGCGCGTAGTAATTGGATTCATTGCCGAGCATGCGCTCGGGTACGGGCGGTATGAACGGGTAGGCATAGATCTGCCCATGCGGATGGTGCAGCGTGACTCCCACTTCCGCGCCGCGGTTTTCAAACGGCAAAACGTAACGGATCGCGCCGGTTTCGGCCGCGCGCCGGGTGCGGTCTGCCCACACCTGCAGCAATAATTCAATTCGCTTGGCGCCCAGACTGTGCAGGGCCGCCTTGGGCTCCTGCGTGAAGACTACGACTTCGCAGTGACCGGTGGCGGGCGCGGTGTCGATGTGCAGTTGCGGCGGCTGTGTCGAGGCAAGCGAGAGCGATGGAAAGCGGTTGTCGAAGACTGCGACTTCGTAGTCGCCTTGTGGAAGTTCAGTCGGATTGGCCGGGTCCGTTGTGACCGCCAGCGGGTTGTATTCGGGCGGCGGCAGGAAAGGGCGGTTTTGCCGGAAGGAAGCGTACGTTACCCACTCGCCGCGCAAAGGATGCCAGCGCAAATGGGGGTTGGGATTGGTTGGCTGGTTGTCCGGACTTGGCGCGCTAGCTACGTCGCTGATGGGCCGCGTACTGTACAGCGTAAGGGAACGGCCATCGGGTTTTGTGAGGTCAACGCTATACATAAAACTGGGTCCGTAATATTTGCTTACATGTTTAAAATCTTAGCATTCAATTATTACTAAAATCGTACCGTGCGCGTCAGACTCCCGCCGAAATACGGATAGGACATTGCCTACATACAGTTGCTGATTCGTAAGCCGACAATGTGTCGACAGGTAGCGGCTTGCCGCAATTCAAGGGGGCGCTCTGATCAATATCAAATAGGTAAAATCCGGGCGGAAAACTTGAGCCAATTAATCCGTCGGCGTCCGCTTTCTGGCGCAGACGCGTCCTTCCGGAAGGTCAACTTATGCAAAGCAAGGAAATTCGTGGTGAAGCTCAGCAGATCGCGTTGTGGGGCGGTCTGGAGTGCACCATCAATCGTGTCCAGGATCGCTTCCACTCGCAATTGGATCGCAATGGTCATGGGGCGCGCCCGGACGACATTGCACGTTTCGCCGCGCTAGGAATTTCAGCCATTCGTTATCCGGTGCTGTGGGAACAGATCGCGCCGGACGGCGTTGAATCGGCCAACTGGGCCTTGCCGGATCAGCGACTGCAAAGCCTGCGTGATAACAACATCACGCCTATCCTCGGGCTGGTGCACCATGGCAGCGGACCGGCGCATACGAGTCTGATCGATCCATCGTTCGCGACGGGCCTTGCCCAATACGCCAGTGCTGTGGCCGCTCGCTATCCCTGGGCGGCGTACTACACCGTGGTCAACGAGCCGCTCACCACTGCACGATTTGCCTGCCTGTATGGGTTCTGGTATCCGCACGCGCGCAGCGACGTGATGTTCCTGCGCGCGCTAATCATTCAATGCAAGGCGACCGTCCTGGCCATGAAGGAAATTCGCGCGATCAATCCAGCTGCCAAGCTGGTGCAGACGGACGACCTCGGCAAGACCTACAGTACGCAGGCCATGCACGAAACGGCGGAGTTCTATAACGAACGGCGCTGGCTGGGCTGGGACCTGCTTTGCGGTAAGGTCGATTCATCACACGCGCTATGGTCTTACTGCATCGAGAACGAAGTTTGTCCTACCGAACTGGCCTGGTTCCAGGAAAACACCTGTCCTCCGGACATCATCGGCGTCAATTACTACGTGACGAGCGAACGCTGGCTCGATCATCGCATTGACAACTACCCGCCGCAGTTTTGCGGCATGGCTGGTTCGATCGCGTGCGCCGACATTGAAGCATCGCGCGTGCTGGCAGTGCCTGCCGCCGGTATCGGCCCGTTACTGGAAGAGGTCTGGTCGCGCTATCAGATTCCCATCGCCGTGACCGAGGTGCACATTGATGCCCATCGCGAGGATCAAATGCGCTGGTTGCACGAAATCTGGGAGGCGTGCAAACATGCCCAGCGCGGTGGTGTGGACGTGCGTGCGGTCACGGTCTGGTCCCTGCTGGGCGCGTTTGACTGGAACAGTCTGGTCACCGCTCAACACGGTTACTACGAACCCGGCCCGTTTGATCTGAGGGGCGGGTCGCCGCGCCCGACAGCCTTGGCGCGCATGATGCAGGCGCTGGCCAAAGGACAATCGCCGGCCGATCCCGTGCTGCAAGGTAAAGGCTGGTGGCGCAGGCCGGCGCGGTTTTTGTGCCCGCCCGTGGCTACGTCGGATGCGGTCGCGTCCATCAGTGCCGACTGTCACATGGAATGGCGCGGGGCGCCGGCGCCCATCCTCATTTCGGGTGCGAGCGGAACGCTGGGACGCGCGTTCGCCCGCATTTGCGAGATGCGCGACCTCAGCTACCAGCTCTTGAGCCGCGACGAAATGGATATTGCAGACAGTTCGTCCGTTGAGTCGGCCATAGCGCGTTACCGGCCCTGGGCGGTGATCAATGCCAGCGGCTACGTGCGTGTTGATGACGCCGAGAGTGATGCCGAACGCTGCCAGCGCGAAAACGTCGAAGGTCCAACCGTACTGGCGCAGGCTTGTGCTCGTCATGGGATACATTTCACGACCTTCTCCAGCGACCTGGTGTTCGACGGCGAACAGGCAAGGCCCTATGTCGAGTCCGACCCAACCAGTCCCCTCAACATCTACGGGGCGAGCAAGGCGCTGGCCGAGCACAATGTATTGCAGGCGCATCCCGGCGCTCTTGTCGTGCGAACCAGCGCCTTCTTCGGGCCGTGGGATGAGCATAATTTCGTCACGCACGCGTTGGACGCGCTGGCCACACGTGCTCCGTTTAACGCCATTGCCGACATGACGGTATCGCCCACCTACGTTCCGGACCTGGTCCATTGCTGCCTGGACTTGATCATCGACAGGGAGCGCGGGATCTGGCATCTGACCAATGGAAGCGCGGTCACCTGGAGTGAGTTTGCAAAGCAGGCAGCCCAGCTCGCGGGCTTGGACACGGGCAGTCTGGAAGCACGGCCTTCAGACGAATGTGGACTGACAGCGAAGCGGCCGCGCTACAGCGTGTTGGGCAGTGCAAGGGGCGCGCTGCTTCCCTCGCTTGAAAATGCGTTGATACGCTATCTGGCTGAGCGCAGGGACGTTGGTCAAGCGGCCGTTAGCTTGAGTGCAAGCAATGAGCGGTAAACGTGAGCCTGGATTCGTCGTAATCTTCCAGTATCTATAGCGGGACACAGGCACGGCGACTACTTATTTGCTGGCATAAGCGTAAATGTAGCGCTGTCGCCGAAGGAGAGCTTCGTTTCCAGATGCTCCGCGCCTGAGCGCCTCGCGATGACGTCATCAAGACAATATGTGCCTAAACTCACCCTGGCCTTGTCGGGCTCCGTCCAATTCCAGCCGACACTGAAACGGAAGCTTGTATTGCGCTCACTACTGGTCGCTACCGCACGTTGACCTTGTGAGGTGTGTACCAGGACGGTGAAGTCCTCATGAAGCTGGGGTCTAGCGCGAATTTCTTCTGCCAGCTCGGGGGTTATTCGGAAGTCGGTTTGATTAGATTCCTCTTTGTCTGGGCACAGTTCATCGACCGTCTTTCCGCTTTCTCCATCGCCGCACTGGTCAACGAAGAAGACTTCCACCATCTGCTCAGACCGGAGCTCTAACTCCGTAATCCAGATCCAAAAACCGGACGCGGCCTTGTCGCTATACTGCCCACCCATTGCGTCCAGCGATGCTTTTGGATCTTGGTCGAGTGCCCCATGGGCCGTGACGTGAAAGACCTCAAGCCGCGCAAGGTTGATTGTTGCAATGAGTTTTTCGTCCAGGTGAACTGTGATTCCGGGCATAGCTGTGTAGAGTGTGCAAAAAAACATTGTCGCACAACGAGGTACCGCTGGGGGGGGCGCTTTATCTCTCAAATATGGTGAATGATCCTAGGCCGGATAACCTCCGTCGCGAGCGAGATCGTCCCTCTCTCTAAACACGGTGTCGCCGGTGAAAGCGACTAGCTGAGCGGGGCTGAGAGTGGTCGCCATGATGGGTTTGCAGGCAGCCTCGACGGGGCATCGCCAGGTAAGACGAAAAAACTAAAAAAGGCGGCATCAGGATATCGATGCCGCCTTTCTGGTTTCAGGGCTTAGCTTCAGCCCGTCCTATCAGCAACCCAGGTTAGGACCGGTCGGTACGCCAAGGTTCTGGGTAAAGGTCGTGTAGTAATTCACCCGGGTCTGCATCTGCGCCGGTCCCTGGTACTCGCTGCCGCCTACGCATTCGCGGTTGCCGTTAATGGCGTTGATGGTCTGGCCGAAACCGTAGCCGTTCACCATCGAGTCATGCGCCGACCTGCCGGCGCGGCCAGGTTGGGTCATCCAGTACCAGATCGCACTTCTCCAGGCGATGGTGGCGTTGGTGGCCAGCAGTTCCGGATTGTTCACCAGTTGCTCGCCCAGGCCCATGGCGTTGCCCAGACTGCGGTAGTTCGAGGTCCAGCTGATCTGGATCGGACCGCGACCGAAGTACTGGTCGTTCATGTTGGTGCTCTTGCAGGTGACGCGCACCCAGTTCACGTCGCAGTACAAAGGCCAGTTAGCGGTGTTGTATTCCCGGACTGCCTTCAGGCTGTCCGACTCGTGCTGCAGGTTGGCGAAGAAGGCGGCTACTTCCTGCTTGTCCAGGGTAGCGTTGCCCGATTTGCCAAAGCTTGGATAGTAAGCTGCCGCAGCGACGAAGTCGGCGTATTGGTAGAAGGAACTGCGGCCCGGGAACCAAGCCTCGAACTGTGCCTTTGACAGGCCGGCAAAACTGCCGCCCGGGTCGGGCGTCGGCGTCGGCGTTGGCGTCGTG
>DASWMN010000287.1:0-12786 GCA_036399735.1 Telluria sp. | reverse complement strand
GATCTGGTCGGCCGCAAGACGGTACGCGACGGCGGCGCCGTGGCCAAATCGATTCTGGCGCAGGTGCGCACCACCGAAGCGCAACTGGCTGCGGCCACGGGTGATGACTTCAAGGCCATGCAGCGCGCGCTGAGCGAAGGCAGTGTCGCGCTCGAGGCAGTGATTGACTACGTGGCCGGGAACATGAAGTCCGATATCAAGGGCGTGTTTTCGGGCAGCGTGCTGTATCTGAAGCTGGCCGGTATCGTGCTGGGTGGCTGGATGATGGCGCGCGCGGCGCTGGTGGCGCAGCAGCGGCTGGAAGAGGGCGCCGGCGACGCTTCCTTCTACAAGGCCAAGATCGCGACGGCGCGTTTCTTTGCCGATCATATCCTGAGCCAGGCATCGGGCTTGCGCACGGCAATCGTGGAAGGCAGCGCAGGCGTGCTGGCGCTGAGCGAAGAGCAGTTCTAAGACTTAAAAACAACATCGTCCCCGCCTGCGCGAGGGCGATGTGTTTTGGGCGGCTACGCAGCTACCCGGTCAATTACATGCGGGTGATCGACTTGCCCGAATTACGCACACGGTCGCCACGCTGCAGCTGCGGGTCATGTTCGAAGCCGAAGGTGCGGCGCTGGCCGTTTTCGTATTCCACTTCCACGTTCCAGACCTTGGTCGAGTTCGCGTTTTCCTGAATCTTCTTGCCGGCGTAGGCGCCGCCTACCGCACCGGCGACCGTGGCGACCTTCCTGCCGTTACCGCCGCCCACCTGGTTACCCAGCAGACCGCCCACCACGCCGCCGCCGATCAGGCCCAGCGCATTGCTTTCGCCCTTGCGGGTCGCTACGTTGACCGACAGCACGCGTGCGCAATCGTTGCAGGCGCCGCCGCGCTGGCTGTCATTACCGCCGCCGTTGCGCGCTTTCGCTTCCGCCAGCATGCGGTTGTTTTCTTCTTTGGCAGTGCGCAGGCATTTCATGCGCTGACCGTTGTTTTTTTCGTCGTTGCAGATCGCGCGGTCTTCCGCGTAGCGGGCAGCCGCCTCACGGGTTTCGTGCTCATATTGGTCGCGCGGGGAAGCCGCCTGCGCGCTCAGCATGAGGAAACCGAGGATCATGCCTAGGAAATATGGACGTTTTAACATTATTGTTCTCCTGAATAGTGTATTGTTACGGGACAAGCAAAAAGCATTGTAGTCCACATGCTGTGGGGGAAAAACCCCTGTTTCTTCTGCTCACACATTCGTGCGTCTAAATATAATGGTCTGTGGCACAGTTCGTTATACGAACATGAACAACTCTCTCTGTCAGGAAAAGTCGTGAAAAATAAAACCCAAGCTTTACGCCTACCGGCCGCTGTGACGCTCACTCTGATACTGTCCGCCTGCGGCGGTGGTGGCGGCGGCGGCGGATCCCTCCCATCGACGCCTGCGCCGCCACCGGTGGCAGGGTGCACGACGTTCCAGATTACGGCCGATGCCAATGTGGCCAGCGGCAAGGTCGCAGGCGCCTCGGCCCTGTCCTGCGGCGCGCCCTTGAAGAGCGTGCTGTGGACCCAGGTCAGCGGCACCCCGGTGACCCTGAATGCGGCGGCGACACCGACCGTGGCCATCGAAACCGAAGGCAAGACCGGTACCATCCGCCTCAAGGCCGATGTGGTGCTGGCCAGTGGCGCCACAGCCACGGCAACCACCGATATCGTGATCGATGCTGCGCCCGCGTCGAGCTTTATTACCCTGCGCGATGACCATTCGGTCCGTCCTGGCACCGATACCTCGATCCGTGCCTGGCCGCATCTGGCCGCTGCCGGCGAGACGGTGACCAACATTGCATGGACCCAGACTGCCGGCCCTGCAGTGACGATGAACACGAGCGACAGCAGCGTGCTGATGTTCAAGACCCCCGAGCTGGCGAAAGTGCCGAATGACGTGGCCCTGAAATTCCGTGCGACCGTGACCACCAGCACCGGCAAGACCGATTCCGACGAGGTGATCGTCAGTGTCGACCGCCAGGCGGCAACCCCGGACGGCTACATCTTTGAACACACCGCGCGCGTGCATCCTTACCGCCAAGTCAGCGCCTATGCCGGCGTGCTGGCCAAGTGCACCTACGATGTGAGCCTGTATTTCCGCGCCGCCAACGACCACAATCTGTGCTCGGCCGCGACCCTGCCTTTGCTCCAGGCGGAAGCGGCAAGCAACGAGGGCCCGACGATCGAACAGATCATGGGCCGTGTCCTGGTATCGCATGACTTCCTGGGCGCCAATTTCGAGCAGTTCCTGCGCGAGCAGGACACCAGCGGCGACTTCCGCAAACTGCTCAGTGGCGTGACCGCGATCGTGATCGGTTCGCACGTGCGTCCGAGTTTCTACACGTCCGGCACGGGTGCGATCTACCTCGATGCGAATAACCTGTGGCTGACGCCGGAGCAGCGCGACGTGGTGACTGAAGTGCCCGACTACCGTCTGGCCTTCGATGACCAGCTGAACTTCAGCGGCCTGGGCCGTATGGTGAAGGACAACGATTATGCGATCGAGAGCTATCCAACTTACGACCGCCTGACCCGTCCGGCATCGCAGTTGCAATACGTGCTGGGCCGCCTGATGTACCACGAACTGGCCCACGCCAGCGATTTCTTCTCGCCGTCCGACCGCAACCTGAACGGTGGCCTGCCAATCTGGCTGAACGTGGTGCCGCGCATCCAGAGCCTGTCGCTGCCATCGGACGCGCTGGCCAAGACTTATCCGCTGACTTCGGTCGAAATGAAGGGACTGGGCCAGGTCATGTATCAGGGTAAAACCCCGACAGCGTTGGAAAAAAGCTACACCGGCGCGCAAGTCGGTAATTTCTTCCAGTTCGACGTGGCCAACGACGACTATGCCTACTCCATCAACGACAACGACAGCTCGCGCGAAGATCTGGCCATGCTGTTCGAGGAATTCATGGTGGCCCATCGCTATGGCGCCCAGTATGACGTGGCCTACACCAGCGTGATCAAGGACACTGACACGGCGGAGACGCTGATGGTGGCCTGGGGCCAGCGCGGCCGTATCGGCGATGCCGGCGTCAAGCCGCGTATCCGCCTGGTACTGCAGCGTATCGCACCATGGATCCCTTTGACCGCAGTCGACACTCTGCCGGCGCCGGTGCAGCTGAAAGTGGGCAAGAGCTGGGCAGCCAACCTGAATCCTGCAACGGCGCTGGCCAGTTCGAATCCGCGTCCGGCCAGCTTCATGACGGGCGCCTCGACCGCCGCCAAGCAGCAGCAGCTGCGTGACGACGTCAACAGCCGTCACCGCGCGCACTAAGTCATTTCTTCAGCAATACTGCGGCTGGGCCTCCGGGCTCAGCCGTAGGCGCCACCGGTACTGATCAGGTCGACAAAGCGCGCCATGGTCAGGATCAGGGTGGTGGTACCGACCAGCATGGTCGCCACCAGCAGCACGGCGATCAGCCGGCCTGTATCGGACTTCTTGCCGGAACCGGCATTGAAGGCCGCGTCAAATTTCTCGTCCGTCATCACGCCCAGGATGAGTGTCTCCAGATACCCCACTACAAACGACAGCACCACAGGCAGCAGCTTGTAGAATTCGTTCGCCTGCGGCATCAGCCCGATCACCAGGCCGGCAATCGGCACGCTGGCCACATGCATCAATCCAATCTTGTCGAGACTGCCACGCAGATAAAAGCGGTGCGCGCCGAGACCGCCGGCCAGCAGGGCGAGGAAGGTGGCGAAGGTTTTGTTCTTGTGTGCAGTGGACATGGAAAATTGGCGCTAGAGGCAGGAAAGGCGCCAGTATCGGTCAAAACGCCGAGCCTGGCGCGGCTTTCGCCATTCTGACAGGGGCGGGGCATTGGCGCTGCGGACCAAAATAGGCGATAATGCTCGATTCTTCCCGATGTGCGCGCCTTGTTGTCATTAACGCTTGCTGCTGTGCGGCGTAGCGCGCTATAATTGTCGGCTTTTTCCGCCCAGCACAACTTTTTGGAATTATTATGGTCGTTATTCGTTTAGCACGTGGAGGCGCCAAGAAGCGCCCGTTCTTCAACATCGTTGCAACGGACTCGCGCAATCGCCGCGATGGCCGCTTCATCGAGCGCATCGGTTTCTACAACCCGATGGCAGCTGGTGCTGAAGTCGGCCTGCGCATCGCCGCAGACCGTCTGGCTCACTGGCAAGGCGTTGGCGCACAACTGTCGCCAACCGTTGCACGTCTGGTTGCAAGCCAGCCAAAAGCAGCTTAATTGTCTGTTTCAGGTTTGAGCGGTCCGGCAGCAAGCGGGGTGCAAGCCCCCGACGACCTGACGCAAGTCGGGTATGTGTCCGGCGCCTTTGGCGTCACCGGTTCGATTCGGGTTACCCCGTTTTCGGACGATGCGGATGCGCTGTTGGCCGTTAAAACCTGGTGGCTGGATAAACCAGCCTTGCGTACCGTCTCCGTACGGACCGCAAAAATGCACGGCGGCGACGTCGTGGCCCAGCTGGTCGATACGCTCGGGCGGGATGCTGCGGAGGCGCTCAAGGGCGCCGCTGTCTCGATTCCGCGCAGCCAGTTTCCCCAGTTGCCGGCCGATGAATTTTACTGGTCCGATCTGATCGGGCTGGACGTAGTCAATCTGCAGGGCGAAGCCCTGGGGCAGGTGACCGACATGATGCACAACGGCGCGCAAAGCATTCTGCGCATCACCCCTGTGCCTGATGCCGCGGTAGAAAAGGCGCCTGAGCGCCTGATCCCGTTTGTTGACCAGTTCGTCAAGACCGTTGACCAGGCAGGCAAGAAAATTACCGTGGATTGGGGCCTGGATTATTAAGGCCCGCGCCACGCAGCGAGGTTCCGATGCAGTTTGACGTCGTGAGCTTGTTTCCTGAAATGTTTGCCGCGCTGACGCAGTCGGGTGTCACCCGCCGCGCCTTCGAGCAAAAACGCTGGGGCCTGTCGACCTGGAATCCGCGTGATTTCACGAGCGACAATCACCGCACCGTCGATGACCGCCCGTATGGCGGTGGTCCCGGGATGGTGATGCTGGCCAAGCCGCTGGAGGCAGCCATTGGCGCCGCCAAGCAGCGCCAGGTGATGCTCGAACTGCCGGTGCCGCGCGTGGTGTTCATGTCCCCGCAAGGCAAGCCGCTGACCCATGACAAGGTCATGCAGCTCAAGGAGGAAGCGGGCCTGGTGCTGCTGTGCGGACGCTACGAAGCGGTCGACCAGCGTTTGCTGGACCGGGTCGTGGATGAAGAAATCAGCCTCGGTGATTTCGTGCTGTCGGGCGGCGAACTGCCCGCGATGGCGTTGATGGATGCGGTGGTGCGGCAGTTGCCGGGCGTGCTGAACGACGATGCTTCGGCAGTCGAAGACAGCTTCGTCAACGGCTTGCTCGATTCGCCCCATTACACGCGGCCGGACAATTATGAAGGTGTGGGCGTGCCGCCGGTTCTGATGGGCGGCAACCACGCGGAGATCGTCAAGTGGCGGCGCGAGAAGATGCTGGAAGCGACCGCCCGCAAGCGGCCCGATTTGCTGCTCAAGGCGCGCAGCGCCGGACAGCTCTCCAAGGCCGACGAAAAGTTTTTGGCAGGTTTGTAAACCTGCTGTTGCACCAGACTGCGAGCATGTCGCGCGCAGTCTAACCCCATCCTCTATCAGGCACCCCGAAACAGGTGACTGCAAAGTCCGAAATGCTGTTTCGGGTATAGCGCTGACACGATGGTTATTGGAGTTATAAAAATGAACCTGATTCAACAACTTGAGCAAGAAGAAATTGCCCGTCTGGGTAAATCGATTCCTGATTTCGCACCTGGCGATACCGTTATCGTCAACGTCAACGTGGTCGAAGGCACCCGCAAGCGCGCCCAGGCATACGAAGGCGTGGTGATCTCCCGTCGCAACCGTGGCCTGAACTCGAACTTCATCGTTCGCAAGATCTCGTCCGGCGAAGGCGTAGAGCGTACGTTCCAGCTGTATTCCCCGCTGATCGCATCGATCGAAGTCAAGCGCCGTGGTGATGTTCGCCGCGCCAAGCTGTACTACCTGCGTGAGCGTTCGGGTAAATCGGCACGTATCAAAGAGAAACTGCCAAACCGTCGCGCGTCGACCGCTGCTGCTCCTAAGTAATCTTAGAGGCTGCGTCACTGAAAAGGCATCCCTTCCCGGATGCCTTTTTTTGTTTATAGGACAAGTATTTTGTCAAAGATTCCATTCGATCCCGAGCAATTGCCGATTGATGCCGTTGGGGCCGAAGGCGCTCTCGATCCCGAGCGCCTGGCGGCCGGCTGGCTGCGCCAGCGCTTCGCCGGTCCGCCGCAGGACTGGCAGCCTGAGCCGGAAGAGAGCGCGCTCATGCGCCGCGAGCGCATCACGGCGGCCTCCGTCCTCATCGCGCTGGTGGAACGCGAGAATGGCCTGTCGATGCTGCTGACCCAGCGCACCGCGCACCTGACCGACCATGCGGGCCAGATCAGCTTTCCGGGTGGCCGGGCAGAAGATTACGATGCGTCGGCAGTCGAGACCGCACTTCGCGAGGCGGAAGAGGAGGTTGGCCTGGCGCGCCACCACGTGGAAGTGCTCGGTATGCTGCCCGACTACGTGACCGGCACCGGCTACCGGGTCACGCCGGTGGTGGGCCTGGTGCGCCCACCGTTCGAGCTGACGCCCGATCCGAACGAGGTGGCGGAGATTTTCGAGGTGCCGCTGGCCTTCCTGATGAATGCCGCCAATCACCGGCGCCTGTCGTTCGAGTTGCCGGAAGGGGCAGGGCGACGCAGTTTCTATGCGATGCCGTACGAGCGCTTCTTTATCTGGGGCGCCACGGCGGGCATGTTGCGCAATCTGTTCCACTTCCTGCGCGCCTGAAGATGTGACTGCCGATGCCGTGCAAGGGCGCGCATTGGCCCCTTATCACTCTTACACATAATTACCAATAAGTTTGATTCCGCTCCTGCTCTGCGCTATCGTAGCGGGCGACGCTGTATAGCAACAACACAAAAGGACTCTTGATGACATTTCTCTCCATTCTTTGCGCGCTGCTCATCGAGCAACTTAAACCGCTGCGCGCAGACAATCTGATTTATGCCGAAATCAAGGCCCTGGCCATGCGCATGGAAGCTTGGTTCAACGCTGGCGACGCCAGCAATGGCCGCATGGGCTGGCTCCTGCTGATGGCAGGGCTGATGATCCCCACCTTCGTCATCTACTGGCTGCTGTTCAGCTATGTGGGCCTGTTTGCCGCCTTCGTCTGGAACGTGCTGATCGTGTACCTGACGCTCGGTTTCCGCCACTACAGCCATTACTTCACCTCGATCCAGCTGGCCTTGTCGGCCGGCGACGAACACGCCGCCCGCAATCTGCTGGCCGAATGGACCCGTATCGACACCGTCGGCATGGACATGTCGGAAGTGGCCCGTATCGCCGTCGAGAAGTCGCTCGTCACCACCCACCGCAATGTGTTCGGCGTGTTCTTCTGGTTCCTGATGCCGCTTGGCCCGGCCGGCGCCGTGATGTACCGCGTGTCCGAATACCTGGCGCGCGCCTGGAACGAACCGGAACACATGAAGAACGAAGCCTTCGGCCAGTTCGCCGCGCGCGCGTTCTACTGGATCGACTGGCTGCCGGTGCGCCTGACGGCGATTGCCTTTGCCGTGGTCGGCAACTTTGAAGACGCGATCTATGCCTGGCGCAACTTTGCCCACCGCTGGAGCGACGAAGCGCGTGGCATCATTCTCGCTGCCGGTGGCGGCGCCATGGGCGTGCGCCTGGGCACCCCGAACGAAAATGCCTCCAAGGTCTTGCCGCCGGACGCGGCCACGGTCGATTCCACCGACAGCGAAGCCGAGGTCATGCCCGGCGAGGAGCCGAACGCACGCGCCTTGCAAAGCACGGTAGGATTGGTCTGGCGCGCCCTCTTGTTATGGATGATGCTGCTGTTGCTGCTGTCGGGCGCGGCATGGCTGGGTTGACTACAGGCATGCATCCGATCTGCATCCTGAGTCTTCTATAAGATATAATACCGGGGTTCCCACCAAGCTCCTAAGCCGCCCTATGGCCGAGTTACCTGAAAACAAGATGAAGCTCGCTGAAGAGTTCTTCATTCTTGGCCTCACCAGCGATGGCAGGCAGTTCCGGCCCAGTGACTGGGCTGAACGCCTGTGCGGGGTCATGTCCTGTTTCAGGCCGGCTGGCTCAGGCGGCCGCAATGCCCATCTGCAGTATTCCCCCTACGTCCGGCCGACCGTGCTAAACGGTGTCAAGGCCGTCGTCGTCAATAACGACCTGCAAAAAATCGAACCGCTGGCCTACCATTTCGTGCGCGACTTCGCCAAGGACAATGACCTCCAGATCATTGACGCCTGCATACTGCCCCTGCCGGGCGAGCCTAAAGTCTGAATTGTGTTCCCCGCCAGCTTTGAGGGATCTCAAGGCCGTTGCATATTTCCCGCGTTAGCGTAGATGTTTCGCGCGCCGATATGCGCGCGCGCAACCATAGCGGCAGCTGCCGGGAGGCGTCATGAGAGTAGGCGAAATCTGCACGGTGCAGACAATTTGTTGCAAGCGCGACGAGACAGTGCAGGGCGCTGCCTTGCTGATGCGCCGCCACCACGTGGGCGATCTGGTTGTGGTGGAACAGCCCGACGGCGAAAAAGTCCCGGTCGGCATCATCACCGACCGCGATATCGTGGTGTCCGTCATTGCCCTCGGGCTGGACCCGGGCAGCCTGCTGGTGGGCGACATCATGAGCGACGACCTGCTGACCGCGTCCACCGACGATGATGTCTACGAGACAATCGAGCGCATGCGTTTTCGGGGCATCAGGCGCGTTCCCGTGGTGACTCATACCGGCGCCCTGGCCGGAATTGTGAGCGTGGATGACCTGCTTGAGTTCCTGGCCGAGGAAATGGGCGAGCTTTCACGCATCAGCTCGCACCAGCAATCGTACGAAAAACGTGCCCGTCAGTAATTACTTGCTAGCTAGCTACGGATAAGTACGCTACCATGTTGCTGTAGGGAAGCGAAAGCTTCGTTTTAGCAATCTGAGAGGCGTACCATCGTGGCGATCAAACAGCAAAGAGATACCTCGTTCGAGGGCAAAGTCGTGCTTGTAACCGGGGCGGCAGGGGGCATTGGCCGGGCAGCGGCAGTGGCATTCGGGCGCGCGGGCGCCTGCGTCGTGGTGGCCGACACCTCGGTGGACGGTGGACACGCGACAGCGGCCATGATCGTGGAAGGCGGCGGCAAGGCGCTGTTCGTGCAGTGCAACGTCACGCGCGCGGCCGAGGTCGAGGCGCTGATCGACAAAACTGTTGCGTATTATGGACGCCTGGATTGTGCATTCAACAACGCCGGCATCGAAGAAGAATCCTTGCCGTTGGCTGATACCGACGAAGCCCTGTTCGACCGCATCATGAATGTGAACGTCAAAGGTACCTTCCTGTGCATGAAGTACGAGATCCGCCAGATGCTCAAGCAGGAAGCCGGCGGCAGCATCGTCAACACCGCATCGGTGGCCGGTCTGGTGGGCGCGCCGACCCAGCCCGCCTACGCGGCCAGCAAGCACGCGGTGGTCGGCATGACCAAGACCGCCGCGGCTGAATACGCGCGCAGCGGCATCCGCATCAACAGCGTCTGCCCGGGCGTGATCAACACCCCGATGATGACGCGCGCGCTGGAACGCGAGCCGCAGCGTGAAAAGAAGCTGCGCAATGTGCATCCGCTCGGCCGCTTCGGCGAGCCGGCCGAGATCGCGAATGCGGCGCTGTGGCTGTGCTCGGACAAGAGCTCGTTCGTGACCGGCCATCAGCTGGCGGTCGATGGCGGGCTGACCGCGATTTAAGGACGCAGGTTCGCCGCAGCAAGGCGGGTGCCACCGACATTGGCATTTGTGCATCCGCCCCCTACAATGGACACCATCAACGATACCATGCGCATCAACCCGCAGATGCAAGTAGCGCTGTCGGTCGGCATGCAGGCCGACATGGCCGGCCGCACGTGTGCGAAGATCGATCCGGACCAGATTCTTGATGACCCGCAGATGGCTGCGGCCGTGAAGGACGTGCGCTAGCGGCGTGTCCTACATGGCCTCGATCCACGCGACAAACTCGGTGGCGACACCGGGCGGATTGGCGGCGGCGGTCTGTTCGGCAATCTTCGGATAATATTCCAGTTCATGCACGATGATGGGGATCCGGCGCCCGAAGCGCTGCGCGATCGCGCCACTGGCATGTAAGGCGCGCGCCATCTCGACGCAGAGCGCCACCCAGCGCGCGGTGATGGCGTCGGCGACGATGGTGCAGGCATCGAAGTCTGCTTCGTCCTCTTCGTCCGTGTACCAAAGCCCTTCGGCGCGCAGCAAGTTTTCCAGAAGAGTGCCAGTATCGGTCGCGCGCAGCCCGATAAACAGCAGCTCGTTTTCATGAACTCAGCTCCGCCACAAAGTCATACATATCACCGCGGAAGTACGAGCGGCAGAATTCGACCGCGCGACCATCGCGCAAGAAACCAAGCCGCTCCACGCACAAGCCGGCGTCGCCCTCGCTCGACTGCAATAGCTTGGCCTGCTCCGCGTTGAGCAGAATCGCGGACAGCCGCTGCAGCGCACGCACCGGGCGATTGCCCGCATCTTCCAGCGCCTCGTACATCGAGATGCCGACTGTCTCCAGCGAGGGCAGGGCGCTGGCGACAATCGTCGCGTACTCCAGGCACATCGGAATTTCATCGGCATAGCGGATGCGGTTGAAGCGGTACACCGGCGCGCCCGGCGAAAGCCGCAGACGCAGCGCTTCTTCCGGTGTGACCGTGCCTTCCGAGCGCTTGAGCCAGACGCTGCGCGGCGTGCGGCCGCGGGCCCGCATGTCCTCGGAAAACGAGGTCAGCTTGGCGAAGTTCTTTTCGATTCTGGTATTGATGAAATTGCCCGATCCGGGGCGCCGCACCAGCAGGCCTTCGGACACCAGGCCGTCGATCGCCTTGCGCACCGTGATGCGCGAGACGGCAAGGTCAGTGGCCAGCTGGCGTTCGGCAGGCAGTGCCTCGTCCGGGCCGAACAGGCGTTTGTCGATGGCCTCGCGCAGGGCGCGCTGGAGCTGCTGATACAGCGGCAGACTGCTGGTCTGGGCCAGATTTTCCATGATGGTGGCAAGGGAGGTCATACCAATATGCCTTCGTTTTCTAAAAGTGGTGCGTGTTTGCCACACTAGCCAAACGGCCGGATTGCCGGAACCGATAATACCAAAAAAAGACCACCAACAGCATTTTGCCCTTGGATGTGCTTTCAACAATGTCTTCCCGACCAGACCACTTGGCAGCAGCCCGGCGCTGTTGCCTGCGGCATGCCCGTGCATACAAAAATAATATCTTAATTGGTAGTGTTCTGGTATTAAACAGTAGTATATTGGCGTTAGATTGGTTTTAGAGGTGGTTGTACCAATTCGACAAAGTGGTGGTGACGAAAACGAACAGGCTTTAAAAAGTAAGCCGAACAATCCAAGGGGGAATTATGAAGCAGAATCAGGCAGCAGTTGGCAAGCACGCAAAGCAGGGCATCAACCGTCTGACGCCAGTGGCGGCAGCATCGGCCTTGCTGGTATTGAGCGTGGCCATGCCAGCGCAAGCCCAGCAGGTCGAACAGAAAGAACCGGAAGTGGTCATCGTGACCGGTATCCGCGCTTCGCTGCAGCAGTCGCTGACGGCCAAGCGCAATGCCGCCGCCAACGTGGAGGTGATCACTGCCGAAGACGTGGGCAAGATGCCTGACAAGAACGTCGCCGACTCGCTGCAACGCCTGCCTGGTGTGAACATCAGTTCTTCGGCTGCCGGTTCCGGCGGCTTCGATGAAAACGACCGTGTCAGCCTGCGCGGCACCGCGCCAAGCCTGACCCAGACCGTCATCAATGGCCACGCCATCTCGTCGGGCGACTGGTTCGTTCTCGACCAGGTGGGCGGCGCCGTTGGCCGCAGCGCCAGCTACTCGCTGCTGCCATCGGAAATCGTCGGCCAGGTTGTGGTGCGCAAGAGCCCGACCGCCGATCTGGTCGAAGGCGGCGTCGCCGGTACCATCGACGTGATCACCCGTCACCCGCTCGACTTCAAAGAGCCACTGTCGTTCGAAGCATCGATCCAGGCCGTGCACTCGACCCTGGCCGGCAAAACCGATCCGCAGTTCAGCGCACTGGTTAACTGGAAGAACGATGCAAACACGTTCGGCGTTATGCTGCAAGGGTTCTCGGAAAAGCGCAGCCTGCGCCGCGACGGCCAGGAACTGCTGGGTTGGACCCAGGTTGCGCCAACCAGCCCGGTGGCAGTGGCCCACCCGGATCTGGCCAATGTCTGGTATCCACGCCTGATCGGTTCCTCGCTGTTCGAACAGGAACGTGAGCGCAAGGGTGGCCTGGTCGACGTGCAGTTCAAGCCATCGCGCGACTTCAGCGCTGAAGCGACCTTCTTCAGTTCGAAACTGACCGCATCGAACTACAACCGCAACTTCATGACCGACCAGCTGGGCAGCGGCATGATCAGCGGCGGCGTTTCCCCAGACAGCTACACAGTCCACAACGGCACCCTGACCTCGGCCAGCTTCGCCAACAAGGGCACCACCGCCGCGCCACTGCGCTACGGTATCGTCGATGACATCGTGCGTGAGGGCGCTTACGCCAAGTCGGACTTCCTCGACCTGGCATTCAAGTACCGTGTCAGCGAAGGCTTCGTCGTACGCGGCCAGGCCGGCAAGACGCGCGGCACCGGCGCCACCCCATCGCAGGGCGTGTATGAAGGCGACATCATCAACACTGGCGCCAGCTACCAGTTGAATGGTCTGGGCA
>DASWMN010000286.1:0-4308 GCA_036399735.1 Telluria sp. | reverse complement strand
CTCGGTGTGGTGGTTCAGCTGTTCCAGGGCGAACAGGTCGAATACCGAGCCGCACACCCCCGTCTTCGGGTCCTGCGCCGCATACACGACGCGCGCCAGGCGCGCATGCATCATCGCGCCGGAACACATGGCGCACGGTTCCAGCGTCACGTACAGTTCGCAGCCCGGCAAGCGGTAGTTGCCCACCGCCGCGCAGGCCGCGCGCAAGGCCACGATTTCCGCGTGGGCGGTGGGATCGTGCCTGCCGATCGGCGCATTGCTGCCGGTGGCAATGACCACCCCGTCCCTGACCACGACCGCGCCGACCGGCACCTCGCCCCGGTCCCAGGCATGCCGGGCCTGTTCGAGCGCCAGGCGCATGAAGTCCTGATCAGGCATCGGTGATCTCGGCCCAGCAGTTCGGGGTTTCGTGCAAAACCAGCTTGTGCAGGTGCAGGCCGGTGCCAAAGCGGTCGGTGTAGGCTGCCTTGAGGATATTGAACGCCACCTGGGCCAGGTTTTCCACGGTGGGAATGCGGTCGATCACCACGGTCTTGTGGCCAGGCAGGGTTGCCAGGAATTCGCGCACCTTGTCATCTTTTTCGTACACGATAAAAGCATGGTCCCAGATATCGACCAGATGCTCCTTCGCCAGCGCCTTGATGTCGGAGAAATCCATGATCATGCCATTGTCCGAATTGCCTTCGGACTGGATGACGGCACCCACCAGGGTGATTTCCAGGGTGTAGCGGTGCCCGTGCAGGTTGCGGCACTGGCTTTTGTGGTCGGGAATGCGGTGGCCTGCATCGAATTCGAGCTTGCGGGTAATCGTCAACATGGTAGCGGTCAGGGTATCTGTAATAGTTTATGGGTTTGCAAGCTCAGGCGCCATTTGGGATTGCGCTTGCAGGTCTCGATGGCGAGACGGGTATTGAAGTCGGCCAGCGGGCCATCCATCGGCTGCACGAAAAAGTGCTCGAATGCCAGGCTCTCGTAGGCGCTGAGGTCCTGATTGGTTTGCGGAATGACCACCTTGATCTCGCTGCCGCCCTGCAGTAGCAGGGTGGCGCCCATTTTCGGGCTGACGCAGATCCAGTCCACGCCCGCCGGCACGGGCAGCGTGCCATTGGTTTCGATGGCGATCGTAAAACCGGCCGCATGCATGGCATCGATCAGGGCGGTGTCGAGCTGGAGCAAAGGCTCGCCACCGGTAAACACCACGTACTTGTGGCTCGGATGGCTGGACGGCCACAGGCTGTCGATGCGCGCGGCCAGTGCCGCGGCGCTGCTGAATTTGCCGCCGCCGTCGCCGTCGGTGCCGACAAAATCGGTGTCGCAAAACTGGCACACCGCAGTGGCGCGGTCGGCTTCGCGTCCGCTCCACAGGTTGCAACCTGTAAAACGGCAAAATACCGCAGGGCGGCCGGCGTGCGCGCCCTCGCCCTGCAAGGTATAGAACATCTCTTTAATACTGTAAGTCACGCAAATATCCCTGAACGTCAACCCTCCATTATAGCAAGACCGAACGACCCGCCGGGAAAACCGCGCGGCACCGGGCTTTGCGCCAGCTTAATGCTCCACCGCAATTGAATTGATCCTCAACAAATTCGCTCTTTTTCTCCCATGTAACTTAATCAGAGTCGGCTTCCCCACATCGGATAAATCGGAAGGATGTCATGCTCACCATTCCCGTCATGATCATTGCGGCGCTCTGGATGCTGCTGCTGGGATGGGGCTTTCATGCCCTGCTGCGGCGCCATCTGAAACTGGACGATGAATTGAGCGAACGCGAATCCCAGCTCAGCTACGAGCGGCATGCGCGCAGCAGCGCCGAGCGCGCCCTGGCCAGCACCCATGTCAGCTTGTGCAAGATGGCGCGCCAGCAGGAATCGGTGCGCGAGGCCGAACGACAGCGCATCGGGCGCGACATCCATGACGACCTGGGGCAGCACTTGCTGGCCCTGAAGATCGACCTGTCGCTCTTGCAGGTGAGCACCAGTGGCGCGCATCCCTTGATCAACCAGAAACTGGGCGCCATGATCGGCAATCTCGACCGCACCATTGTCTCCTTGCGTGCCGTCATCAACGACCTGCGGCCGCTGGCGCTGGCGGCCGGCTTGCCGGCCGCAATCGAGTGGCAATTGTCGGAGCTGACGCGCATGCATGGCATTGCCCACGTGCTCCAGGTCGAACCGCGCTGCTTTGACGGCAGCGCCGACGCGGAACGGGATGCGACCGTGTTTCGGATCTTGCAGGAATCGCTGTCGAATGTGGTGCGGCACGCGCATGCGACCGAGGTCACCGTCGCGCTCAGCCGCTGCGCCAATGTACTGACCATGACCGTGCGCGACAACGGGGTCGGCATGCCCTTGCCGCGTGGCACGGGCGGCAACGGGCTGCCAGGGATCGGTGAGCGCGCGGCCGCCATCGGCGGTCGCTTTTCGATCGACAGTCAGCCGGGCAGTGGCACTTTGCTGACACTGTCCTTCCCGCTGATCCAGAGCTGCGCCCTGCACTAGGCGGCAATCCCGGTCCGTTTGTTCTAGATCAAAGGGAAGAGCGACTTGCGGTTGCAAAATCAAGTCTTGCAAGCAATCAATTATTTCCTCCAGGATACTTTCGAGACAGGGACGGAACATGAACAGCCTACTTACCCACCCATTTCGTCGTCCGGAAGCGCCCGCACGCGAGCGCATCTTTGCCGACAAGATGATGGAAATGCTGGCCGTGCCCACCTTTGTGCTCGATACCAGCTGCCGCGTGATCATCTGGAACCGCGCCTGCGAACGCCTGACCGGGGTCAGCGCCGATCAGGTGCTCGGTACGCGCGACCACTGGCGCAGCTTTTACGCGGCCGCCCGCCCTACCCTGGCCGATCTGGTCATGCAGAACCGCACCGACGAACTGGAAAAGCTGTATGTGCGTTCAAGCCGCAAGAGCGAGCCCGGCGCCCCGCTGTGCGTGGAAAGCTGGTGCGACATGCCGCGCACCGGCAAACGGCGCTACCTGGCCGCTGACGCCAGCCCCATCTTCGACGATGATGGCGCCCTGTGCGCCGTGGTCCAGACCCTGCGCGACATGACGGACGAAAAGGCGGCCCAGATCGCCCTGGAGCAGCTGGCCACGCGTGACGGCCTGACCGGGTTGGCCAACCGGCGCTGCTTCGACGACACCCTGAACGCCGAATGGTCGCGCGCGCTGCGCCAGCGCCAGCCTTTGTCGCTGCTGATGGTGGACGTGGACAACTTCAAGGCCTACAACGATGCCAACGGCCACCTCGGCGGCGACGAATGCCTGAAACGCATCGCGCTGGCCGTCGCCAGCGAAATGCGCGCCAACGACCTGGTGGCGCGCTATGGCGGCGAGGAGTTCGCGGTGATCCTGCCCAACCAGTCGCTCAAGGGCGCCGCCATCGTGGCTGAACGCATCCGCTGCCGGGTCGAGCGCCTGCGCGTGCCCCATGGGGGCGGTATCGGCCGCCACGTTACCGTGAGCATTGGCGCCGCGACTGCCATCACCGCCGCCGACAGCGAGCCCTGCCAGCTGGTAGCCACCGCCGATGCCGCCTTGTACCGCGCCAAGCACATGGGCCGCAACCGTATCAGCCTGCCCCTGACCGAAGTGGTGTGAAACCCGGGCTGCGCGCCCGGTGTTTACACCTTGCAGGTCTTTGTTTCGCCGCATCTCCAAAAGTGCGTGTATGCATGAAATTTCGCTGTCTTTTATGGAGCGAATATTTTATGCTGCCCGATGCTGTTTTTTTCACTAGGAGACAACGTGTCGAAACTTATTCCGATTTCCCTGCTCGCAGTCCCGGTACTTGCCATGAGCGCCACGGCACCTGCCGCCAAGGCCGACTTGCTGCCTTTCACTGCGACTGAAAAGACGCTGCCCAACGGTCTGAAGATCATTGTGGTGCCGACCGGCTTCCCGAACCTGGTGTCGGTACAGATTCCGGTCCAGACCGGGTCGCGCAACGAAATCGAGCCGGGCAAGTCGGGCTTCGCCCACTTCTTCGAACACATGATGTTCCGCGGCACCAAGGAATATCCGCCGACCAAATACAAGGACGTCATCACCAAGTCCGGTGCGCGCCAGAACGCCTACACCAGCGACGACCTGACCAACTACCACACCACCTTCGCCAAACAGGACCTGGAAACCATCCTCAAGGTCGAAGCCGACCGCTTCCAGAATCTCGATTACAGCGAAGACGACTTCAAGACCGAATCGCGCGCGGTACTGGGCGAATACAACAAGAACAGCGCCAATCCGGTCTCCAAGCTGCTGGAAGTGCAGCGCGACGCCGCCTACACCACCCACACCTAC